>CAYOZB010000050.1:0-18845 GCA_964408365.1 uncultured Halobacteriales archaeon | reverse complement strand
TTCTTCTGCGCATGGTACGTTGCGCGGCCGCAGCGTCGGCACATGATGTGCGTTTTCTTGCCGCCGAAGTGGGAGGGTGTGCCCTTCACCATGGATTGTCACGCCTTTTTGTTTAGGGGAGGATGCACACGATCGCGTCGCCGCGCACGATCACGTTCGAAAGCTTACGGACGAGGTTGCCGTTCTGGACCTCTTCCGCGTCCTTCAAGACGAGATTCATGTGCGGGTGGTCGTAGCCTTCCAATGTCCCACGGTAAGACCGGCCTGCGCGCATCTCCACCACGACGCGTTGGTTGAGCGCGTTGTGGAGGATGTCGAGCGGGCGGCTGCCCATAGGAGGGTGCCGCGAGAAACAGGCCTTCTATTTAACTGCACGGGTGCGCGTGTTTGGCGTAAGAGCACGACGCGCGCCTCGCGCCGCGTCGGTCGTCGGTCGCGAACCTTTATCCGACGGACGGGGCACTCTTTACCCCATGAGACACGGGTGGATTTGGGTACTGTCGCTTGTGTTGGTCCTCGCGGGCTGTATCGACACGGGCGGCGAGGAGCAGGCCACCCCGGCGCCGTCGTCGTCCAGCGCATCGGCTGCACCGAGCTCGACGAGCCCGGCCGCGACAAACTCGACCGAGAACGTGACGAACGAGGCGCCGGTCGGGTCGATCGAAGCCGACAACGTCACAGGCGCTTTGCCCCTCAACGTCACCTTCACCCTCAACGCGACCGACCCGGAAGGCGAGGGACTCACCTGGACCTTCGCCCTCGGTGACGCCTCCGACAACCTCACCGGCACCGAGTTGCCAGCGATCATCAACCACACCTACACGGCGGTCGGAAACTTCACGGCCACCTTCGAAGTGAACGACGGCGTCAACGTCGACAACATCACGGTCGCCATCAACGTCACCGCGGCCCTCGCGGGCGAGCCTCAGACACACGTGATCACCGGCTCCGCGGCCATCCCGTTCCCGGTCGCGGACCAATTCGTTTGCCTCAACGACGACATCGACGGGAACATCTACGACCTCGCTCCGGCAGCCCCCGGATGGTCCTACACGCTTTCACCCGGCGACGGTTCGTTCGGAATGTACTGGTACTCCGGCGGCGCCTACGTTTCCAAGGCCACGGCGACGGGCATCGTCCCGGAGGGCACGGACGAGGTCGAAATCTGCAGCCTCACCGCGATTCCCGGGAGCGAGTACACGCTCACGCTGACCTCACCGTAGCCGCCAACCGGTTTATCGAGGGGCTCGTCCTTGGGGGACCCGTCCATGGAACTGCGCATCCGCAACCGTGCACGGCTTCGACGCAAAGAGATCGAGGACCTATCCGCGCGCTTGACGAGCGAGTTAGGCACGACGACCATGTTTTCCGAGGAAGAGCCGGTCGAGCTCGGGGACTACGAAGGCGGACGCGTCATCCTGCTGGGCCACGACATCATCGGCCTGATGCACGAAGACAAGCCCGTGCTCGCGGTCCGTGGCCTCTTGAAGTACGGCGCGTCGAAACGGTTCGTCACCGTGGACATGGGTGCGGTCCGGTTCGTCACCAACGGCGCCGACGTGATGGGCCCCGGCATCGTCGACGCGGATCCCGACATCAAGCCCGGCGACCTCGTCTGGGTGCGCGAAGAACGGCACAAGAAACCCTTGGCCGTCGGGCAAGCCCTCTCCGACGCCGCGACGCTTCAGGCGAAGACCAAGGGGAAGCAGATCAAGTCGCTCCATTTCGTCGGCGACCGCCTTTGGATTTGGGGTCAGGAAGAAACCCAGCCGGCCGGCGGAACGCCCGCCCCGGCCGCCGACGACGAGAAATGATTCCTCGCCGGAAAAACCGCGAAAAATCAAAACGCGAGCCTTAAGAATGTAAGACGCCGTCCTTTCAAACATCGGCTAGGAAGGGATGCACTGATGGGACTAGCAAAGCTGTTCGGTTCACGACGACGCGACACGAATGACTACGTCGACCTTGGAGAATACGTCCAAGAATCGACCAGCCACGACGCTGCGGCCGCGATGTATGTCCGTGTGGCGGACTTGTCGAAGCTCGAGGACGTCAAGGGCTTCGTCGACTACCTCTACAAGGGCAACATGATGATCCTTGACTTCTCCGGCATCGCCGACGACGAAGTCACGCTCCGCCGCGCCACGAACGAGTTCAAATCCGCCGTGACGGACTGCGGCGGCGACATCGCCGGGTTCGGCAAGAGCCTCTTGCTCCTGACCCCGACGGGCGTCAAGATCGACCGCCAGAAACTCCGGGTCCAGTAACGAGTACGAACGTCGTGCCGGGTCACACCGGCGCGACTTCTCCTTTTTCTACAACTTGTGCCTAGTGGAACCTTCCATGGGCACCCGCAAGATGCGGTTGGCCTCGCCGTGCCCGGCGTGCCACAAACAGACCGTCGATTACACGGCGATGGACCTCGACGTCCCCTATTTTGGGGATTTACTGCAGACGATCGTCAGTTGCTCGTCCTGCGGGTTCCGGCACACCGACGTGATCCATGGAAAGACCCACGAACCCAAGCGGTGGACGTTCAAGACGACGAGCGCGGAGCACATGAGCGTCCGGGTCGTGCGCTCGACCAGCGGAACGCTACGGATCCCCGAGTTGGGCGTCTTGATCGAACCGGGTCCCGCGAGCGAGGCGTTCGTGACGAACGTGGAGGGTATCTTGGTGCGGGTGGAGCAGATCTTGGATCAGCTGCATCGCGACGCCGACTCGGATGACCAGCGGAAACTCATCGAGGAGCGCCTCGACCAGATGGCCCTGGCGCGCAAAGGCAACCAGTCACTGACCGTGATCATCGAGGATCCGTACGGCAACAGCCTCATCGTCCATGATAAGGCCAAGTCGGAACGGATCCCGGAGCAGGAAGCGGCGGGCCTTGCCCGTGGGGAGATCACGTTCGATCTAAGCGACATCCTGCCCTCCGACGGGGCCGCCGATGAGACCCGGCAACCATAAAAATCGTCCCAGGTCTCCAGCGTTTCCACGGGGGGACGGCTTGTGGGGGGCACACTTCTGAAGATTCTCGGCGTCGTCGTGCTGATCGGTGGATTGTTGGGGTTGTTCGTGGGCGGCTTCGCGGTCCTGTACGGCGAGATGCAAGCGGCCGACTCGGACGACGGACTCCTCTTTACGGACATGCGTCAAGCACGCGAAGGCGAAGCGGCCAAGGAAGCCGGGATCGCCATCGTCGGCGGTAGTTTCCTGGTCTCCGGTCTCGGGCTCGCGGTCTTGGCCGCGGGCATCGCGGTCGGGGGACATGAACGATATGGGCCCCGGCAACGGCAGCAACAGCAGGTCGTCATCGTGCAGGGTCCGCCGCGCACCGATTAAGCTTCGGGCGTCGACGCGGGTGCGCCGAAGAACGTTCGCATCGTTTTCCAGTACCAGTCAGGTTCGGCCATTTCGTAGAGGCAATGGTTGCCCCACGGCAAGATGATGGCACCGAAGGCGCCGTTGCCGTTGGCTTTTGCAAGGAGTTGGTGGGCGTGGTCGACGGGTACGATGGCGTCGTCGACGGAATGGATGATGGCCGTCGGGGTGCGCACGTGTTCGATGAATTCGAGTGGCGTGCTCTGTCGAAGAAGATCTTGGAGCGGCGTCTTGTAGTCGTTTGCGGCGTTGGCGACGTAATCGTCGAACTCGCTCTCTCCTGTTCCCGTCATGCGCAGGATGATTTTGAAGAGCGCTTTGGGTCCGGCGAGTGAGAAGTCGGACCAGTCGATGCGGCCGGAGAACCGATGGAGGATGGGCCTGGGATCGGCGTACGGTGAGACGCTCAAGACGCGGCCGCTGCAGAGTTCTCGTCCGGCTTCTCCCTCTCTTCCGGCAGCGACAAGCGCCGCGGAAGCGGCGAGGCTTTCCGCGTAGAGGTGAAGCGGCGCCGGGTCGGCCTCTTTTTCGAACCAGCGGATGGCGGCGACGATGTCGTCTGCTTCTTTGACGCCGGGGGTGGAGCGGACGCGTTGGCTCTCGCCGATGCCGCGTAGGTCGAGGGTGAGGATGTGGAATCCCCATTCGCGCAGGATCCGGACGCTTCGTGCGCGGATGCGGTTGTTGTCTTTTGAGGTGAAGAGTCCGGGAAGGAGGATGAGTCCGGGTCGGGGTCCGGGAAGTTTGCATCGTCCGAACCAACCGACGAGTTCGATGCCGTCGAGGCTGGGGAACCGCACTTTTTCGAAATCCTTGGGGTAGCTACGCCAGCCGGAGCTGAGCCTGGACATGGTGGGCGGAACGCTCGCGATGAAGTCGGCAAAGAGCAGGATGCCGTTGAGCCAGTTGCTGGGACCGGTGAGGCTTCGGGGTTTGGTGGGCCATGCGCGGATGCGCGCGAGGTCTGCGTCGAAGCCGTCGAGGGTCACGCTATTTGACCTCTGCCTCGACGGTTTCCGGTCGCGTCTTCCAGAATCGCCGTGCCGGCGCGCTCGATTGCGCGTTCCAGTCTCGTCGTTCGACCCACGCCAGGAGAAGTTCCGTGAGTGCGATGAAGATCACGGACAGGACGAGATCAAGGATCCAGTGGTTGCCGGTCGAGAGGATGCTCAGGCCGATCGTGAACGGGTACGCGAACCACCACCAGCGGTGCTTGCTCGTCTGCAATCGGATCGCGAGGATCGCCACGAGGAGGGCCCAGCCGAAGTGCACGCTCGGGAGGGCGGCGTAGGGGTTGCTGAACTGCATGACCCAGGGCGTGTTGCCGCTGACGGGGAGGGTGTGTTCGATGCTGTCGGCGAGGCCGGCTTCGGGAATCATGCGCGGGGGCGACAAGGGGTAGAGCCATTGGAAGCCGAAGGAGAGGAAGGTGAAGGCGAGGAACGAGTTGCGCACGTGGGGGTACGAGGGGAATCGGGACCAGTAGGCCCAGACGAGGAACCCGAGCGTGAGGACGAAGTGGGGTCCGACGTAGAAGAAGATGAGGAGCCACAGGATGGGGCCGTCGCGGCCGAAAACGGATTGGAACCAGGGTTCGACGAAGATGCCGAGGTCGAGTTCGAGTTGGTAGAGGGATCGAGCGTGAGCGTCGGCGATCGCCTTTTCGGCGCGAAGGAAAAAGTTCCCGAGTTCGTAATAAAGAATGGCGGAGACGATGATGGCGACCTCGCTCCAGAGGATGCGGTTGACGAGTTGGGGCGGTTCCTTCACAGGGATTCGTCCTCGATACTTGGCGCTGTTTAAACTTTCGGACTTTCGGTCGCCTCGCGGTACACGTCGAGGAGGTCGGCCGAAACCCGGTCCCACGAGTACACGTCGGCGCGTTCGGTGGTGCGTTTGGCCAAGGCGGCGCGGGAGGCGGGTTGTCGGTGGAGGCGGTTGATTGCTGCGGCGAGGGCGGTTGGGGATTCGGGGTCGACGAGGATGCCGGCGTCGCCGACGACTTCCGGGAGTCCGCCCACGCGCGTCGCGATGACGGGGGCGCCCATGGCGAGGGCTTCGAGGGCGGCGAGTCCGAATGCTTCGAAGCGGCTGGGTTGGACGTAGGCGAGGCAGTGGGAGAGGATTCCGAGTTTCTCCGGTTCCGGGACCCAACCGGGAAGGTCGATGCGATGGTCGACGCCGAGTCGCTTCGCGAGTCGTTTTAACGGGTTGCGTTCCGGACCTTCGCCGCAGATGAGGACGCGGACGTCGGCATCTAGGTGAGGCAGGGCGCGGACGAGGAGGTCAAACCCTTTGAGTCGCACGACGCGTCCGACCGCGACGACGACGTTCCGATGACTGGGCTCGGGTGGTTTGGCGGCGGCTTGCAGTGAGACCCGGTCCACGCCGTTGGGGACGAGGCGGACACGACTCGTGGGGAACCGGTGCGCCTTGAGATCTTCGACGAGGAATTGGCTGATCGCGATGATGCGGTCGCTTTGGGCAATGAACGGTCGCGTCGCGCGGTCGTTGAGGTGGCTCAGGACGCCCAGGAGGCCGGAGCCTTCGCCGTACGTGTTGTGATAGGTGAAGACGCGGGCGGCCTTGGCGTGCTTGTAGGCTTTCGCGTACGAGGCCGACCAGCGGGAATGGAAGTCGATGACATCGGGTCTGATGCGGCGGATCGCGTGGGCCAGACCGTTGGTCGACACGAGGGGCGGATTGTAGAATCGTTGGAGAAAAAATCTTGATGGGAGTCGATGGACCTGGATGCCGTCGTCGTTGTCGGAGGCGCTCGTGCCCCGGAGTTGTGCCGTCAGGACGTGCACGTCGTGTCGTTTGGCGTGGCGTCGTCCGACTTCGCGGATGCGACGTTCGATGCCTCCGGCGAAGGGGAAGTAGAAGGGATTGAGGTGGAGGATCCGCACGTGGGGCCTCCCGCGAGCCGTTAGTTGAGCGACTCGTTGTACACGCCTTCGAGGTTCTGAACGCACGCTTGCGCGGAGAATTTTTCTGCCGTCCGTCGAGCGTTGGTGCGGATGGATTGCGGTGCGTCGAGGGCCGAGCGCAAGGATTGGGCCGCCTGCGCAACGTCTCCTTTTTGGAACAGGTAGCCGTTCTCGCCGTCTTGGACGAAGTCGAGGTACCCGCGGTAGGCGGTGACGGCGCAGGGTTTGCCGACGGCCATCGCTTCGAGAAGGGTGAGGCCTTGCGTTTCGACTTCGCTCGCGGAGGCGAACGCGTCGGCGGCGGCGTACGTGAGGGGAAGCCGGTGTCCGGGGATGTGGCCTTCGAACCGGATGAGGTCGTCGATGCCGAGGCGTTGGGCTTGTTCTTGGAGTTCGTCGCTCGAGGGTCCGGTTCCGCCGATGACGAACCGCGCGAGGGGCTCCTTTTTCCGGAGTTGGTTGAAGGCGTCGAGGAGGACGTCGATCCGTTTTTCGTAGGAGAGTCGGCCGAGGTACAGCACGACACGGTGGTTCTCGTCGAAGCCCCAGTCGTCGCGGAGCGCGCGGCCGTCGAGGTTGGGTTTGAACCGTTCGATGTCGATGCCTGTCGGGACGACACGGATCTTGCCTTTGGTCTCGGGGTAGGCGGCTTCGAGTTCCGCGGCGGTGGCGGTCGAGGGGGCGATGAGGATCTTGGATTTCTTGACGAGTTTTTTGGTGATGAACCGCGTACCGGCGCGGTAGATCGTCTTCCAGCCCAGCGGGGCGTAGCGGACGAGGGGGTCGAGGATGGTGTGGTGGGTGAGGATGAGGGGAATCTTGAGCTCGGTGCTTGCCTTGTAGCCGCGCCAGCCCATCGGTCCGGGCGCGTGGACGTGGACGAGGTCGGCGTGCTCCCGACGCACACGGGCGTTGTTCTTCATGCTTCGTCGGCTGGGGTAGAACGCGATTGGGAAGTCGGGGTAGAGGTGGAAAATCTTCCCGCCGTAGAAGTGGACGTCCGTGGCGTCAAGCAGGGGCGGTCCGGCGCTGTAGATCGTGACCTTGTGCCCGCGTCGCTTCAAACCTTCGCGGGCATTGAGCAGACTTGTCGTGACCCCGTTGGCGTGCGGTAAAAAGGTCTCGGTGAACATTACAATGTCCATAATCCCCGAACCTACTGAGGTCGCCCGGTCGATCCCTCTTCAACCTTCAACCGGGATTACGCCGCGAAAAAGGTCGCCGCTTATGTAGCCTCCGGATGGAAATCGACAGTTTATCGTTAGTTTGCGGCCCGCGTCTTCGGCGATTGGCGAACGGCGGCTTCGGCTGCTTCCGGTCGAAGGGCGAAGTCTTATTCCACACTCCTGGCTTCCGGCGCCCGTTATGAAGAAGGGCAAGCAGGGACCGAAGGCACCGCGTTCCCACATTGTTCGCTCGAGCGACGCGGAAGCCTTCCTGAAAGAAGTCAACGACTACTTCGAAAAGGGGTTCCGGCCGGTCCAGGACATGCGGGTCTTTGCAGCGTTCAACCGCAAGAAACAGCAATGGGAGACACTTTACGTCATGCCCTTGGTCCATTTCGAGGAACTCAAGGTCTTCCAGGCCGTCCCGACGAACGAGGACGAAGAGCCGGAACGAATGTTCAGTTAGTGGAAGGAGGAATGAGAAAGGCGCGAAGCCTCGCGCCTTGGTCTAGCCCGAGTAGTAGTTGGCGTCGTAGGGTTCCGGCGGGAGGCCCTTGCGTTCGCGGATCTTGCGCGTCACTTGGTCGAGCAAGTGCGGGGCGAGGGGTTCGAACCCAGTGTTTTCGGTCGACCAGAGTGCGCGGCCGCCGGTTGCGCCGCGGATGGCGCTCGCGAAGCCAAACATTTCCGCAACGGGTGCCTTGGACTCGATGATGATGGAGTCTCCCTCGGTCTTCATGTCGATGATCGTGGCGCGGCGTTGACCCATTTCACGGGTGACGTCACCCATGCGTTCCTGGGGGACTTGGACGACCACTTTTTGCATGGGTTCCAAGAGGGTGGTGCCGGAGACCGTCATGGCGCCGTAGATGGCGTTGCGGACTGCGGGGATGGTCTGGGCGGGACCGCGGTGGACTGCGTCGTCGTGGAGTTTGGCGTCCACGAGGCGGATCTTCATTCCCATGAGAGGTTCTTGCGTTCGGGGTCCGCGGCCGCAGACCTCGTCGAAGCCTTCCTTCACGAGTTCCATGGTTTCGAAGAGGTTCTGGATGGCCTTCGTTGAGTCGACGAGCATGTTGGTGCCGTTGATGTGCGTGACACCCTTGGCTTCGTCCTTCGTCCAGCCGAGTTCTTGGAACTTTTTCATCACGACGTCCTTGTGCTTTCGCACTTCGGACGGGATCTCGTTGTTGCGAAGGGCTGCGATGATCTCGGGAGGCAGCGACTCGACTTCCATGTAGAACCGGTTGTGCTTGTTCGGGGACTTTCCTTCGAAACCACCGTCGGGTCCAGAGCCCTTGACGTTCTCACGGTAGACGACGATCGGCTCGGACGACGTGATCTCGAGTTTGTAGTCACGCGCGATGCGGTGCATGACGACCTCCAAGTGGAGTTCGCCCATCCCGGACATCAAGTGCTCGCCCGTCTCTTGGTTGATCTGGACCACGATCGTGGGGTCCGCCTTGCTGATCAGGCGAAGGATTTCGACGAGTTTCGGAAGGTCCTTCGTGTGCTTCGCTTCGACGGCGATCGTGACGACAGGGTCGCTCGTGTGGATGATCCGTTCGAAGGGATCCATGTCCTTCTCAGAGGTGACGGTGGATCCGGCGAGGGCGGAGCGCAGGCCGGTGACGGCGGCAATGTTTCCGGCGAGCACCTTCTCGGTCGTGATGCGGTCGGCGCCGACCATGAGGCCGACCTGCTGGATCTTGTTGGTGCCGGGCTGACCGAGGACGTACACGTCTTGGCTCGGCGTGATGGTGCCGGAGAAGAGTCGGCCGATGGCGACTTCACCCGCGTGGGGGTCGACGATGATCTTCGTGACCATGAACGTCAAGGGGCCCTTGTGGTCGCAGGTCATCATCGCTTTGCCGGGGATCGTGTTGATGTCGCCGTGCCAGATGTGCGGGATGCGGTACTTCTGCGCCTGCAGGGGGCTCGGGTGGTGTTTGATGACCGCGTCGAGCAAGACCTTGTGCAGCGGCGCCTTCTTCGCCAGCTCCTTCTGGGTGCCGCCTTCGCAGTGCGTGAAGACATCCTTGAACGTCACACCGGCCTTCTTCATGTACGGGACGGAGAGGGCCCAGTTGTTGTAGGCGGAGCCGAAGACGACCGAGCCGTCGTCGACCTTGGCGGCCCACTTGCGGGTGTCGTCGTCGGGCGCCATCTTCTGGATGAGCGCGTTGATCTTGCCGATGATGCCGGTCAGGCGCGCTTGCATCTGTTCCGGGGTGAGGCGGAGTTCGTTGACCAAGCGGTCGACCTTGTTGATGAACAGGATCGGCTTGACCTTCTCACGTAACGCTTGGCGAAGAACCGTCTCGGTCTGAGGCATCGGTCCTTCGACCGCGCAGCAGACCGTGACGCATCCGTCGGACGCGCGCATCGCACGCGTGACCTCTCCACCGAAGTCGACGTGACCCGGCGTGTCGATGAGGTTGATGAGGTAGTCGCGGCCGTCCACCGAGTGGACCATCGATGCGCTGGCGGCGTAGATCGTGATGCCGCGCGCTTGTTCTTCCTCGTCGTAGTCCATGACGAGCTGCTTTCCGGCGAGCTCTTCCGACATCAAGCCGGCCCCGGAGATGAGGTTGTCCGAGAGCGTCGTCTTGCCGTGGTCGATGTGCGCTGCGATGTCGATGTTTCGGATGTGGTCCAGGTCCGTCATCAACGTGACGGACTTCTTGACCATCTCTTCCTTGCGTCCCATGGTTCACGACCTCTTGATTGCGATTAACGGGCGCTCTTGGCGACGCGCTCGATATCGTCTTTCTTCGCGATGGCGAAGCTCGTGATGTCGCCCTTGGAGGCCTTGATGATCTCGTCCGCAAGACAGTCGGAGATCGGTTTGGCGTTGCGGTGCGAGGTCTGGACGGCACCCATGGCGATGTAACGGATCGACAAGTCGACGCGGCGCTGCGGCGCGGTGTCGACGGCTTTCGGAACGCTGATGCCACCGTACTTCAGGCGCGTCGTTTCTTCCTTGACGGCGGCGGCGACGATGGCGTTGATGAAGACCTGCACCGGGTTCTCCTTGGTCTTGGTGGCGATCGTGTTGAACGCGGTCGAGACGACCTTGTAGGCGGAGAGTTTCTTGCCAGTCCAGTTCTCCGTGCGCATCATGTGGTTGATCAAGCGTTCGACGACGTTGAGTTTCATCTTGGCGAAGTGGGTGTTGGCGTGGCGGCCGGAGTGGTGTGGGACTCCGGTCGGGTTGAGGTTGATGTAGCGAGCGATGCCTTGGTCGCTGACGGTGATGTTCTCGAGGGCGTACTTGCCGAAGATCGGCATCGGTGGCAGGTAGACCGTCGGCACGGGCGGTGCGGGCGGCGCTTCGGGGGCCTGCTCTTCGCCTTCCATCGCGGTGGTCGGCTCGGCAGTGGTGGTGGTCGTGGGGGTTTCGGGGTCGGCCATGCTGTTTACCTCACTGGTTTCTCAGCGCGTCCCCGGACGAGCATGTCGAGGCTCACGTTGTTGACTTTGATGACTTTGAATCGGACGCCCGGGATGTCTCCGTAGGAACGGCCCATGCGGCCTCCGATTCCTTCGATGAGCACTTCGTCGTGCTCGTCGATGTAGTTGATCGCACCGTCACCGACGGCGAACGCGGTGACCTGTCGGCCGTTCTTGATGAGTTGGACCTTGACGCACTTGCGGATCGCAGAGTTCGGTTGCTTGGCTTCGACACCGACTTTCTCGATGACGATGCCGCGCGCTTGCGGGACGCCACCCAACGGGTCAGACTTTTCCCGTAGGCGTAGCATCCGGCGCTTGTAGTACCGGCTGCTCCAGAGGAACTTCTGACGATCTAGGGTGAGCTTGCGTCCAGCGTTGAGTCCACGTGCCATTTGGAGCCTCTTCGGGCGTCGAAATAATCCCCTTTTTGAGGGAAAGTAGGCCGCGCGAAAGGACAACCCATATTAATACCCTCGGGGCGCCCTGGAGGGAGAATTTGCGGATGGAGGAGTGTGTCGGCGTGACGCGGCGGATTCGGGGTCCGAATCGGGGGTTCGCCGGGTGCGTCTCAGGCGGTATAGGTGACGCTCAAGGACGTGGGTCCACCGCAGGCGAAGAGGACGCCTTTGATGGCGGCGGCGGGGACCGTGCCGGTCATGGTGGCTCCGCCGAAGTTAGGCGAATCGTTCACGTTCGACTCGACGAGGGCGTTGGCGGCGTCGTAGAAGGCGACTTGGAGGAACAAGTAGCCTTGATCGAAGGTAAAGACGGCGGTGTAGGGGAGGTTGAGTGTGGCCGGGTTGACGTTGAACTGGACGCGGGTGGTGCCGTTGGCGGTGGAGCCGGCACTTGCTGCGGGGTCGCGTTCGGCGGCATCGTACGCGGCCCACGAGACGCAGCCTTCGACGCCGAACGTGTAGGACGCCGTGAAGCTTTGAGAGATGGACGACGACGCCACTTCGGTGATGTTGAGGGTCACGGTGGCGGAGGAGTTTCGTGATCCGTCGCTCACGGTGAGATTGGCGACGAATTCACCGGGAACATTGTAGGTGAAGTTGGCCGTCGTGGGGAGTTGGGTTCCGTTGGCGTCGCTTTGGTTGTCGCCGTCGGCGTCGAGGGACCAGTTGAGTTCGTTGCCGTCGGGGTCGGAGGCGTTGATGGTGAAGGTGATGGTCAGGGGCGCGACGCCGGTCAGGTTCGAGGCCGTGAGTGTGGCGTTGGGCGCTTGGTTGATCGTGGTCTGATTTGCGTCGGGCGCTTGCGTGAGGGCGGGGTCGTCGGCGCCGGGTTCCATCGTGGTCGTGTCGGACGGGGTTTCGTTGGCGGTTCCCGCGCAGCCGGCAAGCAAAAGGGTCAGGGTGGCCGCGAGGACAAGGATGCGCATGCTTCGATGCCGTGATTTTCGCGGCCTTAAGGCTTGCCGTCGTCGGCTTGTCGCGCCATGGGCACGGTTAGTTAGGCGGTGCGGCCCACGACGGGGGGTTGCGATCCGAGGGATTCGGTGCCGCAGCGGAAGCAGGTCGTCACGAGTAGGCGGTCGAGGCTTCGCAGGGTTTCAAAGGTCTGGGCGCCGCAGCGTCCGCATCGGGAGCCGGCGGCCGCTTCGTGGCCGCGCGCCGAGGCGACGTTGTAGAGGACGAGAAGTCCGAGTAGGACGAGGCCGATTCGCAGGAACATGAGAAGATCCGGGATCCCCGTCGCGTACCATTGGTAGAACGCGGCTCCCATCGCGACGAGCGACAGTCCCAAAAGCATGCCCAGCAACACTTGCGGAAAGCGTCGGTTCAACAACAAAGGGTCCCGAGACAAACCTTGCACGTGGCCCTAATAATCCTTTGGTCCTCGGCCCCAGATTCAGCCACAAACACGCCTGGACCCAAGGTTTGCCGCTGTTTCCGCACCTTGAAGCCGCCTGCGGGCGCGCGCGCAGCCGCTATTAAATCCTTCAGGGGCAGCGCCTAATAGCATTCCAAGACGAGCCAATCTGGGGACATTCATTTCGAGAAGCTTCCGGGATGGTGAATCCGGCGCCTCAGCGGTACTCGGGTTCATCGTGGCCATCATGCTCTTCGTGGGCTCCTTCTACTACATCACCCAGGCGTCGGTGGATCAGGATGCGAACACGAGCGCGGCGCAGAGCTCGAACGTGCAGGCGCGGGCCGCCGCGTTGGCCGACATCATCGTGTCCTCGGGCCAGGGCTGGTACGACAGCACGCCTTGCATCGACGCGAGCGGCACGAAGAGCGTGGATTCTTCGAGTTTCGATCCTGACGCACTCTCGGCAACTGTGGCCGGCGAGGTCCAGGGCCGGTTCGGCCTCGGAGAGGAATTGTGCTTGCGTGGCCCCGCCGATTCGCGGTCTCGCAACAACCTGAGCTACTCGAAAATCATGAGTATCTACAAGGCGTCCGGCGACGCGAACCCGTCGAATGACCGCGTCGACTACGAAGAAGCACGAAAAAGCCTCGGCCTTGCCGACGGGGAGGACTTCCACATCCGGGCTTGGCCCATCATGGCGTCGGTCCACCAGATCCTCGAGAGCGGATACAAGGATCCGATCATGCATCCGCTCTACATCGGTGACTACGAAGACGTGACGGGGCCGACGGTCACGGAAGAAGTCGAGTACACGACCTCCGTCGTCGATGCCGTGAGCTACGTCACGATTCGGCTTACCATCAAGAACACGGGCACCGACGCGGCGATCTTCGGTTCGCTGTTCGATATTCCGCTTGACAAAGGGAACGTTGGATTCACACTGCACACGCCCCTCCTCGTTGCGGACGCGGAGTACACGCTTGAGGTCACGATCCGCAAATCGTCCGACTGGTCGTGGGGCGATCCCGCCGAGGAATGGATCACCTTCGAGATCCAGGACCGCGATGGCGAAGTGGGCGAAGGCGTGATCGACCTTTCCAGCGTCGACATGACGTACCTGACGGAGCAGACGAACGTGTTCGTCGAAGCAGACGAAATGTATTGGGTCAAGTCGGGTGCGAGCGTCGCGACCCGGTTGACGTACATGGCGTTCGAAGGGGATGGTACGAAGAAAAAGTTCAGCGACTGGCGACTCGTCTCGACGAGTCCGTTGGGATTGCCCACCACGGCCGCGTTGTCGAGTAACGTGTTCTCCGCGACGGCGACCGTCACCGCGCTGGTCGATGGCTGCTACAAGGCCGACGTCAGGACTTCGCTGCTGGCCACGTCATGGAACTGGGATTGCATCAACGTCGTGAGCAGCGACGACGAGGTGCACCAGTGGACGACCGGCGTGACGCAGGAGATCGCGCCGAGCCCGGCCGTGGCGATCGAAGCCGCGTTCATCGACGCGCTTGTGCGCGACTTCGACAACGGAGTCTTTAGCGGCGACTACAGCAGCCTCGCGGTTCCATACGTGGCGGGCGGGGACATCTTCCCGGATTTCAAGAGCGTCATGGACAACGATCTCGTCGACGCGATTACCGACGCCAACGGGGACCCCAACTATGCGTACACGTTGATCGTGGTGGGCAGCGATGTCGACCAGAACGCGATGACGTCACAGGCGGCCAAGCAGACGATCGCCGAATGGGTCGTGGGCGGAGGGACGCTCATCGTGTTCGGGAGTGAGGCGCAGAACGTGGAGTGGCTTCGCCCGTTGTTTGACGCGGGCCTCGAGACAGCCAACGGCCCGATCCAGACGCCGGACGAGGGACACCCGATCCTGCAAGTTCCGAACCGGCTCGACTATGCTGGCTATGAGCACACGAACCAGTGGTCCTTCAACAACAACGGCGGGGACTCGTTCACGCAGGTCATCCAGACGGGAGACGGTTCGGTGCTCGCGGTGGGCAACGCCGGAGCGTTTGGTGACGGTCGCGTGATCTTGACGTCGTGGCGGCCGTACGACCTGGAACCGGACACGTCGGAAGTCTGCCCGACCCCGCTGACGTTGCCGTCGGACTGCGAGGCGCTCTTCTTGTTGCAGAACGTGCTCACGATGTCGTACACGTACCTGTTCATCGATTATGGGCCGACGCTCCCAACGCACGGAAACGTCGGCTCGCAGTTGCGCGTCGTGAGCGTGTACCACCCGGAGCTGCGGGAACTCATTCCGATGCAGCTGCAGGTCTTCGTGTTCGACTAGGACCGGCCCCCAGCAGAAGAGAGCGGGCCGAAAGGGATTCGAACCCTTGACCAGTCGGTTAAGAGCCGACTGCTCTACCTAGCTGAGCTATCGGCCCAATGCTGAAGGCCGGTGGCATCTCCGAACGGGGGTGCCTTAAAAATCTGACTCTAACGCGCGCCAACCAAGTCGACGCGTGGTCAGCGCGAGAGGTTCCGACGCGCGACGGCGCTCGTGTGTCCGCGAACTCAGCCGCCGCACCGCGCTGCGCAGACGATGCCCTCCCGGCGCATCCATCACGAAGCGGGTTCTTCGGGTGGCACGGGCGGTTGGAAGTAGTCGTCGGCGTCGCGTTGGATGATCGGTAGTTCGACGAAGCTCAGCGTTGCGCCGCCCCATTGCAATTCGACGACGGTGGGTGGAAGGCTGGGGGTGCGGTCGGCGTGCGGGCTGACCCAGACGCGGAGCACGAGTTGGTGGCCGGCGGGGACGACGCCGTCCATGGGTTGGATCTCCATCTTGGCGAGGATGGGCTCCCCGGGCGTGACGACGACGGGCGTGTCGCCGCCCTGGTGGTAGCGGAGGTTCATGCTGGTCCACCCGATGCGCACGTCCTCGCGGCTTGCCAGGTCGCGCGTGAAGAGGTGAGCACCCATGTAGCCGCCCGGTCCGTCGGGAGCGACGGTGACGTGCACGCGCGGCAACCCGGAGATGAGGACCTCTTCTTCGAAGGGTCCCCAGGTGAAGTCTTCGTAGAAGTCGATCGGGGCGGGGGCTTCACGTGCTTGTTCGACCATGATCTCGGTCGGCACGAGGCGGACGCTCCCGGCCGGTCCTGGTTCGGGGGCGAGTTTGCCTTCCGTCGTGAGGTGGAGTTTCGTCCAGTTGGCGTCGATGGGCGGGTAGTAGTCTTCGTTGCGCCAGCGCATCTGGTTGTCTTGGATCTGGGCCCAGGGTCCGGTCTCAGTCTCGATTCCTTTGAGGTATTTGTCGAACCAGTGGAGGAGGATCTCTGCGTAGTCCCAGCGTTTGGTGGCGGGTGCGCCGAGGTCGGGGAACGTGTGGACCCATTGGCCGATGAGGGTCTTGACCTCGAGTCCGTGGGTGATGTTGAGTTCGCGCGTCCACGGGAACACGACAGCGGGGTCGACGTTCCAGTCTTCGAAGCCGTGCACGACCAAGATGCTTCCTTTGTAGTTCGCTTCGACGAACGGCTTGACGTTTCGCTCGTCCCAGAATTGGCGGAAGGGATCCTTGTCGCCCGTGACGCCGGCGTAGATGCCGGCGGCCCAGGCTTGGTAGACGTCGCCGCTCGTGCAGGTGAAGTTCTCGACCTTGTGCTCGGGGGTCCGTTGCGCGTTCGAGGCGGCGCTTGAGCCGTAGCCGGGGATGATGGTCGGGGAGCGACCTTCGGAGCTGCCGTTGCGGTTGTACACTTCCCAGGCGTTGGTGCTTCCGGAGACGGGCACGATGGTCTTGATGTGCGGGTTGCCGGAACCGGCCGCGTACCACGGGGTCGTGCCGACGTAGCTGATGCCCATGAGGGCGACGTTGCCGTTGCTCCAGGGTTGCTCCGCGATCCAGTCGATCGCTTGGCTCATGTCGGCGACCATGTCCGGTCCGCGGAAATCGTCGCAGCCGCCGGAGTTGCCGGTGGAGCGCACGGGGAGTTGGATGTAGGCGTATCCGTGGGGCACGAAATTGTCGAGGGAGAATTGGCCGACGCGGACCTCGAGGTTCTTGGCGTCGGAGAAGTACGGGCTCGCTTGGATGATGGCCGGCACGGGTGCGCTGGTGTCGGGTCGCCAGATCGCCAGTTGGATGTCGACGCCATCAAGATCCGACGCGAGGTAGACTTCCTCCATCGCCAAGACGGACAGGAGTCCGTGCGCGAGGACTTCGCTGGCGCGGCCGTCGAACTTGTATTGCCCAGGGAAGACCGGCGCCGCTTTCTTGGCCGCCTGGATCTGTTTGGCTTCGCGCTCGTCTTCGGACACGGTGGGCGTGTTGACACACCCGGACACGACGAAGGCCACGGCGAGGCAGAGGACGAGGAGGGAACGCATTGCGCGGTCAGGCGGAACCTTGGGATTTAACGTTTGTCGCCGCTCCCGACGCGTGACGAAACGGGTCCAGAAGGCGGCGCGGGTCCCCTCTGGGGGTCCGAGGTTCGGGTTCCTTGGTTCCGGCGTGTTCGTCAACCATGCAAGCGTGTCGCCCCCGTGTCGCGCGGCGCGGCGCGTCGTCCATCAAGCCGCGGACGGGATCGCGGCGGAGGACGACCGGTTCATCCACAGCCGGTTGACGAGTGGGGCGGCCCGTGACGGGTTTGCGGCGTTCGTGGGCAGTCGTCGTGAGCAGGTCATGTGTTTCCTCAACACGTCGGCCGCGTTGTCCTCGGTCGCGTGGGGGTTGCGATGGAAGGCCGGGGACGAGGTGCTTGTGAGTCCGTACGAATTCGTGTCGAATGTGCTCGCGTGGCAGCTCCAGTCGGGTCGCGGCGTGAAGGTGAAGCCTTTGGAAACTGTGGACGAGTGGATTGATCCGGATGCGCTTCGGAAACAGATGACGGATCGGACGCGGGTCGTCGCGTTGAGCGCCGTGCATTGGGCGACGGGGGCGCGGCAGGATCTTCGCGCGATCGCCGAGGTCGTTCACGGGCGCGGCGCGTTGCTCGTGGTCGATGCGGCGCAGAGCCTCGGCGCGGCGTCGCATTCTCAGCGACAAGACCAGTATGACGTCTTGGCGACGAACACGTACAAGTGGCTGCTCTCGTACAACGGCACGGCGTTTGCTGATTTTTCGAAGACTGCGCTCGAGTCCATGGACTTGGCGTCGGTGGGTTGGTTGTCGGTCGCGGGGGATCCGGAGCCGGAGATCGTGCGCGGCGGCCGTCCCGAGTTCACGTTGGGCGAGGGCGTCGAGCGTTTTCTCGGCGGGGCCCCGAGCGCCTTGTCGAACCTTGCGGCCACGGTAGCGTTCAAGGATCTGTCTGCATACGGCCAGGCCCGGATCCGGAAGGAGTCGCTTCGCGCGACGGGCTGGTTCTTGGATGCGGCGGAACGGTTGGGTGTCGAGGCGGTGACGCCGAAGGAGCCGGGGCGTCATGCCGGCATCGTGGCGCTCAAAGTGCCCGACGCTGCGAAGGTGGCGAAGCGGTTGCGTGTGCGCGGGATCCGGCTCGGGGCCCGGGGTGGGTATCTGCGGGCCTCGCCGTTTTTCTACACGAAGGAGCGCGAGGTCGAGGCCTTCGAGAAGGCGTTGCGCGCGGAGCTTCGACGGCCGAAGATGTGAGCCACATCCTTTACGAGGCCTCGGGTCTTCCTGGAAAGGTTCCCTGTGTCTCGGTTTGAACGCTCGTGCGGGGTCGTCATCTTCGCGGACGATCCCGTCGTCGGTCGAGAGTATCTGCTTCTCCATTACCCGACGGGTCATTGGGATTTTGCCAAGGGTCACGTGGAGAAGGACGAGGATGACCTGGCGACCGCGTTGCGCGAGGCGCGCGAAGAGACGGGATTGAGCGACCTGCGCATCCTTCAGGACTTCAAGCACGAGTTCGAGTATTGGTACCGTCATCACCAGACGCCGATCCGAAAACATGTGACGTGGTTCTTGGCTAAGGTCGAGACCAAGCTCGTGAAGATCAGCCACGAGCACCAGGGGTACGAGTGGTTGCCGTACACGCGGGCGGTCGAGCGCGTCACGTATGCGAACGCGAAAGACCTGTTACGGCGGGCGGAAGAGTTCTTGCAGGCAGGCGCCGCGCCGAAAATGTTCTTCTGAGCGCGGCGGCGCGGCAGCTCACCC
>CAYOZB010000049.1:0-18926 GCA_964408365.1 uncultured Halobacteriales archaeon | reverse complement strand
GGAACATGTCGCTCGTCCTCGTCGAGTCGTTGCCGGACGTCGCGAGCGTCGGCATCGCCACCGCGTTGCGGGGTCGTCCTGGGTGGGTGGAGGGTCCGAAGCGGTTCGAGGAGCGTCCGGTCTGGCATTACAGCGGTCGTCCGGATTGTCGTTTGGTCACGACGTCGAACCATCACATCCATGCCGAAGCCTTGGACGGGGACCTTCGAGCGGCCGGGATCGCACCGCGACTTATTGTTTTTTTGTCAAAGCACAAGAGCGAGAGCGGTCGGCCGACGCTCACAGTGCATCCGTTGGGGAATTACCGCGACGCCGCGTTGGGTGGAAAACCGGCGACGTTGACGCCGGTGGCGGCGCCGGAGTTCACGCACATGCTTCGCTGCCTCGCGTGGGCCAAACGCAACTCGCAATTTCCCGCGGAGGTGTCGTACGAGGTCACCCATCACGGCCCGCTCCTTGAGACCCCGGCGTTCTTCGTTGAACTCGGCTCCTCCGATCCACAGTGGCAGGACCCCGCGGGCCACGCCGTGTTGGCGGACGCGGTCACCCGGTTCCTCGAGACCAAGCCCGACGAGTTTCCCATCATGATCGGCCTCGGCGGCGGACATTATGGTCCCCGGTTCACCGATGCCGCGCTTACGAAACAGGTCCACTTTGCTCATCTACTGCCGTCGTACCACGCCGAACACGTGACCGACCCAGCAACGATGGTCCGGGAACTAAAACGGGCGTGCCCCGGCGTGTCCGGCGTCTACTACCATGACGGAACGCTCAAGAAGGAGCACCGGGAACGATGGCTCCAAGCATTCCGGGACGAAGCTGTTCCCCAAGTGGAAAGCAAAACCTGGCCCCTGGCCATGGCTTTTGACAAGTCCACCAACAATGCTTTAAGCCGGTGACCAGCCTCGACTTATAAAGAGAGTGAGCGGGGTCCCAAGAATGCGAAAACTGGTGCTCGTCGCGGCGGTGGCAATCCTGGCGGTTTTGACCGTCCTGCCCACCGCGACCCAGGCCGTTTCCGGCAACCTCGTCGCCACGGCCGGCATCCCCGTCAAACTCTACGGCGACTCCACCATCAAAGCCCGCTCGTCGACCATCTCCGTCGAATCCCACCTTCTGCCCTACTTCCTTCTGACTGGCGACAGCATCGCTTTGGAACAGGTCCGCGTCACCTCCTCCTACGTGCCCGTCGCGGCGGGCGTCGACGCTGCGGGCGAACGCCGAACCGAGACCAGCGACATCCAAGTCCCCGGAAACAGCCTCAAACTCACGTCTCGCCAAAGCGACCTCGTCCTCGTCGCCACCGGACGCGACGCCAACCTCCTCACCCGCCAAGCGATCCCCAGCGACCTCGAGACCGCCGACCTGTGGACCGGCTCCAAGGCCCAACTGCGCGCCCTCATCGTCGAACAGACCTTCGAAGCACCCATCCCCGATGTTCGCGTCGGCCAACAAGCCGACGACCGAAGCGACGCCATCATTCTCCCCGAAGAGACGATGGAAGCGGTGGGACGCGACGCGACCGCGACGCTCGCATCGCTCGAACACGTGTTGTTCTACGGCGGCGTCCTCCGGGCAAGCGACGGCACCACCTACGAGTCCAAGATGACCCGCGTCGACCGACCCGGCACCATCCTCGCCGGCGGCTCGTGGACCGGCCCGGGCACCCACGTGGAAGAAACGGTCGATTACTTCGTGATCCGCGCGGTGGATGGCAGCGTCGAACTCGGCGGCTCCTCCGTCTCCCTGTTCTCCGACGATCTGTTTGTGATCCACGACGGGTTCGTCGGCTTCCCCTGGGCCGAAGGCCGCGTCGAAACGGTGAATGAGAGCATCGCGCTCCAGGGCGAGCAGGTCGTCCTGGGCGGCTTCCTCCGGCTCCGCCCCGTCGGCGTCGACGTGGGCTCCGTGCCCCAGTTCACGCTCCTCGGTGACGGCGAGATCGACTACGTCAAAGTGGGCATCGCCGAAGCCGCCACCCCTGGCCAACAAGCATTGGTCGCCGCCGGCGGCGCCGCCGCGGGACTCGGCCTGGTCGCGGTCCTCGTGTACTTCTGGCCCACCATCAAGTACGGATTGAGCCTCGCGTTGTTCCCGCTCTACGCCCGGGTGCGAAAGGAAGAGACGTTGGAGCACAAGGGACGCGAACTTCTCTACGAACTCATCAAGAACGAGCCGGGTGTCTCGACGAACCACCTCGCCAAAGAAGTCCCCTTCGGCTGGTCCACGTTGACCTACCACTTGCGCGTCCTGGAGCGCAACGAGGCGATTGTGAGCGTGCGTGACGGACGCTACAAGCGGTTCTTCGACCGCACGAGCGGACGGTACAGCAACGGCCGCAAATTCGTGCTCGCCGTGTTGAAGAACGACGCCACGTTCGACATCGCCCGCTTCATCCGCGAGAAACCCGGCAGCTCGCAGAAAGAAGTCGCAGGCAGTTTCCAACTCTCCCCCTCCAGCGTCCACTGGCACGTCCAGCGTCTCAGCGAAGTCGGCTTGGTGCAGAAGATCCGCGAAGCGCACAACGTGAAATATTTCCCCGGGGAGGGCTGGGACAACATCACGGTCGAGGACCTCAAAGCCCTCAACGAACCCTCGCCGCAAGGCGCGGCGGCTCCGGTGTTTGAACCGCCCTCGGTCGTTCAGGCGCCGACGCAAGCAACGGCGGATCCGACGAGCACGCAAGTTTAGGGCTAGGCATCTCGAGAGCGTCCTACTTCGCGGCGAAGCCTTATTTGCGGACAAGGCACATCGATGTTGGCCATGAAGGACCCGCTCGAGAAACTCGTCCGATTGGCGGCCGCCAACAATCCCGCGCTCGAGGCTTGTCATGAAGCCGCCGACATCATGTTTGAGGGCAAGTGACGCGCGTGAGTCCCGACTCAATCGCCAAGGCTGTGCGGGACGCCGTCCGCGAACCCTGGGATCGCATCGCGGCCGAAGAACTTCGCGACGTGTGGGACAGCGAAGAGGATGAGCGCTGGAACCAACTATAGTGCCGGCGACGTGCTTCTGGCTGACGTCCCGTTCATCGGTTGGCGCGTCGCCGAAACAAATGTCTGCCCGTCCGCGAAACCGCGCACAAAACCTAATTAAGTAATAACGTCATAACGTACTGCCGAGTCGCTTTATGGAAATCTTCCGCGGTAAGCTTCGCCGGGTTGGCAACAGTCTGAGCATCATTGTGCCACAGAAAGCCCTTGAAGGGTTGAACAAGAAGGAGGGGGACGAACTCGATGTGGGTTTGTTCCCGACGGCCAACGAACGGCGCGCACGCCTGAAAGCCATCGTTGGGAAAATGCCTGGACTTCGTCCCTATCAACGGGACCGCAAGGACCGGTTCTAGGTGTTCGCCGACACATCGGTCGTCATCGAGCTCCTTCGCGGATCCGCGGATGACCCATTGGTGAAGCAGATCGAATCCAGTCTCGGAAGCGGGCTCGTGTTGGCTTCGCCAATCCAGATCGGCGAGATCGCGGACCATGCCCGCAAGAACAAGGAATCTCCGCAAGGGGCCGCGGAGCTCGCCATACAAGTGCTTGAACTTGTCCCCTTGACCCCGGAGATCGCTCTGGCAGCCTCAGAAATCAAGGCCGAGGCGCGAACGCGGGCCAAAGCCAATGATTTCTCTCTGATCGACGGGGTCATTCTGGCCAGCGCACGGTCCAAAGGCCAGACCCTGCTTACGCTCGACAAAGGCTTCCTCGGGTTTCCCGATGTCATTGTGCTCGATCGGAACGGGACCAAGCTATGAGGGCCCTCGCCCCTCAGCGCCCAGCCATGTTGTGCAGGCCCCAATAGGAATGGCCTCGTGATGCAGATTAATAGAAGAGACCTGGTGGCCCGCCATTGACCCTCGCTGAGCAACTTCACAATCATCTCGAAGGCGCTTCGATGCGTTCGATCCGTCGCCAGAACACGCTCGCGATTGCGACGTCGGGCGGCCTCGACTCGAGTATCCTCGCGGCGTTCATCGCGGGCCATGTCGACATCCCCGTCCACCTCATCACTGCGTCCGCGCCGGGGATGATCGATGCGGAACGCGCACGGATCCTGGCCCGTCACCTCGGGTTGCCGCTCGTGGAGGTCGTGTTGACGCGCGGGACGACGCGACGGCTTCTCGACCGTCTCCTTCCCGCCTTGGAGCCCGAGACGTTGGATCCTGCGCGCGCCGTCGAATGGGGTCTACCGTTGGATTCGAAGCGGATCAGTCCAATCCGTGCCGCGGTGGGTATCGTGCTTCTTGCGTGTGCGGAGGAAGCGAGCCGGTTTGCGAAGCGTCTCGTGTTGGGTCAGGGTGCGGACGAATTGTTCGGCGGCTACGCCAAGTACCAGGAAGCCGCGCCGGAGGAACGCGACGCGATGATGATGCGCGACCGCGAAGCCGTGATCGGTGAGGGTGTTGCGCGCGAGAAAAAGATCGCTGACGCCGCCGAAGTCCAGTTCCATTATCCGTACCTCGATCCGCGGGTGGTCGCGTTCGCGAAAACGATCCCAGCGTCGGAATTGTTTCGGGAAGGCGAACGGAAGCCGTTGCTTCGTGAGGTCGCGCGTCGGTTGGATCTTCCTTACGATATTGTGGAAGCGCCGAAGACGGCCGCGCAGTATGGGAGCGGTGCGGGTGCATTGTTGGCGGAGCTTGCACGTGAGAGTGGGTTGCCGCAGAACGATTTCTTGACGATGCTGGCTCAGCGCAAGACGGGGGAGCCCCATTCTTTGCGCACGTAGTGTTTGAGCAAGGGGTCGCGGACGCGGTAGATGCCGCGTTCGACGCGGTCTACGAGGCGGTGTGCGACTTCGAGTCGGGAGAGGAGGACGACGACGTTCTTGGCTTCGAGGTCGAGTCGTTTGGCGATCTCGGTGGGGGATTCGACGTCGTAGAGGCACATTCCGATGAAGATGTCGCGCATGATGCCTCGCAATGAACTCCACGCGGTGAGTGTGTGGGAGGGGAGTTGTTCGACGGCTTGGGTGACGGCTTGGTCGACGTCGGCGGATTCGACGACGGTACGCCGTTGTCGGGTCATGTGTTCCCACGTGACGAAGCCGAGCCGTTGGATGGTCTCTGGGGATCCGCGGGTGAATTCGAACACGGTGTCGGCTGCGCCGCTTGTGACGCGCATGCCGACGTGGCCGAATTGGCGTTCGAGGAACCCGCCCGTGGTGGCGGCGGAGAAACGGCGGAGTTCGACGCTGGTGGGAAGGAGGCTGGCGAGGTTCGGGGGTTCGCCCGTGACGATCAAGTGGTAGGGGATGCGGGCGCCTAGCACGGGGAGTTCGTTGAGGAGGTTAGGATCGATGTCGTGGAGCGTGTGCGCGTTTTCCAGGACCAGGATCCCACGGGTGCCTTTTTTGGGCACGGGAAAATTGGCGTACGCTTCGAGCGGCGGGGCAGCGTAGTCGAACCCCGTCGGGGGGACTTGGAGGGCTTCGAGGAGGTTGCGGTAGAACGCGGCGCGGGTCGCAGGCCACGTGCGGGCGCAGTCCACGTGCACGCGTGGAACGAGGATCTTGGATGCGACGGCGAGGATCAGACTTGTCTTTCCGGACGCGGCCGGTCCGAAGATCCCGAACCTTCCTGGGATCCGTTCATTTAAGAACCCCGAAAGCAATCGGCGCTCTTCCTCGAACCCGTAGAAGAAACGGTCCGCCAAAGCCGGCGGAATCGGTCCCGCGATGAAGAATGGCGGGCTTGGACCGGGTTCCACAAGCAATGTCAACCTTTTATTTGTACAAATAATTTTTCGTATCGCTTATAGCCTGTCCAGTGAAAAACATCAATCTAGCCCCAACGAAAAGGGAACCTTCAAATTCTACCGCTCAAAATGAAGTGAGTAGTAGAATCTCTCGTCGGTGGAGGATTTAGATGACTCAAACGCCCAATACGACACGAAAGTTGTACCATGTCGGTATCGTGTCTCTGTTCTTGATCTCGATTTTTGCGACCATGACCCCTGCCGCGATCGCCGCCGGACCTGCGCCGACCTTGGTCACTGTCGAAAGGGATTACGTGACGCCGACGGCCACTGTCTTCGGCGCAGGCACCGTCGCTAACCCGGCTACGGTCTATGTCGTCGTGGATCACGCCGATTCCGACCGGACGGACGAACGCGACGTCTTCACCTCCGTCTCGGCGGCATCCGGTGCTAACACCATCTTTTTCGACCTCCTCGAAACGGGTCCGCACACGGGCAAGTTCATCGGTTCGTTCGGGATTGTTCCCGCCGCCGACACCAAGGTGGACCCAGGCACCGACGCCACGTACGGCGCGGTGCTCGGCCGCACCATGGGCGAGGGACGCCTCCCCGCGGGCGCAACCGGGGACGTTAGCCTTAAGATCACCAAATTTTCCAACGACCTCCAGACAGTCGCCCGGAAAGCGCAAGATGGCGTCGAGAACCTTGCCTTCGCCGACGTCACGCGCGTATTCAAATGGATCCCTTCGCAAGACGGCATCCTTCGGGGCTACACCAACCAAGAACGCTGCGGAACCACCGAAACGCCGTCGCGGACGGACCGAAGCGGCAACGCGTGTCCGACGACCCACTTCTTCGACCTCGGAAGCACGATTCCTGGCTGGGACTTCAAAATCCATTTTACCCTCGTCGACAAGGACCGCAACCTCGTCGCGAACGCGGCTGACACGACGCTCATCATCGCATGGTCCGACAGCGACGCAGCCGGCGAACTCGTCACCTTGACCGAGACCGCGATCGGGAGCGGTGTCTTTGAGGGCCAACTCGGGTTCGAGAGTACCAAGTCCGGCGGCAACACCCTCGTCTTCACCCAGCCCGGCGACCAAGTGTACGTCAACTACATCGACCCACGCGACAAGAACGGCGTCGAACAAGTCCCCGTTCCCTTCAACTACTTGTTCAACGCGCAGAGCAACGGCGTCGTGTCGTTCTCGCGCGCCGTCGTCGCGGGCCTCTACGAGACCCTTGACGAGGGCGACCCGGTTCCGGAGGTACAGAAGATCCCCGGCACGCGCAACCGCGTCAACCTGGCCGTGACCGACACCGACCGCGACGAAACGACGGGCAACGAGCAGGCCACCGTTCAACTCCTCACCCCAGCCTCCGGCGCGACCCCTGAGAACACGATCTGCAAGGCCACGCTCGACCAGGCCGGCGGCCTCTCGGGCAGCGGCAATTACGTCGCGACCCTGATGTTCGACAACGTGCCGGAACCCGCGGACGGCACGACGGCCTGTCAGAACCTGGGCGGGGTCCAGATCGTACCCTTGGGTGCGGTCGCCGCACCCGTACGCAAGGCAATCCTCGCCCGGTACTCCGACACGGACCGCACGAACACAGTCGTGGTCCGCGAAGCCACGGTGACGTGGGTCCCCTCCACGACCGCGACGGTCCGACTCGGCCCCAGCGACGAACCGCAACGATTCGTCGGCACCGTCCAGAGCGTCAATGTGCTTGTCAACGACCTCGACTCGGACCAAAACCCGAACGCGCCTGACTCCATAGTCGTGCGCGTGTATTCGGACTCTGATTCCACGAAGGGCGTCCAGGTCACCCTCGTGGAACAGACGGCGAGTTCCGGGATCTTCACCGGGACCTTCTCCTTCAACACCAACGGCCTGACCACGTCCACGTTGTTCGTGCAAGACCTCGATATGGTCCAAGCGACCTTCGAGGACATTGCGGCGGCGGACGGACTGCGTGCCAGCGTCCAATCGGCGGAGGCAGTCTGGCGCGCCCCCAAGTCGGCGACCGTTTCGACGGACGACACCCAATACTTCTACGCTCGCCGCGGCCCGGCGCTCGCCGGCGAGATCCTATGCCCCCCAACTGGTGTGGTGAGGCCGTGGACCAACCTTCCCTGTCGGCCGGACACGTTCGCCCGAATATTCGTGGAAGACCAGGATCAGAACGACCCGCGCGTACGCGATGAAATCCGCGTGCAGGCCGTCCCCATTCAGCCCCAGTCCGCCATTGGCGCCGGTGTCACGGTGACGCTCACGGAAGTGGGCTTCAACTCGGGCCTCTTCGAAGGCGTCTTGTTGTTCACCGAAGACCCGTCAGACCCGGACGTCCGTCGCTTGTACGTCGGCGACCTGAGCGGCGACGGGCGACGCATGTTCCATATCGCGTACCAGGACCCGGCATCCGCAAACGGCCTGACCGCGTCGACACCGTCTGCGAACTTGCTGTGGCGGCACATTACGAGTGCCAACGTACGCGTGGTACGGTTCGAGGCCATCGAGCCATGGACGATCAGCGGTCAGCCCGGCTACGTGCGGCATCGGATCCAGGATATCCTCGGCATCGGCGACGGAGGCGGCGACACGAAGACCGTCGTCCTCACTGTCTACAAGGCCCCCGGCTCGGCGCCCGCCGTCGAGGTTTCGTCGGAACGCTGTCCCAATCCAACGGTTGTGACGCTTCCTGATGGGGATGGTGATTTCAGCGTCGGCGGCCTTCAGAACGACGGACGCTATGCCCTGTTCTTCGACATTTACACATTGGGTCCGACAAGTGAGGAGGCGGCCCCCGGCGTTGAGGACCCGACCTTCGAAGCCGACCCCTGTTCGGATGCAATCACGGGTCCAAGCGAAGCCGGAGTGGGCGTCGAACCCGGGAACACCATCACCATGCAGACCGGCGCTGGCGTCGAAGCGACGGCCATCACTCGCGCGTCGGCTAGCGCGGTAACGAAATCCTTCGACCCACGCACCGGCACGCAACATGGCGCGCGCGTGCATGCCTTTGGTGAAGAATTGCCCACCATGGTGGAAACCACGGCGCCCGACGACAACGTGTATCGGTTCGGACGCGACGTCATCGTCTTCCAGACCCGCTCGTTGACTGACCAGATCCCGCGTAACATCGTAGCCTTCGAATCGGGCCTCGATACGAACCTTTTCAAGACGTCGTACCTAAACCGCGAGCCACAGAATTTCGCGGAAGGGTTCCCGGCGGGAGTGTCGGTCATTTTCACGAACGGCAATGTCATCGCCGACGCGCTGATTCCTGGCCCTGGCGGGGACACCTGTTCCGCCGGAACGGCATCTTCCACCATTCCGCCTGACGCGTCCATTTCCGCCAGTGGTCTCGGATGCATCCAGCTGTCGCGCCGGCTCCAAGACAACTCTTTGGAAACCCTGGCTGTCAAACCGACTGGCACGGCGTCGGTCCTCCTCAACGCCGGTTTCAACGTCGGTTCGGCCGTGAATCAAGGCCTCGGCCGGTGTTCCGCGTCGAACCACCAGGTCGTTCTGGCGGTCCCCCCCGTGGCCGGAACCGTTTCTGATTTGGGGCCCTTTACCTGCGCCCAGATTTCGATTGAAGGTACGATTCGATACGTGTTGGGCGAAGCGTGGCTTGCCGCCGACAAGGTCGACACAGTGACGACAGTCCGACTCACCAACGGTCTCGTGATTGAGGACGTCATCCAGCGTGGCAACGACTTCGGGAACACCTGCGGCACGGTGGTCTGGGGCTTCCTCGGCGCGGCGGCTCCGATCGACGTCACAATTCCGGGACCGGCCCCGCCGGCGGGGCCGGTGGCTCCCGCGGACGCGATCTTCACCTGCATCCAGATCACAAAGGCCTACCCGGACGGAAGTGTGCGCACATGGGCCATGGACATCCGTGACGGAGCCCTTTCCGACACACCGGTTGCCGGCGCAGGAGAGCCCGACGTTACAAATTGCCGCAACGTCGGTCAACCTCTCAACAGTGCATGCCGACACGAACTCGACCCCATCAACATCACGTTCTATCGCGGGTACCTCACAAGCGACCAAGAAGGAGCTTCGTCGTCCACGGACGCGGTTTGCGATCCCGTCGGGCTTGCGGCGGAAAAGATTTCACTTGAGGTCTTCCCCGATTCGTCGACCGCGGCGGCCAACGACGTCCCAGTTTTGACGGGCACGTTCCACTGCATCCAGATTGATGTCGATCCGACCGACTTCCGGACCACCGACCCACAAGGAGGACAAATCGGCTGCGACCCGGACGCTACCCCGCCTGATCAAGATGATTGCAGCTGGAGCGAGGACCCTGATTTCTTCGCCGTCGGCCAGCGAAAGATCCTGATCGTCACCATGAGGGACAGCAGCGTCAGCACCGACGCGGCGATCGCGGGCGAACTCGGATCCACCTGCCCCAGCAGCGGTACCGGCAGCGGTCCGCTCATTGCGCAATTGCCACACAACGTCGACATCCCAATCTATCCTACCACAGGGTCGGTCCGTTGTGTGCAGATCCGCGCCCGAAACCCGGACGGGAGCTCCCTAAACTACGCCTTCCCAGTTACCGCCGGCCAGGGTTCGGTCCGACTCGCGCAGGGCTTCATGGAAGGCATCCCGGGCCGCGATGCGCGATGCACGGGGCCCACCCACATCCTAGCGGACTTTGCAGCCCGCACTTTCTCGGCCGCCCCCACGGCGGTGACGCAGATCGATGTCGGCGTTCCCACGTGCGCAGAGATCACGACCGACGGCAAGACCGCGGCTCTCGGATATGATCGAAAGGATGGTTTCACCGTCCTCGTCCGAAGCGACCTGCAGCGCAACCCGCTGCCAACCGACGGTGACCCAGCGAACAACGGGTTCCTAGCCGGTGCGACGCGCAGCAAAGACGGCATCCGCCTCAGCGGCAAAGGCGACACCTCGTACAACTGGTACGACGCCGACCAGGCCCAAGTAAGCGTTCAACGCGACCCCGTTGGGTCCCAAGGAACCATTGAGGTACGCATCACCGGTGACGACATCCTTTCCGGCCGCGTGTTCGAACAACCGTACACCGGCGTGGTCGACCAGCGGACCTTCACGGTGCGGCAACCGTATGTGCCCGGGTCGGAGAACCTCTACGACCACGACAATTCTACGGGCCTCGGATCCGACCCCGCCCGACCTGAAGCGGCCTCTCTCGCGAACGCCGCCGCGGAATCCATTTACGATCGAAACCGCGACGGCCGTTGGACCTGTTCCGATGTGAACATGGCCTCCCAGGGAGGGGCCACCTTCAGCTGTAGCAACACAGTTCCGGAGGGATTGGCCGATTGGGGTTGCTCGCCAGTTCCCTGCCCGCCGAATTCGATCAGCATCAACTACCAGTTCCGGCTCGCATTCCGCCAAAGCCCCGGTGCGAGCCCCGAGATCCAGACGCAGTACTCGCGTCCCAACCTCAACACGGTCCGCCTTGCTGAGTGCCTGCCCTTCGGTCCGCAACAACAGACATGCGGTGCGCCCAGCTTCTCGATGGACTACACGCCCGCCGTCAAGCGGGTGACCATCGTGAGTGACAGCGAGACCGAGACGGTCGACGCCACCTGGGATCAGACCCTCAACCCGCCGGCCTACCGCGCCATCATCCCCGTGGAGGTCATTCGCGGTCGCGACAACGACAAGATCAACGTCGTCGGCGTCGAGTCGACGGTCCGCGTCCGCTACGACGATCCCCAAGGCGGCGACGGGCGAGCCACGCCCACCAACGCGCTCGACTACCGCGCAGTGGCGGCCTCCACCCTTTGGCGCGCAGGCCAAGACGGAGTCATCACGTTCCACAACGCCGGATTCACAGCGACGTCCGCCCGCGTCTTTGGCACCTCCGTCCCCGTGCGCGTCCAAGACAGCGACGCCGACCGCACCGACCAGGCCGATGCCGTCGTCGTGCGCGCCATGAATGCCGCAAACACGGGCGAGTTCGTCGAAGTCGTTCTCCGCGAGAGCGGCGTGCACACCGGATTCTTCCAAGGATACGTCCCGGTCCGCGCCGGGGCCGCGAACCCGACCAACGGCCTGCTCGACATGCCCGACACGGAGCAAGGCGGTAACGTGCGCGTCATCTACGAAGACCGGGCCGGGGCCATCGGCTCCCCATCCGTCCCCTTCGCGACCGTGCCCTGGCAGCGCGCGTCGACCGCGACGGGCGGTGCAAGCGGCGCCATCCAGCTCTTCAACGACCAGGCCCGCCAGGCGACGGACCTTCTCGCTCCGATCGACTACGACGCGACTACTGGCAACTGCCTCACTGTGAACCAGGCCAACCGGGGCTGCATCTTCGGCGAAGATGAAGCGCTCTTCGTATCGATCAGCGACGCCGATGCCAACGTCAACATCGGCACACCCGACAAGATCACCGCGGTCCTCTATTCGGACGGCGAACTCACCGGAGAGACGATCGAACTCACCGAGCGCGCCAGCGCGCCCGGCGTCTTCGACTCGAACGCGATCGGCTTCGAGCGCGGGTTCGGCCAGAAAAACGGACTGCTCTTCGCGCGATGGGACGGGTTCCAGAAGGACGACATCTGGGTCCGCTACATCGACCCCACGACGGAGGCAGGACGCAGCATCGCAAGCGACTCGTACCGCGTCGCCTGGCGCCGCACCCACGACGGCTTGGTCGACATCGAGCACGCCTTGTTCTTCGGCACGTTCCTACAAGGCGCCGTCGCCGCACCCGGCGTCCGGGCCTTCGGGACCGTTATCGTGACAGACCAAGACTGCAACACGAGCCCCGGCGTCGTCGACGTGATCAGCGATGGCGCCGCGTGCGACCTTATCCCAAGTGCGGGCCCCTCGCTGTTCGGGATGAAGCGGATCCCCGCTGGCGGCGGCACCGGCGCTGACATCGCGCCGCCCACCGTCCTCCGGGAAACCGGCGCGAACACGAGCGTCTTCATCGCGCCCTTCAGCTTCCGCGTCGCCGCCGACGATTGCGCCGACGACGGCACCCCGATGACTCTCTCGAAGTGTGGCACCTCGCGGCCGGTCTACGAGTTTGCGAACAGTGAAAAGATCCGCGCGAGCTGGGCCGACCCCGTCGCCCTCGGCGGAGGACCGGCGAGCGCCGCCTTCTTCGACGTTGCGACGTGGCACGAGGAAGGCTTCGGCGTATTGAGCTTTGACAAGGAGAGCTACACCGACATCTCCGAGAAACCCAAACTCACCCTCGTCGACGGTGACATCGGTACCGTCACCGTGGTAGACAGCGTCGTCGTCAAGCTTGACACGGATGTCCTTTCGGCGCCCGTCGACTTCACGCTCACGGAAACCGGCGTCAAGACGGGAATCTTCCAGCGCGAATTGACATTGAGCCTAACGACCGCCACGAGCGCGGCCACAGGGTTGATCCAAATCGACCAGGACGACCACTTGGTCGCGCAGTACGTCGACGTCGCCCCGCCCGGAACGCGCTCGACGAGCGTGCCGGTGAACCTCCTCGACAAGGCCGCCCCCGTAACCACGCTCACGGTCGCACCCGACGCTGTCCTCGGGGAACACGGCGTGTACAAGACGACGCCCACGATCACGCTGACCGCCGCGGATCAATCCGACGTCAAGGAAATCGGATTCAAGCTCGGCGCGTCGAGCGTCTTCACCGTCTACACGGGTCCGTTCACGGCGCCCGCAGGCCGGACCGTCGTCACGTACCGCTCGATCGACATCCTCGACCACGAAGAAACACCGAAGACCACGGTCATCGAGGTCGACCTGACTGACCCGACCCAGCTCCCGACGGGCTTCAACGCCGTGCCAGCAAGCAGCGGACGAGTCAAACTCAACTGGACCCACGTCGCGAACACGCTGGATCCCTTCGAGTTCTTCGAATACGCAGTGTACCGCGATGGCGCCCAGGCCCCGATCGGGAACTCGACCACGTCGGAGTACATCGACGCGTCCCTCACCGACGAATTATCGCACACATACCAGGTGGCGGTGCTTGACAAGTCCGGTCGCAAGGGTCCGCTCACGGCGACCATGTCGGTCGTTCCCGACGCAACGGTGCCCTCGCTCAACGCGCCGATTATCTCCCCCAGCGGCTTCGATACCCGCTTGCCGCCGACCGGAGTCAACGTGTCCATCACCGCGAGCGACCGAGCGTTGAGCACGGTGTACGCGACCATGGTCACGCCCGCCGGTGAAGAACTCGACAACCAGACCCTCGTCCTCGGACCCAACGGCAAGTACCTCGGCCAGCTGAGCGTCGAGAACATGACGTCGCCTTGCACCTGCTTCCTGCGGATCGCCGCGGTCGACCAAGCCGGAAACGAAGCGACGTTGAGCATCCCGTACATCATCACGGGACCCGACGCCGCGCCGCCCGTCGCGACGATCCCGAGCGGATCACTCCCGGTCGGATCGCCGTTGATCGTGACGGTCACGGACAACGTCGGCGTCGCGAAGATCAGCTACCGTTTCGATGACGGCGTGAGCGTGGACGTGCCCTTCAACGGACCCGTCCCCGTGGTGAGCTTCGAGATTCCGGCGGCGCTCCTGTCCCTCGGATCGCACACGGTGGGTGTCGAGATGGAAGACAATGCCACCACCGAGACCGGCGCACCGGTCCCCAACAACTCGTCCGCGCTCCTCGCGTTCACGGTCGTAACAGGCGACGGCGGCGGAAACCTGCCTCCGAGCTTCTTCCTGCCGACGACGGCCCGCGTTCTTGGAAACGGCAGTATCCTCGTCGAGTGGGAAGTTCCCAGCTCGCTCTTGGGCATCGCCGGGTTCCAAGTGTGGCGCGCCGCGAGTCCCTTCGAACCGATCGCCAACATCACGAGCGCCTCGCAGCGCTCGTACATCGACTCCGACGTGGAACCCGGTACGGCATACCGGTACGTGGCGACGTTCTTCACGAGCGTGCCCTTTGCAAGCCTCGCAGATGTCCCCGGCTACCCGGGCAGCGACGACGCGGTCCCCGCCAGCGCCCCCGTGACGGCCGGCGGAGACGGACAGCCGCAGTGGCTCTGGTGGGTGTTCGGCGCCATCGCGGTCATCGCGATCGCTGCGCTCTTGGCCATCCTCCTTGCTGGACGACGCGGAGGCGGTTCCCAACAAGAACAGGTGTACGCGCCTGCCCCGCCGCCGGCGGAGGCCGAGGCGGAGACGCAACAACCGGTCCAGCAAGAGGCCTGGGCCCAGACCCACCGGTTGCGCTGCCCCCAGTGCAGTCACCGGTTCGAGGTCAGCGGCACCAAGCCGATCGTCACGAACTGTCCGAATTGCGGACGCAAAGGCATCCTGCGGTGAGGCTCATCCCGCCTATGAACCGCGCCCCTCTTTCCATGAAGCCGACCACGCCGAAGACGCGTGGCGGCTTGCTCTCTTTCCCAGGAAAATTTGTAATGCTTAATATACCGCGCCGAGGTTGGCACGCGACCAAGCCGGGTTCGTCCATGTCGAGGGGTAGCTTTGCGAGGGGTTTCACAGCCGTAGTTCTGACGTTGGCAATGCTGCTCTTGACGCTGGGCGCGTTCCCCGTCGAAGCCCAGACACCGGCCTCCGCAGACCCGAAGGTCTCCGACACCATCTTCGCAATACAACGCACCCAGTTGACCGCCGCGCTCACCTCGCTCACTCGCATCAGCGGGTTGCGCGACAACACCATCACTGCCACGTACTCGACAAGCGAAGTCCAGACTTGCCAAGGTGCCCTTCTCCGCTACACCCTCGACGGGTCCTCACCGAATTCAACTTCGCCAACGGTGGCAGCGGCGTGCACCCGTGGAACGCCGCCCTCACCGACATCGGCCGCATACAGCGCCGTGCTCACTCCCGCAGCCCTCGCCGTCGGCCCGCCGAACGCCATGGTCCGCTTCGAGTTCGAGATTCCCATCGTGGGGCCGGCACCCTTGGTCGACAAAAACGCGGGCTCGTACTACAACTACCGCATCGACAAGACGAGGGGCGACATCGCCTCCCGAACCCCCGCGCCCGTTGCGGGATCCTCCCTCGCGGAGGGCGTGACCACCGAGAAACGCCCCGCGTTCACGTTCGTCGTGCGCGACGACTCGCGCGAATCGCAATTGGAGTTCGAGAGCATCACGCTCTTCATCGACAACGTCGACCGCACCGACGCCCTCGACTGCCTTCTCGACGCGGGTGGTTTCACGGCGGCCTGCGTACTCGGCTACCAGCATCTGCCTGCCAACTTCGAGTTTAGCGAGGGTTCCCACGAAGTGATCGTCCGCGGCAATGACGCGACAAAGAACACGTTCGACGAGAGCCGCACCACGTTCCAGGTCCGCGTCGACACGGTCGCGCCGCAGGTCAAGAACGTCACCGCCGCTCCCAACGTCTTCATCACCGGCGGCGCCCTACCCGTGACCTCGCGCGGCGCAGCCGTCACCGTCAAAGCCAACGTCGAGGACGTCAGCATCAACACCAACGCCACCTCGGCCCTCGCGTACCTCATCAACACCACGTTGGAACTGGAGTCGGCGCAAGGCACGCCGATGATCTTTAACAAGACGAGCCTCAAGTGGGAAGCCACCAACGTCCAAGTGCCGATCGATTGGCCTGCGCAAGCATTCGACGTCAGCGCCAAAGTGGTTGCCGTCGACCAAGTCGGACACTCCGGGACAGGCGTCAGCATCGGCGACCAGTTCACCCTCGATCCGGACTTGCCTGTCATCAACGAAACCGCGGTCGGACCCTTCATCCGCGACGTCGCGACCCCGATCAAAGCCAAGATCACGGACGCGACGACGGGCGTCGACCCGGAGACGGTCATAATCCGTTACGTCAACATCAGCGGCAGTTTCAAGACCGAACCGACTGGCGTGAACAAGATCAACAACAACACGTTCGAAGTCAAGATGAGCCGCATCGGCACCACCGACGAATACACCTACACGATCCCCGCGCCGGCCCCGGGCACCATCATCACGTACGTCATCTCCGCCAAGGACAAGGCTGGCGGCCCCACGCAGACCCCGACCCGCACCCTCATCGTGGATCTCTCGGGTCCGCTCATGTTCGAAGTCGGCGCGCGTGAGTTCCGCGCAGCCGGTCCGCTCCATTTCGCGTTCCTCGCCACCGACGCCGGAGCCGGTCCTGATAACACGAGCGCCAAACTGTTCACCTCAACGGGCGGCTCGTTCACCAGCACTCCCCTCGTGTTCGACCCCGAGACGGGCGAATACGTCGCCGACGTGACGATCAGCGTCACCGACGGAGCCACGGTCCAGTACTACGCCGAGGTCAAGGACAAACTCGGCAACCTGGGCGGCTTCCGAAACCAATCTTCCGCCGCCCGCACCGTCGTCGACCTCCTCGCACCCACGGTCACCTCCGTCACCGCGCCGACGACGTCGAGCGCCACCCCCACCTTCCAGGTCTCTTGGGCAGCGACGGACGCGTTGAGCGGCATCGATTTCTACACGGTGGAAGCGCGCGTCAACGACGGCACCCCCAGCATTTGGACCGTCCTCGCGGCCGCCACCGAAGACACCGAGCTTGACTTCTGTGGCGAAGGCGGCCACAAGTACGAGTTCCGCGTCAGTGCCACCGACCGCGCCGGAAACGAGGCCAACATGCCCGCCAACCCGCAAGCCTCGACGCAACTCAGCGGCGAAGGCTGCCCTGAGCAAGCCGTCGTCTCCATCCTCAGCCCCTTGCCGGGATCGACGCACAACGCCGCCGGAAGCGGCACCATGAACGTGCGCTGGAGCGCCAGCTCGACCCGATCCTTCACCTCCAGTGACGACCTCGTCATCAACCTCCAGTTCTCCCCGGACGGCAAGTTCTGGCACCCGATCGCCGACGAGCTCGAGAACACTGGTTCGTACCAACTCAACGTCAAGGAACTGCCGAACTGCACCGGATGCCGCATCGAGATCAAAGCGAGCACGTTGACGGGAGCGTCCGGCAACGCCACCTCCGGCGCGTTCCGCATCATCGGCGCAAGCGACACCATCGACTTGGACGGCAACGGCCTCGCGGACTCGTGGGAGATCCGGTACGCAGGCGAAGTCGGCAAACTCTCCTCCGACGCAGACACCGACAAGGACGGGCTTTCCAACCTCGATGAAAGCCGCCTCGGCACCGACCCGCAGAACCGCGACACCGACGGCGACGGGGCAAGCGACCGCGCGGAAAGCCGCGCCGGCACCGATCCCTTGAGCGCATCGAGCGTCCCGAACGCCAGTGAAGCGCGCACCGACGAGTTCACCCAATGGTACTGGACGGTGCCCGGCATGTTCCTCGCGTTGACGATCTTCTTCTTCGTCGGCTTGGCGCGGAGGTGGTAGTCGGTGATGCGAAACGCAGCCCGACGCACCGCCGGCGTCGTCTTCGCCTTCGCCATCCTCTTCGTCCTCCTCTCCGGCTACGTGGCGCTCGTGTACCACGGAGACATCGACATCGGAGCCGAACAGGTCGTCAAACTCACCTTCGGCGCCTGGATCGCCCTCTTCGCCATCATCCTCGCCGTTCTTTTCCTCATCCTCGTCGTCTTGTTCTTGGTGCGCGTCGAGACCCCCACCAACGAACAACCCCTCGTCGGCACCGAGGTCACCATCAATTGCCGCGACTGCCACCGCGACTACGTCATCACCGACACCGGCGAACGGCCCCTCCTCCACGCCTGCCCCCACTGCGGGTTCACCGACCAATACCCGCCAAGCGAAGAATCGGCGACCGTCGACGCCGTGCCTGAGGGACAATCCGTCCCGGCCGACTTCGGTATGGGAGCCCCTGGCCGACCCGAGGCGCTCGTCGTGCACTGCACGAGCTGCGGAACCAACTTCGAGACCAACTACACCGAAGAACGGCCGCTCGTGCTAAGCTGCTCCAACTGCGGCAAGCGCGGCATCCTGCGACCCAACGCCCCGACGCACCCCGCGCCGATCGACTCGGGACGCCCCGCGCCAGCGTAGGTTTGGCGTCCGCGGGCGGGACGCCCGACTGGGCGACTTTCACTCAACCCCTCAGAAGTTCTACCTAGTCTGGCGGCCAAGCATCCCTTCATGGGTGTTGTGGGCCAAGGTGTCGTTCGGAAGATCGGACGTCACACGTACATCGTGTTAAGCAAACGTGTCGTGCCGCGCCAAGCTTGTCGAGGGCAAACAGGTCACCGTGACGATCCTGCGCCGATTCGCGCCAAAGCCACAGCGGCGCCGCCAACCGAAGAAGCCGTAGGTTTTGCACATTGAATCAATGTAGAAAACATATAGGTACT
>CAYOZB010000048.1:0-19887 GCA_964408365.1 uncultured Halobacteriales archaeon | reverse complement strand
CCCACACGTCGATCGGCACCACACCCATCTGGCTCTTCGGCACCGAGGACCAGCGTCGCAAATTCTTGCCCGACCTTTGCTCCGGGAAAAAACTCGCCGCGTTCGCGCTCACCGAACCCACTGCCGGGAGCGACGCGGCCTCCATCAAGACTCTCGCGCGTCGCGAAGGCGACTATTACATCGTCAACGGTCGCAAACTCTGGTGCACGAACGGGGACGTCGCCGGCACCATCACGCTCACCGTCGTCACCGACCAAGCCCTGGGTGCGCGTGGTGGCGTCACGAGTTTCATCCTGGAAAAAGGGACCAAAGGGTTCACGATCGGCACGATCGAGGACAAGATGGGGATCCGCAACTCTTCGACGGCGGAATTGATCTTCGAGGACTGCGCCATCCCCGCCGAGAATGTCCTCGGGAAAGTCGGGGAGGGATTCATCGTCGCCTTGACCGCACTCGACGGCGGCCGCACCGGTCTCGCCGCCGGTGCGGTGGGCGGCGCGGAGGCGATGCTCGAGTCCGCGGTTGATTATGTGAAGAGCCGGCGACGCGGCGGCGCGCCATTGTCCAATGAGCAGTCCATCCAGTGGCGGTTGGCGGACATCGCCGCGGACATCAACGTCTCCAAGTACGCTGTGTACCACACGGCCGCACTCGTTGACGAATATTATCACCTCATCGCCGAAGGGAAACATGTCCCCGAGAAGCTTCGGGAAAAGATCAGCATGAACGCGGCGACGATCAAAGTGTTCGCCTCGGAGATGAGTGCCCGCGCCATCGAATCGGCGCTCGAGATCCATGGCGCTTCATCGGTCTTGGACCGGAACCGGTTGGAGCGGTTCTGGCGTGATCACATCATCGCGGAGATCTACGAGGGCACTTCCGAGATCCAGCGTCTCATCATCGCCCGCGACGTCCTCAAGCAGGGGGGAACGTACTGAAGGTCAACACCATCGCGGTCCTCGTCGGACGCGTTCCCGAACCGTCGCGCATCAGCGTGGACCGCAAGACGGGGAAACTGATCATCGCGGACATCCCGTACATCCTCAACCCGGTCGACTTGAGCGCCATCGAACTCGGATTGCGCCTCAAGCAACAGACGGGAGCGGAGCTCGTCGCGGTCGCCTTGGATGAGCCGTCGATGGAGTTCGAGATGCGCGAAGCCCTCGCGATGGGCTGCGACCGCGGATTCCTCATCGAAGACGAATGGGGACAGAACAATGACCCCATGCTCCATGGACGCGTGTTGCGTCTCGCGTTTGAACGCCTCGTCAAGCCACAACTCATTCTCGCTGCGAGCCGGAGCATCGATCACATGTGGTCCTCCGTCGGTCCGATCCTCGCGACGCTTCTGGATTGGCCGATGGTCGTCGAAGCCGAATCCCTCGACATCAAAGGCGACATGATCGCCGGCGTCTCCCACACGGGTGCGTTCCGGTCCCGCATCGAATCCCCCCTGCCCGCCGTCGTCACCGTGGCGCGCGGAACCATCAAGCCGCGCCGACCCACGAGTTGGGGCATCTCCGCGGCGTTCGATGAGAAAAAGATCGACATCAAGACGATCCACGACCTCGGGGTCGACGAAGAAACGCTGCGCAAGATCGAGCCCTTGACCAAAGTGGTGCGCGTCCAACAACAGGACGCGAAACGGGAGATGCGACGCATCGAAGGCGATGCGCAAGAAGTCGGACGAATCCTCGCGCGTCGCCTCGCGGACCAAGGCTGGGCCGGGCGGCGACCATGAGCGACGACGCCGACCCGTACAGCGCCTTCTTGCAGAATTACACGCAAAACGCCGCACCCCGCGAACCAACGCGCCCCGACGCGGCCCCGCCCGGCGAGCACCGGAACATTTGGGTCTGGATCGAGCACGTCGACCGCGAAGTCTACCCCGCGAGCATCGAGAACCTCGGCAAAGCCCGAGAACTCGCGGATCAGCTCGGCGCCCGTTGCCACGCCGTGCTTTTCGGGCACAAGGTCAAGAGCGCGGCGGAAAAACTCGGCGAACTCGGTGCCGACGGCGTTTTCCTGGCGGATGATCCGAAACTTGCCGAGTTCCACCTCCAGATCTACCGCGGACTCTTTGTCCGGCTCGTGAAAGAATACCGACCGGAAGCGATCCTGTTCCCCGCCACCGTTATGGGACGCAACTTGGGCGCGCAGGTTGCCGCCGCCTTGGAAACGGGCATCGTCCCGAACTGCTCCAAACTCGAAGTCGACGCCTCCGAGCGACGGATCCGGCATTTCCAGACCAGCTTCGAAGAGCGATTGCTCTCCGAGATCGTCATCCCCAAATCTCAGCCGCAGATCAGCACCATCACCCCGGGCTCGTTCCGAAAACCATTATCGGAACCCGGCCGCCAGGCGCGCATCATCGACGTGAAAGTCGTGGACCTGCCCGCGCCGCGCACGCAAGTGGGCAAACGCGAGGCACCCTTGGAAGCGAGCTTGGAGAAGAGCGAAGTCGTCGTCGTGGGCGGATTGGCCCTCGGCTCACGAGAATCCTTCCGCCTGACCGAAGAACTCTCAGCCTTGCTGGGCGGCAATGTCGGGGGTACGCGCGCCGCCGTGGCGTGCGGATGGTGCGACCCCCGCATCCTCATCACCAGCACCCGTCACCGACTCAGACCACAACTCTACGTCGCCTGCGGCGTCATCGGCGAATACGACCACCTCAAAGCCGTCGAAGGCGCGCGCCAGATCGTCGCCATCACACCCGACCCGGAAGCGCCGATTGCGGAGCACGCGGACCTCATCGGGGTCGGCGACCCGACGGAGATCCTGCAAGCGATGCTGGAGAACCTCAAGAAGACCCGGCGCGAACGGTTCTTGATAAGTTAGGCCGCAGAACCGAAGAGCAGGAATTTATCAGCCACAAGCCGCCTGGCCTTGTTCGTGGCGCCGGACTGGGTGGCGATTTTCGGCCTCCTGTACATCGTCGCATTGTTCCTGTTGGCGGGGGCGTTGTGCCTTATCGACTTTTCAAACCGGGTCCAGCGGGCCTTCGCATTGCTTCTGTTCTTCTTGGCGATGCTCAGCCTTTGCACCGCAGGTGCCAGCGTAAATCCGGCGAATGCGATGTTTTGGACGAATTTGCGCGGCTATTTTGCGCTCGCTATTTGGACGGCGTTGGCCGATTTTGTCCTCCTGTACTTTTTCCGGAATGTGGCACGTCTCCCGTTGCTTCGCGCCGCAAACTGGGTGATTGGGCTGGCGTTGCAGGTCGCCTACCTGTTGAACCATTCGCTCCTGTTCACGTTTGATGGAATGGGGCGATTCCAGACGGGGTCTCTGGGCGTGTTCTACGATGGATTCTTCGCTGCCATGGCGGGAACCGCCGTCGCTCTGGCCTGGTCGGGAAGCCGGGAGGGTGAGAATCCGCGCGGTCGCTTCGACCGTCTCTTGTCGTTAGCGTTTGCGACGACCGCTCTGGCCACGGGAGCCGTGTACTGGGCCTTCGTGTTCACGTCTGGTTGGAGGTCGATTGGTGAGATCGGCGACACGCCATCCATCCTTGGTGCGTTGGCTGCCCTTCCACTTGCGTTCGGCGCTGTCGCGATCCTCCTTCGGCATTCCATTAAAACAAGGAGGCACGCGGCGACCGCGTGGATCGTCGGGCTCGCAAGCTTCTCGTTCGGCGTCACAGCAGTCTCCTTCGTGTGGGACAACGCGGACCTCTGGTTCGTTGTAACGCTATACGTGTCTCGCCTGCTATTCCCCCTGATCGTTGCTTATGGTGTGGTGCGCATGAATGCGGCCGGCATCGACCCATTCCGGTTGGACATCAGCGCTCGGACCACCATCCGCCGAGGCACAATAGGCGGCGTCGTGGTGGCCCTCTTCTTCATCATCAGCGAAGGATCGGCGAATATTTTGCAGGAGATCGCCGCCACCCAGGACCTGGATCCTGCATGGGCCCAAGCGTTTGGTATCCTTGGGGCAGGCCTCCTCGTCTTTGCGCTTACTCCGATGCAGCGATGGGGGGATCGCGTCGCGGGTTCCGTGCTTCCGCACGCGCGGCCCCTTGACCAACTAACCATCCTCGAACGGCAGCGTCTGTTTGGAGAGCAAGCCGCCATCGCATGGGCGGACGGCTCCATCACGCGTAAGGAGCGCTTGCTCCTGGATGCGTTGCGGGAGAAGCTCGCGTTGCCCGCAGCTGAAGCGGCTCGCCTGGAGAGTCGGGCGGCCCGAGTGCCGGGGGTCTGAGTGAAATCGCAACACGAAACGGTTTTCCGTACTTCTACCCTGGACGGGTTTGGGTGACAGTGTGGGAAAGCGTGGATTTGTCGTCGTTTTTGCAGTAACCGCATTGTTCTTGTCGATGTTCGCGATCCATGCGACGCCTTCGGCCGATGCTCGATGCCACCCCCATCCGCACAACTGCTGGACCGAAGGCGGGGACGGCATCGCAGATTGCACGGACGAAGCGGCCACCCTGGTGCTCGCGGCGACCATCAATTGTGTGATGGGCGAGGATGAAGACGCTGAAACGATGTCGATGATCCGGTTCCAAAGCAGCACCTCCGACTCTTCGGTCGCTCCCAATCCAACATTGGTGGGAGAAAACGAGACCAACGCCATCATCGTGGAGCTCACACGCGGCGGAGACCTGACGACCGTCATGGCGTACGACATCCATTTTGACCCGACGGTCAGAAGCATCACCTGGACGGGCGACACGAGCGTCGAAGGCACGTTCGACTCCGGCGACGACGGCCCCATCGAGGCGCAACTCCCCTACCACACGGACGAGACGTCGGATCCGACCCCGGTCTACATCGCCTACGTCATGTGGGATGGACACAATGGTTTCACCGAAGGCGCCATCGGATTCACCATCGTTCCCCAGGCGGCTGCCATCGATACCGATTCGCCGGGGACGTCAACGACCACGCCCGCGATACAACTCCTGGCTGTCGCCTCGGTGATCGGCGCCGTTTCCGTCGTTCTGGCCTTGCGGCGGGGAAAGTACTAGAGCTCATTTCAAAACCCTCTTCTGTTAGCGGGTGAATTTTCCGCATGGGATGCACATGCGGCACGCTCGCAAGCGTACGAGTTCCTCGACCGGGACCCGGGCGGCCTAAGAAGAATCCTGCTCGCCTGATCGCCGACAAGGCGTACAACGGACACAAATTCAGGAAACGGCTCAAGCGACGGGGCATCGAACTGATCAGCCCCGACCGCGAAAACGCCGTCAACAAGATGCAGGACGGTCGTAAACTCCGGCGCTACAAGCGGCGCTACATCATCGAGCGCACGAACGCCTGGATCAACACGATCTATCGACGACTCACCGTGCGGTGGGACCGAATCCTAACCGTGTTCTCAGGCTTCGTGCACATTTCCCTGATGATGATCTGCCTCAAGCAGATGGCGGGGTTTTGAAATGGCCTCTAGGGTTCCCCGAAGCCTCACGCTTTCTCGAACTGCATGCCGGGCTTGTAGCTCGACGTGAACTTGACCTTCTGACCGGCCGAGAGGTCGTCGGGTCGGGCGATGAACGGCATCCAGCCAGAGACGCGGGGTCCGCCGTTGTCGAGTTCCACGATGACCCATGCGAAGGGGACTTCGTTGAGGAATTGCTCCGACGCGATCTGCTGGATCGTGTACGTGACGACTTTTCCCGTCGTCGCGAACTCCGTGACCTTGACGTCCGAGGCCCCACATGCGCCGCATCGCACCATCGGCGTGATCTGTCGTCGGCTGCATTTCCCGCATTGGTAGCCGAGGACCTTGCCGTCACGCATCCCGTCCCGTTGGCCCTTGAGGGTGAGTTGTTTCTGGGTGGTCGTGGTTTCGGCCACGATTAGACCCCCAGGACGTGGACGGAGCAGGATCCGCCGGTGGCTCCGACGTTGTGTGCCAATCCGACGCGCGCGTTCGGCACTTGGCGTTTTCCGGCGCGGCCCAAGAGTTGTTCGCGTAGTTCGACGATCTGGCCGATGCCGGTCGCGCCGACCGGGTGGCCCTTGGATTTCAGTCCGCCGCTCGCGTTGGTCGGGATCTTACCATCGCGACGCGTGACGCCTTGCTCAGCGAGTTTGGCGCCGGTGCCGCGCGGCGTGAATCCCATGTCTTCCAAGGCGACCGCTTCGGCGATGGTGAAACAGTCGTGCACTTCGAGGAGGTTGACGTCCTTCACCGTCTTGCCGGCCTGTTTGAGGGCTTTTTGCGCGGCCAGGGTGCTGGAGGGGATGGCGGCCATGTCGACGCGTTCGTGCATCGCCGCGATCGTACCTGCGCGCGCGGAACCCATCACGTAGACCGGTTCCACGCCGAGACTCTTCGCGACCTCTTCCGTCGCCAAGACGACTGCGGCGGCGCCGTCGCTGAACGGGCACGCGTCGTACAGTTTCAACGGGCTCGCGACGACCATGCTCTTCATCACGTCTTCGACCGTGATTCTTTTCTGGATGTGCGCCTTCGGGTTCAACGCGCCGTTCTCATGGTTCTTCACGGCGATCTGCGCGAGGTCCATTTCGGTCGCGCCATATTTTTGGAAATAAGTGCGCGCCATGGCAGCGTACAAGCCGGGGAAGCTGCAGCCATTGGCTCCCTCGAACGCGTAATCGGAACCATACGCGAAGTACGAGGTCGCGGTGATCGTGTCGAGTTGGCTCACATGTTCGACGCCCGAGGCGAGCATCACGTCGGCGAACCCGCCCGCGATGTTGACGTACGCTTCGCGGAACGCCGAACCGCCACTCGCGCACGCGGCCTCGATCGTGTTCGCCGGCGCTTCCGGGATGCCGAGCGCGGTCATGACGAGCGGACCCAAGTGGCCCTGTTTCTCGGCGATGCTGAATGCGTTGCCGATGAAATTACCCTCGATCTTGCGAGGATCGATCCGGGAATCTTGGATGGCGTCGAGGCACGCGTTCGTGACGAGTTCGCGGGCCGTCGCCTCGTGCTTCCCGTAGGAAGTCGATCCGACGCCGATGACGCACACTTTTCGCATGTCCAAGAAACCCGTTCCGGCGCTTATGTACGCTTGGTACCTTCTGGTCCACCGACGTTCCAAGGGCAAAACCGAAGAGGCACCCACATTTAGGCGGGAACCGTTTCGTGGCAGCGATGAAAGGCCCGGTCGCCCTCGCAATCCTCATGCTTCCGTGCCTGTTCCTGCTGGGAGGTTACGGCACGTTCGCTGTGGCCTGCGAGGACGGTTTTTGTCCCGCGTTGCTCTTGGAGATGGGGGTCGCGCTCGTGGCGACGTCGGCGCTTGTGGCCACCATCGGTTGGTCGCTCCTTCGACGTGGCCGAGGGCTCATGCGTTCCGCGGCTGCGGCCTGGTCGATCGCGATCGCCGTCGGCGCGCTCGTGTTCGCCGGCTCCCAATTCTACGAAGGCGACGTGCTTCCCGCCGTCGTGGGGCTCGTCGTGGTCATCGCTGCCTCGTTCTTCGCGTTCGCGGCCGCGCGCTCGCCCTACGCGCCGGATCCGACCCGTGCGTAGGAACCATATTTAACGCTCCGGCCGTTTCCGTCGGCCCTCAGTGGTTCAAATTATGGCGACGGGACAAGTCATCCAGATGCCCATGGCTGCGACGACCAAGACCAGCAAGAACGCCACGCTTGCGCAGATCTTTGCCGACTCGATCAAGAAGAACGCGTCGCGCCCCGGCCTGCGGTGGAAGAAGAACAAGGAATGGCGCGAGATGTCCTACGCCGACTTGGAACACCGCGTCAAGGACTTTGCCGGCGCGTTGATCTCCTGGGGCATCAAGAAAGGCGACCGGATCGCCATCTTCGCGAAGAACAGCCCCGAATGGGCGATCGCCGATTGGGGCAACGTCACGAGCGGCTTCGTCACCGTCCCGATCTACGACACGCTCCCCGCCGACAAGGCCGCGTACATCCTCAAGGACTCCGGCGCGAAGGTCGTCATCGTCCAAGGTAAGGAGCACCTGGACAAGATCCGCGGCGTCCAGAAACAACTCAAGGACCTCAAACAGGTCGTGATCATCGAGGAGATGTTCGAGAAATCCCTCGACGCCACGGAACATCTCTTCGAGGACGTGCTCAAGGAAGGCGCCGCGTTTGGCAAAAAGAAGCCGGACGAGTGGACCAAGATGCGCGACGCCGTCAAATCCGACGACGTCGCCTCCATCGTCTACACCTCGGGTACGACAGGTGAGCCGAAAGGCGTCATCCTCACTCAGAACAATTTCGCAAGCAACGTCATCGCGTCCTTGACGTTCTTCCCCCTCGTCGCGGGTGACGTCGCACTATCGTTCTTGCCGCTCTCGCACGTGTTCGAGCGCATGGCCGGGCACTTCACCATGATCCACGCGGGCGTCACGATCGCCTACGCCGAATCCATCGAAAAAGTGCCGGAGAACATGCAAGAGGTCAAGCCTCACGTCATGATGAGCGTGCCCCGGCTCTACGAAAAGATCTACGCGCGCGTCAACGAGAAAGTGCGTCACGACTCGTTCATCAAGCGCTGGATCTTCGGCAAAGCCGTCGCGACCGGCAAGCAGTACGCCCACGAGAAGTACACATTGAAGGTCACGAACCCGACGACCGTCAAGAAGTTCAAGCGGTTCGACAAACTCGTCTACTCGAAGCTGCGCGAACGCACCGGGGGACGCGTCAAGTTCTTCGTCTCGGGCGGCGCGGCGCTCAGCAAGCAGATCGAGGAATTCTTCAACGCCGTGAATCTCCCGATCTTGCAAGGGTACGGCTTGACGGAGACCAGTCCCGTCATCTCGTTCAACAACTTCGACAACCTCCGCTTCGGCTCTGTCGGAAAACCGTTGCCCGATGCCGACGTGAAGATCGTCGAAGAAGGCGAGATCGTCGTGAAGGGCCCCATGGTCATGCGCGGCTACTGGCAAAAGGCGGAGGCCACGAAGGAGGCGTTCACCGCGGACGGTTACTTCCGCACGGGTGACATCGGCAAGATCGACGAGGACGGTTTCCTCTTCATCACGGATCGTAAGAAGGAACTCATTGTGATGAGCAACGGCAAGAAGGTCGCGCCGCAGCCCATCGAGAACGATCTCAAGACCAAGCCCGGCATCGGCCAAGCCGTGATCATCGGGAACCAGAAGAACTACATCACCGCCCTGTTGTTCCCGGACCTGGAAGCCGTCAAGAAGTACGCCGAGGAACACGGTGTGAAGCCCGTCGACACGAAGGAGCTCCTGGCGTCGGAGCCGGTCGTGAAACTCTACGAGAAGAACGTCAACGAGGTCAACCAGGGGTTGGCGCGGTACGAGCAGATCAAACGGTTCAAAGTGGTTCCGACCGAACTCGTTCCCGGAGCCCCCGAGTTGACGCCGACGTTGAAGATCAAGCGTCGCGTCATCGATCAGCAGTACGGTGCGCAGATCGTGGAACTGTACAACGCCCAAGAGGGCAAGACCGAGTAGACGGGACGCCTCCGTCTTGTCAAGCGGTACATTAAGGGGGCGGCGGCAATACGCGGCTGAGCCGTAAGAGGTGACTCGTGGCAACAGATGCACGAACCAAGGTCCTGCTCGTCGCTGCGGGGGATCCGAAGCATCTTCGGGAGACGGCGCAACGCTCGGTCAACGGCGTTTTTTCGGTCGAGGCCGTCCAAGGCGTGGACGAGGCATTGTCCCGACTGGGTCGCGGCGACATCGGCATCGTCCTGTTTGACCTTCAAGAGGGGGATTCTGCTCATTGGAACCAGTTTACGCGCATCGAGGCGCAAGTGCCCGCTGTGCCGGTCGTCGTGGTGACCGCAAAGGATGACGACGCGGTTTCGGCGCGCGCCTTGCGCGATGGGGCGCAGGACCATATCACGGTCGACGCCGTGGGTGGCGCCAATTTCGCGCGCACGTTGCGGTTTGCGATCGAGCGTCATCGCATCGTGCGCGAACGTCGAGCCGCGCTTGAACGGCTTCGGGAGTTGGAACGGTTCAAGACGCAGTTCATCAACACCGCCGCCCACGAACTCAACAGTCCGCTCACGCCGGTGAAGCTTCAGCTGCATCTGTTGCGCACCGAGCACTCCCAGGGTCTTACGCAGAAGCAGAAAGCGTCCCTCGACATCGTGGAACGAAACGTCGACCGACTCATCTCCTTGGTTTCGGATGTTTTGGAAGCAGCGCGGCTCCAAGCGAACCGGTTGGTCGTGAAGAAGGAACCCGTCGACCTGCACCAGATCGTGTCGGAAGCCGTCGAGTCGATGCGGCCGCAGGCGCGCACCGTCGGCATCGAAGTCGTGTTGGAATCGAAGCCGGGGTTCCGCGCGGAAGCGGATCCGGATCGGATCGCGCAGGTCGTCTACAATCTCATCGGGAACGCGTTGAAGTTCACGCCGCGCGGCGGGAAGGTCCGCGTCATCACCGCGAAGGAAGGGGAGTTCGCGGTCGTCCGTGTGAATGACACGGGGATCGGGTTGCGACCGGAGGATTTCTTGCGGCTGTTCCAACCGTTCAGCCAGACCCACGAATGGACCAGGTCGAAGCGTCCTGGGTCCGGTTTGGGTCTCTTCATCTCGCAAGGCATCGTCGAGCAGCACGGCGGCCGGATCTGGTGCGACAGCCCGGGCCCGAACCGGGGTTCTACGTTCTCGTTTGCCATTCCGTTCCCCCAACCGGTCGGAGCGCCCAACGCGTCGTTGAAGGCGGCGCCCAAGGTGTTGCCGACCCATGGGTTCTGGAAAATCGTGTATTTCAAGTGCCCGACCTGCTCGTCGCGGGACATCAATATGCGCATCTTGCGCAACAAGTACGAATGCCGTGCCTGTGAGTACCAGTGGCAGTAGGGTCGGTTAAAGGCCGTTGAGGCCGATGACGAAGAACACGGCGATCATGAGGGCGCTCGCGGCGGTCATCATCCATTCCTTGCGATGAAGGGAACGGAGCTCTTGGTCGGTCACTTGGTCACCAAGAGCAAAAGCTCGACTTACGACTATTTTAGGAGATTGGTCGGAGGCTCGAAGCAAAGGGCACCGGGGGAACTCTTCCCCCGGGCCCTCGGCTTGGGTGGCGTGGAGGGACTACGTCACTTGGACGAGGCCGAATAGGAAGAACGAGAGCGTCACGGCCGCCATGGACACGTGCACGAACCGCTCCTTCCATCGAAGGTCTCGGAGTTGAGATTCTGTCATCGGTAGGTCACCAAGTACAGGGTGTCCTCTCGAGAGTATATGAGAAGCCTGGATTCGACGGGGAAGTGACCAACGACGCCGAGACGCCCATCCGCGAAAGCCGGTGAAAGACTAGGTCCCGAGGACCAGGTCGGCCAAGCGCGCCCGCGTGATGTCCTGCGCGTCCCACAGGTGCATGAGCGTGCGCACGTCGCGGGACAAGCGTTCCAAGGGGAGGTCGCGCATGAAGCCGGCTCCGCCATGGATCTTGTGGGCGATCTTGGTACCCCGGACCGCGATCCGGTGCGCCAAAAGACGCGCTTCGAGGACTTCTTCTTTGTAGGGTTTGCCGGAGTCGCGCAGCGCCGCCGCTCCATAGGTCATGGCGCGGGCGGCCTCGAGCTCTGCTTGCACGTCGGCGATCATGCCACGGATGGCGCCGAACTGGGCGATGGGTTGGCCGAACTGGACGCGGCTTTTGGCGAAATCGACCGACATCTCGAGGGCCCCCTGGGTCAACCCGACCAAGGCGCTCGCGACGGCCATCCGGGCGAGGTCGAGGGGTTCTTCGAGGGCGGTCCACCCGGAATCGGGTCCGCCGAGGAGGTTCTCTTTGGGGATCTCGGCGCGGTTGAGGTACATGTCCGCGATCGGCAACCCGCGAAGACCGAGTTTGCCTTCGGACGGGGCGAAGTGGAGTCCCTTCGTGTCTTTGGGGAGGATCACGAACTGTAAACCGTCCTGCGCTTTACACAACACGAGGTGAAGGTCGGCGACACCCGCGAGGCCCACGAATGCTTTGGAGCCTTTGAGTTCGAACCCGTCGCCATGGGGCTTGACGGTGGTGCGGACCCAGTTGTGCTGCGCTCCGGTGGCTTCTTCGGCGATGGCGCAGCCGGCCAGGAGTTCGCCGCGGAGGATGGGCTCGAGGAACCGTTTCTTCTGGTCGTCGTTCCCGAGGTCGTTGAGGAGCCGGCTGACGAGGGTGTTCTGGAAGATCATGAACGCAGCATCCGTGCCGCTCACCTTCGCGATCTCTTCCACCGCGACGACGAAGGACAGCGTGTCGGTGCCGGCGCCGCCCTGTTCGGCAGGCACCAACATGCCAAGAAGACCCAGCGGGGCCATTTTGGCGACGTGTTCGCGGGGGAACCGGGATTCGCGGTCGATCTTGGTCGCGTCCGCGGCCAGATCCTGATGGGCGAAGTCGGCGACGACCTTCTTGACGAGTTCCTGCTCGGGCGAAAGAAGAAGAGCCACGCGAAGCGAACCATCGGACGCGTCGGGTAAAAGCCTTTGGAGCAGGGTGAAGAACCCCCCCTTCCTGGGGCCCGTGTTGCGTCAGCGTGAACTCGAGATCCGGTTGGAGGCCGTGCCTTATCCGCCTCGGCCTTCGGCCGCGTTGGAGCAGTACCGCACGCCGACACGGATCGCGGCCGACATGCTCTATCGTGCCTTGGCGTGGGGGGATCTTGCGGAGAAACGTGTGTTGGACTTGGGTTGCGGCACGGGCATGTTCGCGATCGGCGCCATGATGCTGGGTGCCCGCGAAGCGTTGGGCGTCGATGTGGATGGTTCGTCCGTCGAATTGGCACGCGAAACCGCCGCAAAGATGGACGTCGACGCCACGTTCGAGGTCCGCGACATCAACGTCGTGGAGGGCTCGTTCGACACCGTCATCATGAACCCGCCGTTCGGGGCACAGTTCGGCGCGCGTCACCTGGACACCATTTTCGTGGAAACCGCGCTCCGCGTCGCGAAGGTTGCGTATTCCTTGCATCTGGCTGAGAACGCGGCGCATTTTGAGCGGCTTGCGTTGCGGTTGAACGTGGGTTGGGAATCGTTGGCGACGTACGATTTTCCGTTGCCCGCGCAATTCAAGTTCCACACGAAGGAACGTCACAATGTGCCGGTCGTGCTGTACCGTTTTGGTCCATTTTAGGTACGTTTCGAACCGCGTGACACGTGCATACGCCCCGTGTACCAATCCCGAGAAATACGCTCGGGTCGGTGGTTGCCACCATATGGATGAATTCCGCATTGCAGGCAGTACCACGGGGGAGTCCGAGGAACGGACGCTGAGCCAGGTGGCGCAGATCGCCGGTTACACGTCGACCCTGCGGGAACTCGTGCGTGACTCGTTCGGGTTCTGCAACGTGCACGGAACGCCGATCCCCAAGTCGGATCGCGGACGCGCACATGCGCGTTGCGACGTCAAGCCCGTTGGGCGGGGGCCGGGTCCACGAGCCGGGCTCCGTTGAACTCGACTTTGGTGGAAACGACGCTTCCCCATCGTGCCAACCGTGTCTTGACGTCGTGGCTGCGTCCGAACGCGAACACGCTGCCGCCGAGCATGCATTGTCCGACCAAGGCGAGTCGTTCGACTTCGCGGTAGATTCGACTGATGCGGTCGCTTGCCAAGTGCGTCTCGATCGAGAACTCTTTCGACACGTCCGCGAACGATCGCAAGCCGGGTGCTTCGCGGAATTTTTTGAGTGCGGTGGCGCCCGCGGCTTTGATGTCGCGTCGATGGGTGGGGTCGGTGAGGATCCGTTTCGTCAGGATCTCTTGATCCACGACGGCGAGCATCACGTCGTCGACGGGTTCGCCCGCGCGGAACGGTTCGATGCGCCCGTGGGGTTCGCAGCCAGGTTCCAGTCGGTTCTCGAAGCCGCCGACGGCGGAACCGACCACGTCACCCAATCCGGTGCGGTTCATCACTTCGGCGCAATGCGCGGCCCAGACGGCGTCGCGTCGGGTGCGTCCCAAGATCGATGCGGTGGCGAGGGACGCGGAGAGGGCACCGGCGGCGCTCATGCCGAATCCTTGGCTCACGGGGAGTTCCATGGTCTGGTGGATGGTGACGTTGAGCGCCTCGCGTCCCAACAGAAGTTCGACGGCGGCGCGGGTGGTGGAGGCTTCTTGTTGTTCGCCGTTGACGAGGCACAAAATGCCGGGGAACCCGTCTTCTTTGATCTCGACGCGGCTTGTGACGCCGAGTTTGACGCTGAAGCCGGCTCCGCGGGACCCGATCTTGGCGGGATCCGTTTCGTCGTCGCAGATCTCGAAGAATCCCGTGATGTGTCCGGGGGCGAACGCGGCCGCCGTGCCGATCATCGTTCGCCGCGCTCCAAGCGTTTGCCGATGTCGTCGAGGATCATGGCGGCGAGGACGCGTTTGTGCCCTTGGATCTTGACTGCCTTTGCGCCCTTGCCGACGATCCACATGGTGGTCTCGGTGGCGCCGAACGCGTCGCTGAGGTTGGCGACGAACAGGTTCGCTTTGTGGGTCGCCATGCGTTCCTGGGCGCGTTCGATGACTTTTTTCGGGTCGGATTCGGCCTTGAAGCCGACGAGGAACGCGTCGGGCGCGTCCGCGCGCAGTCGGGGCAAGACTTTCGGCAACGGCTCCAGGCGCGCGTCGACGCCGCCGGCGTCGGTGGGGATCTTGTGTTTGGAGGGTTTGGGCGCGAAGTCGCTCAACGCGGCCGGGACGAGGATCAAATCGTAGCGGGACACGTCGTACTTGTCGAGGAGTTTCAGGAGTTGGTCGACGGTCTGGAACCGGCGAACGGGCAAGGCGCGCGGGAGTTCGACGGCGCCCCAGGCGTTCCACAGGTCGACGCGGGCGCCGCGGCGGAACGCTTCGCGGGCCAATTCCGCGCCGAGTCGTCCGCTGGAGCGGTTGGTGAGGACGCGGACGGGGTCGAAGGGTTCGGCGGTGGAGCCGCTGATCACGAGGACGTTGCGTCCCGCAAGCGGGCCTTTGGCGAGTCGGTTGCAGACGACGTCGGCGATGGTCTCCGCGTCGGCGAGTTTGGCTTTTTCTTCCTCGACGAGGGGGGAGATGAGGGTGACGCCGAGGCGCTCGAGGTCGCGAAGCCGTTCTTTGACCGCGGGGTGTTGGCTCATCACTTCGTGCATGGCGGGGGCGAGGACGATCGGTAACCCGCTGCCGATGGCGACGGTGGCGCAACTGGTGAGTGCGTTGTCGTCGATGCCGAGGGCGATCTTGGTGATGGTGTTCGCCGTGGCGGGGGCGATGAGGAGGAGGTCGGCTTCGCCGCCTTTGCCGCACCATTTGACGTGTTCGCCTTGGCCGGTGAGGTGAAGGAGTGGTTTGTGGCCGGTGGCGTATTCGAGTGCGTCCGGGCCCAAGATCTGGGTGGCGGCGTGGGTCATGACGGGGAGGACGTCGGCGCCGTGTCGTTGGAGTTCGTGGGCGATCTTGACGGCTTCCACGGCGCCGATGCTGCCGGCGACCCCAAGGACAACGTGTTTGCCGTCGAGGTGACGTGTCTTGATGCCGCGGAGCCGGTTGCTTGGATGCATCAGTCTCGGGGCCGCGACCAAGTCCCCGACGCTTATTAAAGGAGTCGAATCATCCGACGATTCTCGGTTTGGTTTGAGATGAGCAACGAGGTTCGGATCCACGAGTTCACGCCGTCCATGGACTTGTCAGGGGCCAAGGTCGTCGATGGTTTTCCCAGCGTCGGCCTCGTCTCGACGATCGCGGCGAATTATCTCATCGACATGTTGCGACTCAAGCAGATCGGCGTCATCGACGGCGACCAGTTCCCGTCGTTGTCGGTCGTGCACAATGGTGAGCCGTTGGCTCCGGCGCGGATCTATGGCGGCGAACGTCCCGTCGAGGGTTCGACGAAGAAAGAAAAGATCGTCGTTTTTGTGAGTGAGTTCCAACCTGCGCCGAACCTGGTTCGGCCGATCTCGGAAGCCATGTTGTCGTGGGCGAAGAAAAAAGGCGCGGACTACCTCATCTCCCCCGAAGGCCTCGTGTTGGAAGGCGCCGCGACGGAGGACGATGTGGTGGAAGTGTACGGCATCGGCTCCACGGAGCGGATCCAGCAACTCCTAAAAGCGCACAATATCGCCCCGTTCACCCGGGGCATCATCACGGGCGTCAGTGGCATCCTCCTCACGTTGGGCAAGCGGGAGCGGTTTGACGTGTTGTCGATCCTCGCCGAAGCCCATGCCAACTACCCGGACGCGCGGAGCGCCGCGGTGGTCATCGATACGATCGCGAAACTGTTGGGCATGAAGATCGACGTGGCCCCGTTGTATCGGGAAGCGGAAGGGTTCGAGCAGCAGATCAAGCAGCTGCAGCAGCAAGCGGCGGCGAAGCAGGGCCGCACCCAGACGGCGCAGCCGAGCATGTATGGCTAAAGCGTCCGACGTCGACTTCCAGTTCCTTGCGGATTCGTTCGAGAAGATCGAGTCGACGACCAAGCGTCTGGAATTATCGCAACTGTTGTTGGAATTGTTGCAGGCGTTGCCGCCGGTCCTTGTGGACAAAGCGATCTTGATGATGCAAGGCAAGCTGTATCCGGATTTTGTCGGCATCGAGCTTGGCGTTGCGGAAAAACTCACGATCAAGGCGCTCTCGCGGACCTACGGGGCCACGGACGACGAGATCACCACGTTGTCGAAGAAACAGGGCGACCTCGGATTGGCGGCGGAGGAGATCGCGAAGAAACGGAAGCAGCGTTCGATGTTGTCGGCGCCGCTGACCATCTCGGGCGTGTATGCGACGTTCGAGAAGATCGCCAAGGCGTCGGGTTCGGGTTCGCAGGATCAGAAGATCAACGCGTTGGCGGAACTGTTTGCCGGGGCGACTCCGCTTGCGGCACGGTACATCGTCCGCCTTGCGACCGGCAAGCTGCGTTTGGGGATCGCCGATCAGACGGCCATCGAAGCGGTCGCGATCCTACTGAGTGGTGGAAAACTGGGTTCCGTGACGGAACTTTCGCCTGAGGAACGCGCGAGCCGCGAAGAGGCGAAGGCGCTCGCGCAACGCGCCCTCGACGTCACCTCTGATCTGGGCATCGTGGTGCAGACCGCGATCGAGGGCGGCATCCCCGCGTTGAAAAAATTGCGTTTGAAACTCGGCGTGCCGCTTCGCCCGATGCTCGCGGAACGCGCCGAGACCCTCGAGGAAGCCCTCAGCCGCATGCCGGGGCGCGCGTTTGTCGAGTACAAGTACGACGGGCTGCGGATGCAGGCGCACATCGAGTCGAAGACCGAGATCTTTTCGCGACGCCTCGAGCGTCTGACGTTGCAGTTCCCGGATGTCGTGCAGGACGTGGAGAAAGCGTTCAAGGGGCATTCCGTGATCGCGGAGGGGGAGGCGGTTGCGATCGATCCGAAGACGGGCCGGATCCGTCCGTTCCAAGAGATCGCGCAGCGTCGCGGCCGAAAATTCGCGGGCACAGGCTTGGCGGACCAGGATGCGCGGGATGTTGCTCGGGACATTCCCGTGAAACTGTTCTTCTTCGACCTGTTGTGGGCCGATGGGGAGGATTTCACGGAGCGCCCCTTGGAGGAACGTCGCGCCAAACTCCAGAAACTCATCAAACCGAACTCCGGCGCCGCGTTAGGCGATCTTCAGGAGATGAAGGACGCGAAGCAGTTGGAGGATTATTTCCAAGAAGTCACCATGATGGGCGCGGAAGGGATCATGATCAAGAATCCCGAATCCGTGTACCAAGCCGGCGGCCGCGGGTATTCGTGGATCAAGTTCAAAGCCGACTACAATGCGGCGCTCGCGGACACGTTCGACCTCGTCGCCATCGGTGCGTATTGGGGCCAAGGTCGTCGCGGCGGATGGTACGGGGCTTTGCTCCTCGCGTCCGTCAACGAATCCAATGGACGGTACGAGTCGCTTTGCCGAGTCGCGACCGGGTTCGATGACGCGACCCTTGCCACGTTGGAGAAAAAGTTCGAGAAACTGGTGGTGCCGAACAAGCCAAAGGACATCGATTCTGCCGTTGAGCCGGACATTTGGCTCGCTCCGAACGTCGTGCTCGAGGTCCAGGGAGCGGAGTTGACGTTGTCTCCCAACCATCGTTGTGCGTGGGGTGTGTTGAAGCCGGACGCGGGTTTGTCGGTGCGGTTCCCTCGGTTCACGGGTCGGTGGCGCGATGACAAGAAGGCGAGTCAGGCGACGACGAGCAATGAGGTCGCGAAGATGTTCCAGGCGAGACGCAAGAAGCAGGGATTCTAGTGACGTTCGTCGCCCGGAACCCCAAGGACGTCGAGCATGACGTGCCGGGTCATCCGGAGACCGCGCGTCGCGCCGCAGTGATCATGGATGCGATCCGTCAAGATCCCAAATTGAAGACGTTGCAGATCGTGTCGCCCGACCGTCTGATCAAACGGGCTGAAGCGTTGGCGGTGCATACGCCGCGGTTGTGGTTGAACCTCGAGAACCATGTCGGCGAAAGCGCGTTCCTTGACCCCGACACGTACGTGGTGCCGGGAAGCCGGGACGCGGCGTTGGGGACCGCGCGGCTGTCGATGCAAGTCGTGGAGAAATCGTTGCGCACGGGGGAGAGCGGGTTCGTGGTGTCTCGGCCGCCGGGGCATCATGCGACGAAAGATCGCTCGATGGGGTTCTGTCTTCTCAACAATGTGGCCATCGCCGCGTCCCATGCGTTGGGTCTTGGCATCAAGCGGGTCCTCGTCTTCGACCATGATGTCCATCACGGCAACGGCACGCAGGACATCTTCTACGATTCTGATCACGTCTTGTACCAGTCGTTCCACCTCGCTCCCCATTACCCGGGGACGGGGCCCGTGGAGGAGATCGGCGAAGCGGCCGGAGAAGGGTTCACGATGAACGCGCCGTTGACGCGCGGCGACGGCGAACCGGAAGTCCGGAGCCTGCTTCACAACGTGTTCTTGCCTGCGGCGCGTTCGTTCCGACCTGATCTGGTGCTGTTCTCGAGTGGCTTCGATTCGCTCGAAGGCGATCCGCTCGGGGGCTTGGTGCTTCGTGAACCGTTCTTCGGCGAGATGGTGAGTCTCTTCCGGGACGTGTGTCCGCGGATCGTTGCGTTCCTCGAAGGCGGCTACCAGTTGGACCGCATTGGACGCGCCGCCGTCGCGCAGTTGCATGCGCTCGATGGGAAACCGGTCGCGGCCGGGACCGCGGTGAAGGCGCCCGCGTGCGAACCGGTGTTGCGGTCCGCGCTCGCGCCTTCGTGGCCGATGTTAGGCTCGAAATAGGCGCCGATAGTGGGGATCCTGGTTCACCGACGCCGTATCGATGAAGGCTCGCCAGGCGACGGGTCGGCTCGTGCGTCTTGACGGGACATTTGGTGCGACGGATCGGGCCGCGGGGACGGTTCGACGCGTTCCGCTGCGAGCGTTGCGGGCATCCGTCTTACTTCAACGCTGGCGTCGCGGCCGACAGCAAGTCACCGGCCCGGCCGGGAACGACTTTATAGTTCAAGCGAATAGAAACGCGATAGCGATGGGGACGCTTCGGGACCACTGCGGCGTGATAGCCGTGGCGGCGCGCGAGGAAGTCTCGTCTCTCCTGTTTTTCGGACTCAAATCCTTGCAGCATCGCGGGCAAGAATCCGCCGGCATGACGACACTCACTTCCGACGGCAACGCACGCACCATCAAGGGAATGGGTTTGGTCGATGCTGTGTTCCCGCCGGAGAAGGTCGCGGAGCTCAAAGGCACGAGCGGCATCGGACACGTCCGGTACTCCACGGCGGGTCGCTCCGTGGTGGACAATGCGCAACCCCACTCGGTCCAGAGCCAGTACGGGTGGATCTCGCTCGCGCACAACGGCGACATCGTCAACAGCTCCCAACTCCAAGAAGACCTCAAGGCCAAGGGCTGGGCGTTCATCACGGACAGCGACACGGAGGTCGCGTGCCGGCTCTTGGCGAAGAAAGTCGTCGACCACCAGGGCAACGCGGTCAAAGCCATCCGCGATTTGATGGGCGCCTTGTCCGGTTCCTATTCGTTCACCATGATCGTGGTACGTGAACTGTACGCGGTGCGCGACCCG
>CAYOZB010000047.1:0-19970 GCA_964408365.1 uncultured Halobacteriales archaeon | reverse complement strand
CATTGCTCATGTGCATGGGCATGCCCTACAACGGCCCCGAAGGTCGCGCCGTTGCCGCCGCCATCACGGGACTCATGCATGGTGAGGCGTTCCTCACGAGCGTTGAGATGGCCAAGGTGAAGGGCCCGTTCGAACTCTACGAGGAGAACCGCAAACCGTTCCTCGAGGTCATGTCGATGCACCGCGAGGCCGCCCACAAGGCCCTCGCCACCGGCAGCCCGATCCCCGAAGAGATGAAGGGAGTCCGGCCCGAGAAATGGTTCACCCCGATCGCGGAAGCGTCCGCTAAGGTCTGGGACCAGGTCCTCGAAGAGGGCCGCAAGCACGGCTTCCGAAACGCCCAATCGACGGTCCTTGCGCCGACGGGCACGATCGGTCTCTTGATGGACTGCGACACGACGGGCGTCGAGCCCGAGTTCAGCCTCGTCAAGTGGAAAAAACTCGCGGGCGGCGGCTACTTCCAGATCATCAACCAGTCGGTCCCGCGGGCGCTTCGAAACCTTGGCTACTCGGACAAACAGGTCAAGGAGATCGAGGAATACGTCACCGGGAAGAAAGACGCCAACGGCCTCGTCACGGCGCCCGGCAAGGAGACGGTCGAAGGCGCCCCGCACCTCAAACCGGAGCACTATGGCGTGTTCGATTGCGCGAACCGCTGCGGCGATGGATCCCGGTACATCCACCCCGACGGCCACCTGCACATGATGGCCGCCGTGCAACCGTTCCTCTCGGGTGCGATCTCGAAGACCGTCAACCTGCCGAGCGACGTGAACGTCCAGGACATCGGCAACACCTACATGCTCGGCTGGAAACTCGGCTTGAAGGCCGTCGCCCTCTACCGCGACGGATGCAAGGCGAGCCAACCCCTCAACACCAAGAAGGCCAAGTCGGTCGCCGAGGAAGCCAAGGAGACCGCAGCCGCGAAGGTCGAAGCACCCAAGGGTCCCAAGCGCGGCGAACTCGAACGGTTGCCGAAGTTCACGGACAACATCGTGAAACGCGAAGTCACCGTCATGGACCAGAAGTTGGGCACCGTCAAGGTGCACATCCTGTTCCGTGAGGATCCGCGCGGAAGCTTGAAGGAGATTTTCCTCACCGTCGGCAAGAACGGTTCCAGCACGCACGAACTCTGCCGCGACCTTGGCATCGCCTGGAGCAAGCAGCTGCGGCTCGGTCTCTCGAGCAAGGAGATGGCGCTCGACCTGCTCAATGAGCACGGAAGCGTTCAAGGCATGACGGACCACCCGCTCATCAAGAGCTGCAACAGCGTGAAGGACCTCGTCGGGAAACTCATCCTCTACGAGTACCACGGCCGCTCCGACTTCCTCAACCCCGAACTCATGGAATCGTACCGGCAAAGCCTCGACTACGTGGCCCCGCGGCACCAGATGGTCGAGGAGCTCGAGGCGCTTCGCAAGCTGAAGGACACCCGGAAAGAGACCCCGCTGACGGTCTTCCAGATTGACGTGAAGCCCGCGACGCTCGCCCACTCCGAGGGGATCGACCCCAACGAATTGGCGGCCAAGTTCATGGGCGACGCGCCCGACTGTGACACGTGTGGCTACAAGACGGTCCGCAACGCCGCCTGCTACAAGTGCCTCAACTGCGGAAACTCGATGGGCTGCTCGTAGGCGGCCCGTGCCGGAAGTGGATCACGGACCCAGCGGAAGCTCTACAGTGCGCAACCTCGCTGGGCGACCCCGGAAACGCACCCCCGGGGCGGCCGTTCTTTTACGTTTGGGCGGACCCTTATAACGAACGAGGTTCGAGAAGCACCCTATATACAGAGATTTTCGGGGGTGGTAATGTGAGCGCCTCACACCGGTTGAACCGGACGCCGACATCCGCGACCGTACCGAGCGATGCTCCTGTCAGCCCGATCCCCGCCCAAGAACCTGATGAGCTCCTTCGCACCCTCTTCGAGGCGGCTCCGGGATTCATCACCAGCGTCGACCGGGAAGGCCGGATCCTCTTCGTCAACCGCCTCAGCGAAGGCCTCACCATGGACCAGGTCATCGGCCAACCCGTGTACGGCTTCGTCATCGACGAGCAGGCCGAATATTTCCGCGCCCAGATCGAAGAGGTGTTCGCCACCGGCCGACCCATGACCTTTGACGTCCTTGGCGTCGACCGCCGTTGGTTCCGGAACCGCGCGGCCCCGTTGCGTCAACACGGGCACGTCGTGTCTGTGATCATCGATTCCCTCGACATCACGGAACTCAAGACCGCCGAAGCAAGCATCCGGGGCCACGAAGAACAACTCGAACACGCCCAACAGCTCGCCCACCTCGGGACATGGTCCTGGGAACCCGATTCCGACCGGTTCGAATGGGCCGGGGAACTCGTAAAACTCCTGGGGCCGACCACCGACGCGGCCTCCTCGCGCGCGTTCTTCGATCGCGTTCATCCGAAAGACCGTCAAACCGTCGAGACGGCCCTCCACAACGCCCTCGACAACGGCAAAGCCTTCGAATTCGAACACCGCGTCGTCCTTCGCGACGGCTCGGTCCGATGGCTCCACGTGTTCGGCCGAAGCGAAGCCTCCGCCGACGGAGCACGACTCCTCGGCACCGCGCAAGACGTCACTCAATGGAAGCAGAGCGAGGCCGCCAACCGCGAGTCGTTCCGCCGCGGCATGGAAGTCGAAAGCCTGCGCTCCCTCAACGATCTCAAGACCCGCCTCCTCGACAACCTCGTCGAAGAGACGACCCGACGCAAGAAGGCCGAGATCCAGCTCCGCGAAGCAAACGACAAACTCCTCGACCTCGTCCGGTTCAAGGCAGAACTCCTCAACGTCCTCTCCCACGAACTCGGCAACCCATTGACCCCGATCCGACTCCAGGTCCACTACTTGCAGACCATTTTCGGCGACGACCCCGGCGCGGTCAAATCGCTCCAGATCGTCGACCGTAACGTGGAGCGCGTCATCAACCTCAGCAAGGACATGCTCGACGTTGCCCGACTCGACGCGGGCCGACTCCGCGTCGAACGAAAACCGATCGATCTTACGATGACGATCCGCGACACCGTCGAATCCTTCACCGAGACGGCGCGCCGCGGCGGCATCGAGCTGACCACGGACTTGCCGACGCCCTTGCCGGTGGAGGCCGACGTGGGTCGTCTCGAACAGGTCCTGTTCAACCTCCTCAGCAACGCCATCAAGTACACTCCTGGCCCCGGAAAAGTGCGGGTCCGTGCATCCAGTCAGGCCGGCCGGGCCGTGGTCGAAATCACGGACACGGGGCTTGGGTTTTCCAAGGAGCAGGCGCCCAAACTGTTCCGACCGTTCAGCCGCCTCCACGAACACACCCGCGGCGCAGGAGCCGGCACCGGTCTGGGCCTCTACATTAGCAAAGGAATCATGGAACAACACGACGGAACATTGATGGGAGAAAGTCCGGGCCCCGGCAAGGGCGCGCACTTCGTATTCGAGATCCCCATCCTGACCAAGGGAGGCAAACCTTGACCGACGCAACTCTGCGCATCGACCTGGTTGCCGGGCTTTTCGACCAAGTGCGCGAGATCATCGGCGAAGATTCAACTTGTTCTATGCTCCATTTTGCCGCGGCGGAAGAGGGCCGCCTTCTCGGCGCGGCAGGCGACGGCGTCGAAGACCTCAAAGCGGCGTTGGCCCGCATCGAACCGTTGGTCGGCAGCAAACTGGAGATCGTGTCCGAACGCCTCGACCAAATCGATATCCGGGCTCCCGGCTTTCAGGACACCATGAGCAACCGCCCGGTCCAAGCCGTTCTCCTCGGGCTTCTTGAAGGCATCCTCTCCCAAGCACGTCACCGGCCGTACGAGGGGACACTCAACGGGTCCCCCGCCGATGCCATCGTGCACCTCGAACCCGCCAAATCCAAGCCGGAGGGAACCGTGTGACCCCGGACGAGCTTGATCTGAAGCAACTCTTCAATCTCTGGATGGACTCTCCTTTGAAAGTGCAAATCGTGTCCTTTTACCATCGCAACCCCGGCATGATCGAGACCGTCGAAGGTCTCGCGCAGCGGATCGGCTCCGACCCCGAGGTGGTTCGAAAGACCGTCGCCGACCACCTGAAGCTAGGCTTTTTGCGGGAGCGCAACCTGGGCCCGATGAAGGTCATCGTGTACGATCCATCGACCGAGAAAAAACTCCAAGACTACGTCGCGCAACAAGTGAAATCACGCGGACGGAGGTCGGCTGCATGATCGACCGCACATTGTACAACAAACGTGTTTCCACCGGCGTCTCCGGCTTGGACGCGATGCTCGGCGGCGGATTCCTCGTCGGCGATTCCACCCTCGTCGCGGGCTCCCCCGGAACGGGCAAGACCACCCTCGGCTTGCAGTTCCTCGCCTCCGGCGTCGCTGCGGGTCAACGGGGCGTGTTCGTCACGTTCGAGTACCTGCCGCAGCAATTGTACCGCGACGCGGCCAAACGTGGCTGGGACTTGGAGCAATGGGAAAAGGAAGGAAAGATCAAGATCATCTGCACGCGACCGGAGATCCTTCTCGCGACCGGGGACGACGGCCTCACGCTTCTCGATGAATCCATCAAGGAAGTCGGCGCGTCGCGTCTCGTCCTCGACTCGATCACCCATTTCGAGCTCGAATCCAGCCAGGGCGGCCGCAACGTGCTTCGCGACCGCCTCGCGGGCCTCATGAACCACCTGCGGCTCCTCAACGTCACCTCGATCGTGACCCATGAGATCTCCCAGATCGTCGGTCCAGCGGTCACGATCAGCAACTTCGGACTCGAATTCCTTGTCGACAACGTCGTCGTACTGCGCTACGTCGAGCTCGAAGGCGAACTGCGCAAGGCCGTGTACGTCTTAAAATTCCGGGGCGGCGACCACGACCGCAAGTTCCGCGTCGTCCGATTGACCGAACGCGGAATGATCGTCGAATCGGACTTCCAGGGCGTCGAGAACATCAGCGGCGGCAGCGCCCGGCGCAGCCTGGAACAACGCGTACGCCAGATCGTCTAGCGCTCACACCGAGGAAACGGGCCGGAGGCGGTCGATGCCGATCGCCGGTGGTTCCTCGTGCTTCGCGGGCTCGGGCGACGTTTCGCCCAAACCAAGGATGCCTTTGCGTCGAATAAACCGGGGCGGATGGTACGCAAGGAAAATCGTGATGGCCGCGCCCAATCCGATGAAGCGGCTCACCATCGACCAAGTGTCCTCTCGCGGACTGTCGACGAAGCCCAAGCCAATGAAGGGCGACGCGAACCAGACGAAGATGCTGATGGATACAAGGAAAATCCGGTAGCGCTGCGTCGGGTCGCTCACGCGGAAGCCAAGGGTCAGGTACGCCAACGAGGCGACGATCTGCGGCAACAAGAGCCCCACGAGGAGCAGGATCACATACGGGTTGGTGAGAGCTTCGGCGCCGCTTTGGTTGGACGCATATTCGACTTGGACGGACCAGCGGCCTTCCTTGATTCCCACCGGGTTCAACGAGATGAGGAAGTACTGCAGGAAGACGTAGAATGCTACGTAGAAGCCCGCCAGCAGTTTCCAAGCCCCATACTTGCCCGTGTAAAGATAGACGAGGTAGTAGAGGAGCCCCCAGAGGGCGAGGCAGATCGCGACCAAGCCGACTTGCCCCAGAAGCAGCGCCACCGGCAACGTCAAGACGCCCGCGGCGGCCAAGACGCTCTGGGCCCCCATGGGGCCCGTAATCGCCGACACGGCCAAGCCGTACCAGAACGTGACGAACGCTGCGGCCGCCAATTTCCCTTCGCGCGGCAAGTTCCGGCGCGTCAATCGGTAGCCGATATAAGCGTAGATGCAACCGCTAAGCAGGGCAAGCGCGGCGCCCACTAGGAGAGTCTGACTGACCAACGTTTCCGACCTCTGGCTCCGGAAGACGTTCCGGCAGCGGTCAAACCAAGGGGCGGGTTATAGCATTGGCGGGTTGGACCTAGTCGGTCATGTACCGTTCCGGGCGCGCCTGGGCACCCGTGCGCCCCGATTGGCCCTTGGTTCGCTATGTACACTTCAGGCGGCCGAGGATCGGCTCGTAGATGAGTCCCTTGTCCATGAGCGCGTTCAAGGCTTCCTCGATCTGGTCCTCGCTGAGCTTGTCCTTCTCGCCTTGCTGCACGATGAGGTCCCACTGAGCGCCCTTCTCGTCCTGCGACGCCATCGACTCGATGTACGACAAAACCCGTTTCTCGACCTCTTCACCGGGGCCCTTCTGCTTCATCGGCTTCGGAGCGACGCTCACCATGGGCTTCGCGGCGCCCGCCGTGGGCGGGGATTTGATCGTGAGGCCTTGACCGTCCTCGAGCACGAACTGCAACGCGTCCTGCACGGTGCGGTGGAAGAACTCGATGTCGACATCGCCCTCATAGCGTTCGAGCGACAGGGCGAGTCCGTCGGCGTGCGCCTCGGTCAAGCCGGCCCGTTGCAAATCGGCCTTCGTCTTCAGACCGTCGCGCAGGGCGCGGCGGTAGGCCTTGACGCGTTGCAACGTGTGCTTCGCAGCATCGAGGAGCCACTGGTTGCGGACGGTTTCGTCGACGACGGTGACGGATTCGGGTCGGACCGAGACGAAGATGTTGCCGGGTTCCGGCTCGTAGGTGCGGCTCTTTCCGACGATCGCCACGTATTGCGGCGGCGTCAACGCGGAGAGTTGCGCGGCCGCTTCCGGCTGGTATTGTCCCGCGTACAAGTTGAACACGCCGGTCGGGTCGCTGACGCGTGCGCGCCACGTTTCGCCGCCGTCTTGCGCGACGTTCTCGACTTCCGTGAGGACACCGCAGAGGAAGACGCGGTTCACCTTGGCCCCGAGCGGGGTGATGACGTACGAGGGGGAACGTTCGTCTTGGGAGCCTTTGATCTCGACGCGCGATGCGTTGAACTCGGAGGCGAAAAGCCGGTGGGCGACTTCGCGTTGGATCGCCATTTACGCGACCCCCTCGAGCTCGGCAAGGAGTGCTTCCGCCGCGGCCGCGAGGTCCCGCTGGACGAACATGGCTTCTTTGGCAAGGAGCATGGGACCGAACTCGTCGACGAGCACGTTGCCGCGCACACGCAAGGTGCGCGCGGTGAGTTTGGTGCGTGCTTCGGCTTCGACGACGTCCGGCGTCATGGCTTCCTTCGCGATCGCGGTGAACTCGGCCATCGTGCGTCCAAGGATCGATTCGGTGAGTTCCTTCGAGAAAATCGTGCTCACGGCACCGGTCCCGTCGTCCATCACCGCCTTGATCCGAAGATCCATGGTGCCGGTCTGCTTACCGTGCAGTCGGCACATGTCTTGTTGCAAGACCCGTTTGCAGTCAGGGCAACGCGTCACGAGGCCGGAGCCGGGTTTGACTTCGATGAGGGCAGCTTCGATGGTGACGTCCATCAAACCGCCGCCTCCGATGAAGGAGCCGATCGGGACCGGTCCCTGGTTCTCCATTTCTTCGATCGGGGGAAGGGAGCTCGGCGCGAGGTGTTCAACGGTGGTCTTCTCGTCGAAGGTGAGTTGGGACGTGCCGCGCCAGCCTTTGACGTAGGCGCCAGTAAGGCGCAACACGTCGCCGACCTTGAGCCCAAAGTCATGCCACGCGTTGAACTGGACCTTGCCCGAGGTGTCGGCGAGGGTGCCAGAATACACGGTCTTCGGTTGGCCCTGGACCTGGACTTCCTTCGCGCCGACCTGGAGCACGCGCGCCGTGACTTCGACGCCGGAGTCGCCGGGTTTGAGTTCGGCGACGCGTCGCGGTCCGCCCTGCGCGGTCGGCGCGGCTTGGCCGGCCGGCATGGGAGGCAGAAGGGTAGCGTCGACTTTCTCGATCTGGACGCGGTCGCCGAAGTTGATCTGGGGCTCGCCCTGGAATTCCTTCGTGTACGCGCCGATGACGCGGACCACGTCGCCGACCTGGACTTCGAGGCTTCGCCACGACGTGAAGGGTCGGGTGCGGGTCTCGTCGCCCACGGTGCCGACGAGGATCGTTTTCTTCTCGCCCTTGACCGTGATGTCCTTCGGTTGGATCGCCACGATGCGGACGAGGAGGTTGACGAAGTTCTCGTTCGGCTGGACTTCCTCCAAGGTCTTGCGGGCGCCCTTGGCTCCGCTTGCCTTGGGAGAGTTGATCCCGAACTTGCGCAGGATGATGGAGCGTGCTTGCTCCGGTGGGACGCCGAACTCGAGGTAGCGTCCCAGTTCTGCTTCCAGCGCTTCTACGGTCACGTCTCGGCCTACTTTTTCTCCAAGCGCCCGGACGAGTTCTTCGAGGTGGGGCGCAGTCTGTGTTTGGGGCATGTGACTGCCTACTCCTACGGTCAATCGTCGTAGGATAAGAACCCCAGGAGGGGGTGGGTGAAATAGCTTCACCGGAAGCCGGGGTTCGTATCCTTCGCGTTGAGCGCAACCCGTGCCTGGTCGGGGGTTGGTTACCCGTTTTTTGGTAGCGGCGTTTGCACGTTGCTCGCAGGCAACGGTTTCGAGCCGGAGGACGGACGTTGCAGATCGCCGACGGCGATGCCGACCTGCCGCCAGTGGGCGCGCATGGTCTGCCACACTTGGACACTGTGGATGAACACGAGCGCGGTGAAGACGACGCTGGGCCACACGTGCCAATACTTCGACACGTACTTCCAACCGTTTTCATCCATGAACCGATCGAAGAACGTCAACGGGATCCCGCTCAGCACGGCGAGCGCGGCGATCGGCACGAGGGCGACGTCGATGCGTGCGCGCGAACGGGTTACGCGGATCGGATCCTTGCTCCGGTGAAGTAGGTTCCAGCGGAGTTGGTTCCCGAACCACACAAAGTAGGCGGGTGCGGTGATCGCGAGCCACGCGTAGAGGGAGAGCGGAATGTAGGATTCGACCGTGAACCAGTCTTTGCCGATGTCGGACCATGTGATCACGAACGCGGCGATGACCAACGCGTAGGCGCCTGTGTGCAGCAGGACGCCCGCGAGTGTGGTGAAGCGTTGTCGCATGAAGTGGAGGAAGGCGACGCGGTTGATCCACGTGTGTTGGAAGAAGAACACGGCCGTGGCCCAGCTCCAGGCGACGTGCCAGAAGACGCCCCAGTCCTGGAATCCCGCCGTGCGGATCCCTTCTTTCCAATAGAGGAGCCAGAATCCGCTCGCAGCGGCAAGAAGCGAGAGGACGAGGACGCCGATCGCGAGGAAGCGTCGGGAACGAGCCAACGGTTTGTGGAAACCTACACTCAAGGCGAGCACCACGGCGAGACTGGCGAGGTGATGCCAGAACGGAACGCCGAGATCGGGAATGTAGAAGGATGTCCAAAGGAGGGCAGCCTGGAAGGCTGTCAAACCAATGATCCAGGACGTTCTTCGCGAAGGCAAAGACAAGAGGCTTCAAGACCCTCGCGGGCTTTAATTGCTCGCTGCGGCCACAACGGCCAAGGAACTCGGGACATGGTGAACACCAACGCCGTCATCGCACTCGTCGGCGCCACCGTCATCATCCTTGCCGCCGCCGGGTTGACGGAGATCCATTCCCGTGCCGGGCCGTTCGAAGAACCGCTGGTCCCGGCATCGATCCCGTTGACCACGACCGGCACCTACATCGCGACCGGCCCGCGCGGAACACAAGGCCCCGGAAACGTGTGCGTTCCGGCGCCCGGAGAAACGCAATGTTCCGCGCCGCGGTTACGGGTGGACCTTGCCATCGCCGGTTTGCCGATGCCGACGGGGACCGCTCGATACCAGGCATTCCTGATCGGTGACGACACACATTCGTTGGGCTCGTTTCGGGCGTCCGACGGTCGACACAGGTTGGATTACGACGAGACGCGAGACGGTCGTTCCTATCGCGAACTCGTCGTCACACTCGAGAAAGAAGAAGCGGCCGCGCCAACAGGCATTACGGTTCTCACGATCGACGTCGCCGGCCGGGGCCAGACCGCCCCGGCGACGCTTGCCAATGTTTCCGGCGCAACAATCGCCTCGGGAACGGGGACGATCCGGGCCGCCGAGATCGGCGCGTTCGCAAAATCGACGACCGCCGTCGCAGAACTCAGCGGCCTTCCCGGTTTCGAAGGCTGGACCTACCACGCGTGGTTCGTGACCATCGACGGGGCATACATCTCGCTGGGAGAGTGGGAACTCGACGAACAGGATCCGACGCACGCGACCTTGGACGGACGTGTGGAGAAGATCCGCCTCGAAGACCAGCGCTTGTTCCTCACGACGTTGGAACCTGCGGACGCGTCGCCATCGGAGTCGCCGCTCGGGCCTCCGGTGTTCGTCGTCGACTTCACCCAGGCCGCAAAAGCAATGGATTGAAGGCACCGAACAGGTTTCGCCAAGAACATGCAATGGCCAGATGTGCTCCTGCAACGCGGCGGGGGCGGCGGCGGCTTCGGTGCCTACCAGGTCGTTGGACTGTTCATCCTGATCTTGGACATCATCGTCATCGTGAGTGTATGGAGAAGCCACAAGGCGCTCATCCCGAAGGTCGTCTGGACCCTCGTCATCCTGTTCCTGCCCATCCTGGGGCTCATCCTGTACTTCTTCCTGGGACGGGAAAAATAGGGTTGCCGCAGCCCGCTGCGGAGTTTCGTTGGTGAAAACGGCGTCGCGGCCCCTTCCCCTACAAAAACCAGGAGCGCCGTGCACTTCTCCCGGTGCACGTCGGGTATAGATAGAGGGACCGTGTGGGACGGCTTTGACGGGCCTTGGGCCCCCATCTGGAGGAACCAGCCATGTCGAGTCTTGCGGCACGCATCAAGGAAGCACGAACCCGATCCACGAGCGTCGGCCCCCGCGCCGTCCTTGTTCCATCAAACTTTCTGGGCGCGAGCCTCGTCGCGGTCGCCGCCACGGACGGCTACCAACCACGCGTCCACACTGCAACCGCGAGCGCGGCCCCCGCGACCGTGATGGCAACAGATCTGCCCCTTGCCGATCTTCGCGGCATCGAGCAGGAACTCGCCGGGCTGGAAGCGGACGTCGCAGAACCCTCCCCCATGCCTCGTGTGCCAATCTACGAGAAGCCGCGCCGCGCGAAGACGGCCTACGAGAAGCCGCGCCGCGCGAAGACCGCGACGAAGAAGATCAGCGAACCCATCGTCCGAGTGAAGAAAATGACCGAACCCATCGTGCGCATGAAGAACGGCAACGAAACCCACCGAACCACGCAGCCCGTCGTCCAAGTCGTGGTCAAACGGAAGACGGCCCCGGCCCTCGACGCACCCGAGAAGGCCCTCGCGTGGCTCCAAGGCATGGTCAAGAACGTCAACGTCAGTGCCATTCCCACGATGCTCGACTATTACCGACGCTTGGGCTGGATCCCGAACGAAGCCTACGGCTGGCTTGTCGAACTTTCGACCGGGTTGACCAAGAGCGCCCAACCGGCGACGTGGCGCATGGTCAAGAACGACCCCGCACAACTTGCCCATATCCACCGCGAGAGCTACAAGCACCTCAAGGGATTGTTTGGCGAGCGGATGAACCGAAGCGTCTGAGATTGATCACGCCGCAAGTTGGCACTACATCGGGTTGGGTGGAAGTGTAGTGCCAACTTTTGGGCGTCTTGAGACGGTCATTTTTTGGCGGGCGCCTTCTCAGCGAGACGTTTGATGTTCTCTAACGCGGACGTCATTTGTTTTTTTACGTCATGGGTGAAGAATGGCGCGGCCAATCGCGCGCGCAGGCCTTTGGGTTCAAAATGGGCAGTCGCCACCACCTGCGTGGACTTCTTCCCGTCCGGGTCAAGGTCAAAGATGGTACCCACATCGGCGAGCAGATCGAACCTCACCTTGTCGACGTAATCCCGATCATGCACCCACGCGAACCGCTTTCCCGGTTCCGCGACGACGACCCGCTGATGCGACACCAATTCGGTGTTGCCCATCCGGATCGCCACCGTCCGCGTCGCCCCGAGGCCCTTCTTCGCATTCGTGACCTCCACGTCCGTCACGTTCGGTAGCCACCGCACGGTCTTGGCAGGATCGGCCAGGATGTCGTAGACGGTCTTGGCGGGGGCCGCGACCCTCATCTCGGCGCGGATCTCGTGTCGTCCCATGATCGACCCGGGCACGACGGAGCCGCTATTTCAAGAGACTTCGACGAACAACGTGGATCCCGACGCGGCTTGTTGCCCTGGGCAGACTGGACTCGCAAAAGCCTTTAGAGACAAAACGACCGTGTCCGCCCCCGCGGAGCGTTGGGTTGGCATGATCACGAAGGACAAGAAGGCACTGATTCTCGGCATCATCATGTGTGTTCTCGGAGTCCTCTTGCTGTCCGGCCAACTCGGCGAGGTCGGCCCGTGGCTCGTGTTCGCCACGGCGATCATCCTGATCATCGTCGGCGTCCTCATGGTCGCCAAACAACTCCCCGGCAGCATGCTCATCGGCATCGTCATGATCGCACTCGGGGCCTTGGTGATTCTCCCCAACGACACGTTCCCCGAGCTCGAATCACTGTTCGGAATCATCGACCTCATGATCGGCGTCCTCCTCCTCGTCTTCGGAGTCTTGAAGATCGTCGGGAAGTAACTCGATGCGAACGGCAACCACGACGCGGCTCGAAGCGCCCACGCTCATCGACGTCCAGGACGCCGCCAAACGGATCCGACGCTACCTCCCGGCCACCCCGTTCCGCTCCTACCCGGCGCTCAACGACGCGTTGGGCTTCGAAGCGTTCCTCAAGCATGAACACCACCTGCCCACGGGCGCGTTCAAGGTCCGCGGCGGCGTCAACGTCGTCTCCCGACTCACCAACGAAGAACGGTCGCGGGGCATCATCGGCGCCTCTACGGGCAACCATGGACAATCCATCGCCTACGCTGGGAAACTGTTCGGCGTCAAGGCCATGATCGCCGTTCCGCGAGGCGCCAACCCCGGCAAGGTGGACGCCATGCGCGCGCTCGGCGCCGACGTCATCCTTCAAGGCGCGAACTTCGACGAAGCCCGACGCTGGGTCACTCCCCATGCCGCCGAGACCGGGATGCGCTACATCCACTCGGGAAACGAGCCCCACCTGATCGCAGGCGTCGGCACCAACACGTTGGAGATGCTCACGACGGAGCCCGACCTCGACGCCATCTTCGTACCTGTCGGAGGCGGAAGCGGCGCGGCGGGCGCGTGCGTCGTCGCGAAGGGCCTCAAAGCGCAGGCCCGCGTCATCGGCGTCCAATCCGCAAGCGCGCCAGCGGCGTACCGCTCCTGGAAAGAACGACGCCTCGTGGAGGAACCCTCCAAGACGTTCGCCGAGGGCCTCGCGACCGGAGCCGGGTTCGAACTGCCCCAACAGATCCTGTGGAAGCATCTCCATGATTTCCAGCTCGTCCCCGACGTCGAGATCAGCATTGCGATGAGACTTCTCTTGGAGAAGACGCACAATCTCGTCGAAGCCGCCGGAGCCGCCTCCCTGGCTGCCGCGACCGCGGCGCGGAAAGATCTTCGCGGCAAGAAAGTCGGACTCGTGCTCTCCGGCGGCAACATCTCGATCCCGCAACTGCGGGAGCTTCTCGGCTAGTAGGCGAGGGCCGAGCCGGTGTTGAAGACGACGACCCGCTCGTCGGCGCGGATGCGTCCTTGGCGAACCAGTTTGGTCATGCCGGCCCATGCCGCGCCGCCTTCGGGCGCGGCGAGGATGCCGGCCTTCGCGAGGGTCTTGACGCCGCTATCGATCTCGAGTTCCGACACCGACACGCCCATCCCGTTGGTGGCGCGCACCGCGCGCAGGACCAGTTTGTCCGCGTACGGTTTCGGCACGCGTAGGCCGGCGGCCTTCGTGCGCGCATTGACCCAAGGTTCGATGACGTCGGCGCCCGTATCGAGGGCTTTGACGACGGGAGCACACCCATCGGCCTGCACGACGATCAGTTTCGGCCAGTGACCCGTCGCCCAACCGAGCGCATGGAGCTCCTGGTACGCTTTGTGGATCCCGATGAGGCCCGTGCCGCCGCCCGTGGGGTAAACGACGACGTCGGGCGCGCCCCAATCAAAGTGGAGGGCCAGTTCCAGGCCCATTGTTTTTTTGCCTTCCGCTCGGTACGGTTCCTTGAGGGTCGACACGTCGAGCGTCCCCGGCGTGGATTTGACGTACTCCGCACAGGCTTTGCCGGCATCCGAGATAAGACCCGACACGGTCGTCACTTCGGCGCCCAGGTCGACCATGTTGTCAATCACCCGCGGAGGCGCATCCTTGGGCACGAACACCTTCGCCTTCGCGCCCGCGCGCGCCGCGTACGCGGCAAGCGCGACACCGGCATTGCCGGCCGTCGGAATCGCGAACTTGGTCGCCCCGAGCTCGACCCCCTTGGCGACGGCCATGCACAAACCGCGCGCCTTGAACGTCCCGGTCGGGTTGAGTCCTTCGTCCTTGACCCACACCGAGCGAAGGCCGACCTCTTTCCCGAGCCGGTCGACGCGCAGCAACGGAGTCATCCCTTCGCCGAGGGTGATCTTGTGCTCGTCCTTCCGCACAGGCAGGAGCGAAGCGAAACGCCACATGTTGGACGCCCCGTGTTCAAACTGTTCGCGGCTGCCGTTCTTCTTCATCATCGGCAGATTGTAGCGAGCAAGAAGGGAGCCGCGGCAGTCGGTGCACATCGTCTGCAACGTGTCGGCGTCGTGCGCTTTCCCGCAAAGGCCGCATTCAAGCTGGGTCAGCGCCACGACGTCGCGAAGCTGGATCGTGTCTTTTAGGCGTCGGTCCGTATTCGTGGGGACTTGGCCGGCGGACGGGGGCTGCGCTGTTTTTTCGCCCCCCGAAGCGGCGGCATCGGGTCAAGAGGCGACGGGAGACCGCGGGCCGCTTCGCTCCCGGGCTGCGCAAATTTCCGCGGATACCAATACTCAAACAATCGACAAAGCACGCCGTTGCCCGTCGCGTTCACACCGGTTCGGAACTGGTCGGACAAGCCGATGTTGAATCCGACGAAGATCAACGTGAAGGCCGCCTGCGTGCCCGGAGGAAGGGGCAACAGGTTGGCGATCACCGGCCCTCCCACGATGGCAAGACCGCCCGGGATTCCCGGGGCGCCAACGGTCACGACCATGAGGGGCACGAGAACGTAGAGCAGGTCGAGGACGGTGGGCGTGTAGCCCACGAGCTGCGCCGCTACGACGGCCGTGACCATGCCGCCGATCATGGTTCCATCAAGGTGCACGGTCGCACCAAGTGGAATGATGAATTCGCGGATGCTTTGCCGCACGCGTAACCCGCTGCCCGTGCGCTCGAGATTCAGCGGCACCGTGGCGTTGGACGACGCGGTCGACCACGCGTAGAGGAACACGTCAGCGAAATAGTCGCGAAGGAACTTCGAGAACGGGAATTTCGTGTATCGCATCACCGCGAACGCACCGCCGAGGATCCACACCGTGAGGATGATAACCAGGGCGCCGACCGCGATGAAGTAGGCTTCCGCGACGCTGAAATTGCTGACCCAACCCGCCCCTTCGAGGGAGCCGGCCAAACGGGCGCGTTCGATCCCGCGAGACAATTCCGTGGGGATGTACGAACCCAAGGCGAACAAGATGAACGGCAGCAGGATCTTGAGCAAGTCGCCGAGCAGATCGACGAGTTTCCCTCCAAAGAACTTGGTCGTCGAGAACAGGCCCGGCAAGCCGAGGCCGAAGATCATGAGTGCGCCGCCCACGGCCGCAAAGATCGCCAGGAACGCAGGCGAGCCAAAAAAGAGGTTGAGCACGTCCGCCTGGACGGCGGGGGCCCCTGCGGCGCCGGGCCCATATAGACGCACGCCAAAGAGCGGCACGACGATCAGGATGGCGAGGGCGCCGGCGATCAAGGTCAGCATCACATAGGCGCCCGTCACCCAGGCGGCGAACTTGCCCGCCCGGCCCGTCGTGAGGGTGCTTGCGATGGACGGGGTGAGGGTAAAGAAAATCACGTACGGGGCGATCGAACTGATGTTCGAAACGACGACGCGAACTCCTTGCGCAAGCCAGAGCACGGAGCCCTCGTAAAACACTCCGAGGAAAATTCCGAGAAAAAGGAGGGGGAGTCCGATCAGGGCGCTGGGTAGTTTCTTCGCCGGCCCCAGGCGTTGCCGCAGCGCGTCCACCGAGGCGTCCATGGCGTTCCACGTCGGCCGCAGGACGCTGTACAGCAACTCCAGCACGACGAGCGGAATGAACAGGTAAAACTGGTAGGCGGCCGCGACGAAGACTGCAAGGATGGCGAGGAACACGATGGCCGCCACCCGTTTTGGGTCGCGTCGCAACGGCCGCGCCTCCGGGGCTTGGCTCTCGATGGGCGCATGCGAAGGGATCCACGGGTTGAGGAGTGCGACGACGGCCAAAATGCCGACGATAACGGCGGCGGGCACGGCGACGAACGCCAGGCCGACAGCCAAAACGAGAAGAAGCGCGGCAACCCCGGCGCGTCGAGCGAACCCCGGGTTCCAACGTTTCGGCGTCGTGCCGGGATCGTGTACCATCGCAGCGCTCCGCAGAACGGGGCTTGTCTAAAACGGTTGTCCCGGAATCAAGCCGGGTCGCACGAACTGGACGTCGCCTTCTCGAAGCGACTCTTCCCCGTTCTTGGTCAAGACGATGAGCTCGCCTTCCGGACCGAGCCGAAGTGCGGTCCCTTCGATCGGACCCCGTGGTCCAGTGGCGCGGACCTTGCCGCCGATTCCGACGAGGCGCGCCTGCGCCGCGGCCACAACGTCCTTGGAACGCCCTCGGCGCATCTGGTCGACGAGTTGTTCGAACTGCTCCAACCAGATCTTGAGAAGCGCCGGAGAACACACGTGCCCCCCTTTCCAGATCGAAAGGGACGTCGCGACCGAGCGCACATCCTGGGGAAAATCTTCGGCGCGGACATCGACGTTGGCTCCGATGCCGACGAGGATCCATTCCGCGCGGTCACCGACGAAGCGACTCTCAAGCAAGATCCCAGCGACTTTCTTGTCGTCGATCCACACGTCGTTGGGCCATTTGATCTTGGCCGGCGCTTTGGTGAGACGTTCGATGCTTCGCGCCAACGCAAGCGCCGCGGTGATCGGCACAAGCGTGAGCGGGAGATCCTTGACGTCGCGTACGACGAGCGTGGCGAGGAGAGCGCCTTTGGGCGAGAACCAGGTGCGTTGGTTGCGGCCGCGCCCCGCCGTCTGTTGGTCCGCGGCGATCACGGCGCCGTCCTCGCCATTGGATTCAGCCCATGTGCGGGCTTCGTCCATGGTGGACGTGCATTCGGCGAGGTGCACGACGACGCGTCCTATGCGTTTTGTGCGGGGTCGGATGCTTTCGAAGGTCGGTTCGTGCACGGAAAGGGCCTGCTAGCGTATGCTCCAGAACGCTTCGCGGGCGCGGTACAAAGATTCCTGATATGAGACTGCCGCGTCCGGTTTCTCCGCGGCGACCTTGACCCCGAGGAGGTGAGCGATCGTGGCGTTGACGACTTCCGGACCCACGTGGCCCCATCCTTGCTGCGCCCACGGTGACGTCTGGGCAACGGGCAGGTTCGTGCCCGGTTGCGGCTGGCAGGACTGGTCAAAGTAGACGGCCGTGCGGTTGAACGCGTCGCGCAGGGAGGTGAACGTGAGTTCCTTGCCGTCCGCGCTCTTCGCCAAGGCGCCCTCGAGGATGCCGCCCTTGTGTTCCCACGAGACGCGCACGTCGTAGATGACGCGGCTGAACGTGGAGGCGGTCTTGGGCGTCGCGAAGGACGTCCCGCTCCCCACGGTGGTATTGGTCGTGTCGTTCCACCTCGGCAACCGTTGTGTGAAATCCGAGGTGAAATCGGGCGCGGTGCCGCTGTTGTGTTGTCGGCAGCGCGTGGTGGAATTGTCGCCGGCGACGCCGATCACCCATGGGGGTCCCGCGGTCTCGTCGATCGGAGCGGCGGCGGGACTATTGTCGGCGGCACCCACGGGGACCTTGCCGGCGCTTGCCATTTTTTCGGTGTGGATGCTCGTCTCAAACCCGTACACTTCGCGCGGCGCGGACTGCGGCGGACCGTAGCTCATACTGATCACGTCGATCCACGGTCGCTCGGCGACCCATGCTTCGGCACGGGCGTAGTCGCCTTGGGCCATGATGACGATCGCGTTCGGGTTGTTCTCGACGATGGCGCCGCTCGTCATGGTTCCGTGCGATGCGCCGCTGAGGAACAAGTATTGGTCCTCGTCCTCCGGCGTGGAGTCGAAGCTGATGCCGAGGACGTTCGTGCCTTCGAAATAGTAGAGTTGGCCGGACTGGACTGCGCGCAACGCGTCGTGGTCGTCGGCGACGCGTTCCGTCCAGTTTCCAACGTCCGATGGCGTAAACCGGGCCGGCGGCAGACCCTTGTCGTCCACGAGTTCTTTGAGCACGTCCTCGGAGAGGCTGTCGTTTCGTTGGAACCAGTCGTGGTAGAAGTTGACGCCCGAGTCGATGACGGCCACGACGACGCGCGGGGACGTCGCCGAGGCGGGGAGTCGGGGATCTTTCACGGAGGGCAGACCGATGGGAATGGTCGAAAAGGTGGGTTCAACGAAGTCGTCTTCACTGATGCAACCCGGCAAAAGCAGGGCGATGGCCACGAGGAGACCCAGGAAACGGTTCATTGGCCTCTCCGACTGGCCCCGCCCATGCTATAAAGGTTCACGTGCCCCGGCGCGCATCCGAGCCCTTGACGAACCTGGGGCGCTCCACCAGCTCGACCAACAGGCCCCGGGTCGACCGGGGGTGGAGGAACGCGATCAGGGTATGGTGGGCTCCCGCGCGGGGAACCTTGTCGATGAGTTCGACGCCCAAACCAACCAGGCGCGCGAGTTCGGATCTGATGTCGTCGACCTCGAAGGCGACATGGTGGAACCCTTCGCCGCGTTTGGCCAAGAATTTCCCGACCGGGCTTTCCGGGCTAGTCGGCTCCAACAATTCGAGGCTGACGTTGTCGCAGGGATAGAACGCGGTTCGCACTTTCTGTTGCGGCACTTCTTCCTGGTCCTTGAGCCGGAGTCCCAACAATTTTTCGAACACGTCCTTGGCAGACGTGTTGGATTCGACGGCGATGCCGAGGTGGTCGATCTTCTTGATCATGGGCAACGCGCCCCATCGACGGCGTGCACATCAACGCTTTGGGGAAGCGAGGGTTTGCACAATAATTCGGTTCGGCGACCGGTTATGGGTGCTTCTCGTTTCAACCGACGCCGATTGGCGTCGTCCACGAAGGCTCGAGCCGAGCCTGTCTTAGGATGTTTTTGGCGGCGTTCACGTCACGATCCAACACCAAACCACACATGCAGCGGTGGACGCGTTGCCACAACGGCTTCGGCACTCTGATGCCGCAGTGGCTGCAGGTTTGGGTCGTGTAGGCGGGGTTCACGTCCACCACGGTGGCGCCAGCTTCTTCCGCTTTGCGCCGTAGAATGGACAAGAACAAGCTCCAGGCCGCATCGTGAATGTTGCGATTGGAACGCTGGGAACCGTCGAGCATTCGACTGGGCTGGATGGCTTCGACGGCGATTCGCCGGTTTTGCAGAACGACGTTTCGGGCGAGCTTGTGGTAATGATAACGTCGTTGGTCGCGCACTTTCAGGTAGGCCTTCTGCAATAACAGGAGGTTTTTTCGTCGCCGGTGCGAACCTTTCGTGCCACGGCTCAGGCGCCGGTGCGATTTTCGAAGTCGGTCGAGGGCGTGTTGCTCGAACCGCGGGTTCTCCAACACCACCCCAGTGTCCGTGGTGGCTAGGTGCGTGAGGCCCACGTCCAGTCCGATTTCGCCGGGGCCCGTGACGAGGCGAGACGGAACGTTGTCGCAGGTGAAGATGACGAACCACCGGCCCGCCTCTCTGCAGATCGTTGCGGTCTTCAGGGTTCCCTCCAACTTTCGGTGTTGCACGAACCGGACATCCTCGACCAGTTTGCTCAATGAGACGCGGTTGCCCTGGATTCGGACGCCCCTGTTTTCGGCTTGCGGGTAGGTGAGGCTGTTCCACCGGTGGCGACCTCGAAACCGTGGAAAGCCCGGTTTTCCGCCGGTCCGGAGTCGGCGGAAGAATGCTTGGAAGGCCAGGTCGAGCCGTTTCGCGGTGTGGCGCAACACTTGGGAGTAGATT
>CAYOZB010000046.1:0-20037 GCA_964408365.1 uncultured Halobacteriales archaeon | reverse complement strand
CTGTGAGGAGAGGAGTCCGAGGACGAAGTGTCCCTTGTCGTTGTCCGCGAGCCAGGCCTGGAATGCGGTCGGGCCGCCCTGCGGGTCCGGGGCGCTGGTCGTGCCGTCGGCGGGGTTGAGCATGCCGTGGATGTCGATTGCGTACCACACGTTGGTGTACCGGTCCCGCATAAGCGGGGCCAAAGCGGCCGACTCGGGCTCTGCGAGTGTCCGGTGGCTTTGGTCGATCTCGAGGTATCCGATCGTGGGCCATTGGCGGTTCAAGTCGCTGCCGTTGCCGTTGACGCGGTTGTACATGGGACCCGGCTGTCCGGCCATGTACTCGGGTTCGTCGTGCACCCAGCCGTCGGTGTTGGGGAAGCTGAACGCGAGCACCATGTAGTCGAGCCACTCGACGAGCTTCGGCTCCTCCGCGGCGATGCCGAGGCCCTTGGCGAAGTCTTCGATGACGCGCATGCAGCCTTCGCGTCCGCCTTTCTCGTTGCCGTGGATGGAGCAGTTGAACACGAGGTGGATCTTTTCGTCGAAGGGGATCGCGCTCTTCTCGTTCGTGACTTCGATGAGGAACACGTCGTTCTTCACGACTTGTCCGCCGGCGACCGGGAGGCCGTAGGATTTGCCCACGCGTTGGACCTCGACGAGGTCGGGGTACCGTTCGTGGAGCACGTCGAAACTGTCGCTTGCTTCGAAGTACCCGATGTAGTCGTTCGTCTGGAGGGCTTCAGGGAACAAGCGTCCGATGACGGGGATCGATTCAGCGGTCGTGCCATTGATGCCCGGCAAGGGCGTCGCCAGGACCGGAACGGAAACCATCACGAGTGCAGTCAAGGAAACGAGTAGGCCACGGATCATCGGGGAACCCCAGTCGGCGTGCCAGGCACAACGCCCCCTCTTATGGTTTGCTGCGCCGCTCCCACACTGCAAGATCCGAGGACTCAAGTTCGACGTTGCCCCGCCGACCTAGATGAGGAGGTCCTGGCGTGGCCTTAGGAATCCCACGATGAGCCGGGTCTTCGCAAACATTTGACCCGCGGCAAGCCGAGTGCGAGGCGACGAACATAGCCTATTAGTACAGCTTCCCGCGGAGGGGTGGTTTGCCCTGCATCCATGCGGGGGTTTGGGGTCCTTCGTTGTCCTTCGGGTGGGTCCGGTTTCGTCACGCGTCCCGCGTGTCCCAATTTTGGTCCTGGTTCACACACTCCCCAATCGGCTTGTTGTTCATGCAGATCCCCATGTTGCCCTTCATCCTGGTCCGGTTCCCGCGCATCGTCGCCATCGACGTCTCGGGCCTTGCCGTGGTCGGGGCGTACGTGTTGACGGCCGCCACACTGTGGTTCACCGTCCGACAAAGGTTCTGAGGATCCGCCAGGGATAGGTAGTCGCCCTTGGGCCACAGGTAAACGTGGTTACCAGATTATTCAAGTCCGGTGCGCGCACGATGCGTTCGTATGCGGGCCGACGACGGTCGTTTGCTTCCGTGGCTAATCGCGGGCCTTGCGGCGGTTGATCAAATCGCAGATGCGGTCCCCGCGGCCGCCACCGGTCACGAGATCGAGGCAGCCTGGCGACTCTGCGTAGCCGCGGGGGCGTTCGTGGCAGCGGCGGTCATCGAAATCCTTAAGGTCCGCGCGGAGGCATCGTGAATGAGACACATGTGGCCGTTCACTGATGCTGACCCCGTAATCGCATTTGTCCGAGGCGCCACCCTTGCAGTGATCGTGGGCGGCGCACTGATTTGTGCCGCCTTGGTTCTTGTCTAGCCTTCGCGCTGGACGTTTACGGCTGCGACGCGCTGGTGCATGGTCCGGCAAAAGTTCTGACCTGCGCTTATTCCGATGGCACGAAGCTCGGATGCGCCAGGGTCAACGTGTAATCTTGGTCCCGGGGCGCTCGGCTACAAACATACACCCGGTCCGAGTTCGACGGGACGGTCCCTGAGGTTCCCCACGCGACGTAGCCGTCGGGCCCTGACCAGGCCGTGGCAAATCCGTTGGGCGTGACCGCGTAGGTCCAGTTCCATTGGGTGATTGAGATGGGATGCCAGTCGCCCGTAACATTGTTGCCGACGTTCTGGAAACGTGCCAGGAGCGGGAACAGGCATTCTCCGTTGACATCGTAGAGCGGGTCAGGTGCGATCGCGTGACCGGTGAAGACGATCGGCGCAGGGATCGGCAACGCGGACGCGTTCGTGCCCGGCACCGGTTCCTCGACCGGTTCTGGGACCGCCTTCTCAGCCGGGGCCATGAGGTTCTCGTCCGTCGGACCGGCGCACCCCGCAAAGACGAGTGCGGCCATCAAGAGTCCAAACAGCGGGTTGCGTGCGTTCATTGTACGTCGCCTGTGGTATCCCTGACGCGTGATCGTCGAAGATAACCCCCCGCCAATTGCGTCGTTGCTGCCTTCGGGGCCCGGTCCGCGACCCGGTGCAACCGGCGTCTTGGCGGCCCTTTATTCAAAAACGAGGAATCTCGTCGTTCGGTGATTGGGTGAAGCCACGCAGATTCTCCAAATTGTTGATCGGAATGCTCCTCGTCGGTGTCCTGCCCGCCTTCGCCGAGGCCGCCGGTCCATCGAAAGAATGCAACGACGGCGTCGACAATGACGGCGATGGCCACGTCGACCACCCGGCCGACCCGGGTTGCAGCTCCAAGAAGGATGCCAGCGAACTCGGCACTGTACAATGCGACGACGGCGCAGACAACGATGGCGACGGCCGCACGGACGCACAGGACAACGGCTGCTCGGGCCCGGCGGATGCCGCCGAGACCCGCGAGTACGCGGACTACCGCGCCCTGCCCGGCCAGGTCGCACGGCTCGAAATGCAGGCCTACGCGACAAGCCCCAACGCTCACACGACGGACGACCCCGAGATGCTCTTCGGCGCCCGCGTCCGCGCACTAGGCGACCGCGCCTACGTGACGACGGCGACCGGGCCCGATGCTGTCGTGGTCTACGACATCTCCAACCCTTACGAACCGGAGCACATCGGCTCTGTCTCGTTCGGCACGACCCAGGAGTTCAATGCCTACGAAGGCCTGGAGGTCATCGGCTTCCTGGACGACCGCGTGGTCGTCGGGGCCGTGGTCGGCCTTGGGCGCGAACGCATCAACAACCTACAGCGCAACTATGTGCAAAATTCCGGGGGTTGGCCGGCGTTCTACGACCTTACCGATCCCAGCACGCCGGTCCTCGTGGCCGAGTTCAGGGACCTCGTCGTGCATGCCTTCGGCGTTCACCAGGAGAGCAAGACGGCCTACCTTTTCCCGCAATACACGTCTGAAATCCACGTCGTGGACGCCAGCGACCCCGACGACATCCGCGTCGTGGCCCGCATTCCCATCCTGCCGCCCGCGGCCCATCCACATGGCTGCAAGGCCGTGACCCTCGACGAGGCGAACGACCGCATGTTCTGCACGGCTGGCAGCGGGTTCTTGGGGACACCCCACACCACGGTCTGGGACATCAGCAACCCACGGGCGCCCGTGCTGGCCGCGACCATCCGCCAGGCGAGTCTGGAGGGAATCCACTGCTGCGACCAAGCCTACGCCATCCCCATCCTTGGGGGTGCCTACGTCGCAGTCACCGCCGCGGCCGGGGACTGCGCCGCCCCGCCTGAGGGCATGGACATGCCGACGGGCCGCGTCTGGTTCTACGACATGGCGTTCATCCCCCCACGCTACACAGGCTCCATCGGGCTGCCCTACATCGAGGGCGTACCCTGCGAGCGCTGGGGCGCCGACAAGGGATCAGAACTCGGTGCCGGCACCGGTCTCCTGGCCATGGCTTGGCAGGACGCGGGCCTCGTCCTCGTCGACGCCAGCGACCCCGCCGACCCCAAGCTGCTCAGCATCGACAGCAGCGACGGCCAGGCCCGGGACGCCTTCTACCACAGAGGCCTTGTCTTCGTCGGGGGAGCCAACCACGTCCTCAAAGTGGCCGTGCCCATCGAAGGCGCCCCACAGCCCCTTGCAGAGCCCTGCCCCGACGACGAGATCCTGCAGACGGTCTGCGTCTAGGCGCGCCAGGCTATCGTTTTCCCCCTCCTTCAAGCCAAGCCACGACGTGATACCCATGACGAACCACACGCAAGCGATTTTGCTGGTCCTCCTCGTGGCTACGGCGCCAATCGCCCTGGCCCAAGCAGGGCAAGGACCCCAACGCGACTGCCGCGACGGCCTCGACAACGACGGCGACGGATTCTCTGACCTCAATGACCCTGGCTGCGCCTCCAAGCGAGATCGCAGCGAACTGGGCGCGGGCCCGTGCGACGACGGGCTCGACAACGACGACGACGGTACGACCGATTCCGGAGACCCAGGCTGCTCGTCCCTCACGGACACCAGCGAATTGGGGGCATCGGCCTGCGATGACGGGGCTGACAACGATGGCGACGGGGACACCGACTTCGCCCAAGACGCAGGTTGTGACAGGCTGACGGATGCCACGGAGACTCGCGAATACGCCGACTTCTAGGCGCTACCGGAAGCCGGGCGCATCGCACGCCTCGAAATCCAAGCAGTCGGCGACACGGCCGAGACGCTGGCGGCCTTCCGCGTGCGCGCCGCCGCAGCAGGACCTGCCGGCATGCAGCGACGGCGTCGACAACGATGGTGACGTTTCGGTGGATTTCCCCATGGACGTGGGCTGCAAGTCGGCTATCGACGAGGAGACGTGCGGTTCAACCGCCCCAATCAAGCAAGCCATATGCGATCTGACCGGGCTGGAGTATTGACGCCTGCCGATTTCGGTGCCATTCGGTCGGTCCTCGGCGTCGACGAGTGACGAGGGCACCGTCGAACGTCGAAGACGACCGCATCCGCCGCATGGATCGCGGCCAAGGCCTCTCAACCCCGGGTGGCGGCGGACGAATTCGCGCCGGAGCACCCCTTAAGTAGGATGGGTGCACATAGGTCTTGTGGAGCATATGGTCATCAACAAGCTCGACGCCGAGGGGCTACCGGCCGCCCACGTCGAGCAGACGCTCGCCCACCATCTCTTGGGCCGGCCAAACCCTCTCGCTCGGCACGTCGTCTACGCCCTCATCGGCGGCCCCCGCCGGAACAGCGAGCTCGCCCCCGGCGGCCGCAGCGACAACAATCTCACCCAGGTCCTCAAGCTCCTTCGCGACGAAGGCATCGTCTGGACGGTGACGGACGCTCGCACCCGGCCCGCCCAGACCGCGTATGCGCTGAGCCCCCTCGGGTTCCTGGTCGTCGACTGGATGCGCCGGTTCGAGTTCCTCGCCGAGATGCGCAGCGGCGCCGACGCACGCCAAGTGCCCGTAGCGTGAGCCCCCGCCATGTCGCCGCCCACCCTGACCAGCGACCAGCGAAGCGTCATCGCCGCCCACAAGCACGACACCACTCTGTTCCTTCTCGCCGCCCCGGCCACGGGCCGCCTGGCCGACGAGGTCCAGCGCCGCATCCCCAAAGCACGCAGGCATGGCGACCGATTGTACGGCCGAAAAGTGGAACGCATCCCCGGCGACGATCCGACCCAGGCGCCGCGACCGAAGTCGTGGACGATGGCCGTGATCCTGCACGCTGACTTCGACCTCGGGGGCCTGATCCCGTGGGCCCGGCGCCTCGCGACCCGCGACCAACAACGCATCCGATTTCACTATCGACCCCCCTTTGATCCCGACCGGTTCCTTACTCCATGGACCGAGATCCAAGCCTCTCCGGTGCACTTTGCCCACGACGACACCAATGGCCTCATCCAGCACTGCTTGGAACAACTCAACGCGCAGACGTACCTCGACCACCAGCACGACGGCATCCCCGGAATACGTTGACGCCAGGCTAGGCTGCTTCTTCCTTACGTCCTCGTAGGTTCCCGAAACGGCTTCATGGACGTAGGCGCAACGACTTGTTCATAATCACCGTGGACGGCCGTTCTTCGTCGGTCGGCTGCGAACGGCAAGGCGCAATGCTTTCCGCATTTCGCCTGCGGTCTGGAATCGTTTCTCGGCGACCGGGTGGAGCGCTTTCTTCCACCACCCGGCCATTTCGATGTTGCCGCCAATGTCGCGGGCGAACGGTTCGCTCTTGGCGATCCGCAACTGCAGCTCGATCGCGCTCTCTTTTGGAGTGGTTTCAAAGTAGGGACGACCGGTGGCGGCTTCGAATAGCACGAGCGCTGCACTGAACAGGTCCGACGGCGCGGTGGTCGGTCGCCCGCGTGCTTGTTCCGGGCTCATGTACCGGATCGTACCGGCCGTGATCCCGTGCGCATCCATCGTTGCATCGAAACCAGGGATGTGCGCGATGCCGAAGTCGGCGACCTTGCAGCGGCCCGCGTTGGTAAACAGGAGATTGCTGGGCTTGATGTCGCGGTGCACAATCCCCGATTCATGGATCGCAGAAAGCCCCGCGAGGATGTCCTCCGCGAGGTTCGCCCACGGTTCGCCGGACCGATGGGAACCGAGCCGGTCCGAGAGGGGACCTCCCTCAAGGAACTCCATCACAAGGAAGACTTCTTCCCCGACGCGGTCGGCGTCAATCAGGGTCACGACGTTGGGATGCTGCACGCGGCCCAACGCGCGTGCCTCGTGCAACAGCGCGTCGATCTCTCGATCCGAGACGGGTTGGAGGGTCTTGAGGACCACTTTTCGTTCCAGGAGTTCGTCGAGGCAGAGGTGGGTCTTGGAGAAGCCGCCGCGGCCGATCTCTTTCAGGACCCGGTATCGGCCAAGGAACAATTCTCCGGGCGCGATCGTGCCGACCGCATGGTTGGCGTCGACGCCGCGTTGCGCGGCGAGTTCAAGGATGGCGTGCTCCTGGTCCGAGACCCCGAGGGATGCGCGCATGGGCCGCAGCCTCTTGTAGCGGTCGTCACGCGTCGTTCCCGTCGAGATCTCCTGCAGGAGAAGCGCGTTGTACGGCTGGAGGCGGACAATGGTGTCGGTCACCCCTCGGCGACGACTGCGCACCACGAGCGGAATGCCGGCAAGAAGCAGCGTGGCGAGAATCGCCGCGCTGCTCAGTCCCCAGGGGTTCGTTGTCCCTGACCATGTCGGCCGTGGAGCTGCGTTCGCCTCGTTCTGCGCGGTCCCAGCCCCAAATACAATCGGGGCCGCGGCAGTTTTGACGGCGAACGTGAACGTCTCGGAGGCGCTTTGCGTGATGTTTGCGTTTCGGGCGAAGAACCGCGCCGTCACGTTCTTCGCGACGGAATACCCATGTTCCAGTTTCGGCGAAGGCTGCCAGGGGGTTTCGCTGCCGTCGCCCCACACGGCTCGGAATTCGGTTGCGTCCCCGAACCTTCCCGGTTTCGTCGCACTCATGTCGACCACGACGTTTTCTCCCACCGAGGGTTCCGGGTTGGAGACCTCCAGGATCGGTTGGATCGAGCCCGGGGTCGTGCCCAACACCTGGAAGTACCCGTCCATCGTCCAAACGACGAGAAGCCCGTTCACGAACGCCATCGAAGTGGGTCGCTCCGCGAACCGTTGGGTAGCTTCGAAACGGTTCGGCGGCAGCGTGTGGTTCCACATCGGCTGCAGGGTGAGGGCGTCGAAGGCCTGGATCGTGCGATGATCCCCCTCCAAAATCCCATGCTGGGCAAGTAGAACGTTGTCAGAGCTGAGTGTCAAGGGTCCGACGGCGAATTCCAGGTCCGGGGGCAGCGTGTATGCGGCGCGCTCCGTTAGTTCGTTCGTGACGTAGTAGAGCGTGGAGCGAGAGGTCAGGTAGATTCCGTTTGGACCGAGGGCGAAGCCGCTGCCGCGGTCGGTCAGTTCCATTTCCGTCCTCCGGAAGTCCTCCTCGATGTCGGGCCGGGTGCCGACGTTGCCGTGCTTGCGCAGCGAGAACTGGTCGAGTTCTACGACGACGAAATGCTCGTTGGCCGCCGCAGGCGGTGCTTGATGCGGGGGGAAGTACGACAAGTCCCCAGCTGCGCGGCGAGAGAGGCCTCCTGTATGCCACCATAACGGTTCGCCGTCGAAACTGTACGCATGGTAGGAGGATTGGCTCCCGGATTCGGCCAAGGAATCCGTGCTCTCCCCTTCGGCGGGCTCCGGGGTCGTGTGTACCGCAACGATGAAGCCGTCACGGAAAACGGTTAAGCCCGTGGGATAGGTCGTAGCTCCGTGCCGCGGAGCTGCGGCCTGATCGGAGACTGTGTCCCCAGTCCGGTTTCCTTCGGGTTCCACGACAATCGGCATGTCCCAGTCTTCAGTGCCATCCTTGGCATTGACTTTCCATAGGAGGACGCTGGATTGTCCCTGCACGTCGCACGCGACGTACAAGAACCCCTCAAACAACGCCATTTTTGCGTGCATATGGCAATCATCGAGTAAGCCGTCCGGGTTGTACGATAGTGTGTCGGTCTGCTCCACCGTTTTTCGGAACCCGAGGACCAGACTCCAGCCGACCCCGTTTTCGTCAAGTGGCAAGGCCATTACCTCGCGACCGGGGTTGACCATGAACAGGGTTCGTCCATCGCTCTCGAGGGCCTTGAGGTCGAATTTGCCAATGTCGCGCTCCCAAGGGAAGGATTGGAAACGCCGCATGGCACCGCTCTCGATATCGATTTCGAAGATCCCAGCGCCTTGTGCGTCCGCGCCGGAGATGTACGCGGAGCCGTCGACGATTACCATCGGCGCTTCGCGCGACGACTTTTGCATGTTCAGGTCCAGCGAGTACGCGAGGTCTCCCCAAGCCGGGGCCGGGTCGGGCGACAATCCGCTCCGGCCGACATCGTAGGCTTGGTGCAAAAAATCGGTGGCGGTCACGGACGGGGCCGCTACAAGAAGCACTACGCACAATTTGACGGCGAGCTTGAAACTCACACTGCCACCCGACCTGCTCGGTCTGCTTCCCACTATTTGAAAACGACGCCGAAACGCCGGTACCCTTTGACCCACCATGGATGCCCCGCTGCGTCGACGAAGCGCCACTAGATAATGGTCCGCCAATCAGGAGGTTGCGGCGCCGCCCGTGAGCACCAGCAGGGATCGGCCGACGCCGATGACGTCCCCGGGGCGAAGCCGCTCCGAACCGCCTTTAGGAATCGGGCTCCAATTCACGAAGGTCCCATTCTTGCTGGCCTTGACGTCGGAGACGACAAATCCCCCCGCGTCCCGCGTGACGATCGCGTGCTCCGAACTCACAAACGGGTCGTAGTCCAGCGCGACGTGCGCGTTCTTGCGGCGACCGATCACCCATCGCGCAGGCTGCCCCGCGTCTGCCTTGAGTGGATACTCGCGGCCCTCGTAGACGCCGTGCGCGAGCACCAGCGCCGGACCTTGGAAACGTTCGCGCGGTCGGTTGGCCGCGACGGTTCCGGTGGCGTCCGCGTTGGGGATCTGTTTTGCGTACCGCACGCATAACGTGCGAAGATCCTCCGTGAGGGCATACAGTCGCGCCGCGTTCGCTGTGAAGTAATGGATCTTCTGCCCCGCACCTTGTTCTCTGACATCAAGATGGACCAACCCCGCTTCCACGAGTTTGGCCAAATGGATTTGGACGGCCTGTCGCGACATCGGGCGCTCCGGGTTGTCCCCTTGTTTGATCCGGTGCGGTGCAACGCGCAGCTCCGCCGTGGACTTTGGGAATGCCAAGAGTTCCAGGATTTCGAGCCGCGCTTCGTACGCCAAGACGGATAACGCCTCGGCCAAGCCGGCATGATCGACCGGAATGCGCGGTTGCGCGGTCACGAATCGTCGATCCTCCGCGTCTGCCATAACGGTTCCCTCGAAGTTGGTGCCACCACTATCAAGCGCGGCGGGGGCGCTCGAACAAAATCCTCGACACGGCGTCCCCTCGAAGTCAACCCACTCAACACGTCGGTATAAGGCCCCGCCAACCGGTTTGTTGCCGGCTGCCGCGCCCGCCGCAATCCGTTTCTTGCTGCCCCATTATCCTTCGGCGTATCATCGTGGAATTCGGTGAGTTGGGTGCGCCTCCGAACCTTTCCAAGAATCGAAATTGCGGGAACCTTGATTGTCCTCGTCCTCGCCTTCGTGCCCGCGACCGCCGCGGAGGGAAAACCAGATTGCAACGACGGCGCGGACAACGACGGCGACGGCGCCGCCGACTTCCCCGACGACCCCGGGTGTTCGCGCCGGGGCGACGCGAGTGAGCAAGGCGCCGATGCCTGCGACGACGGCCTCGACAACGACCAAGACGGAACCGTGGACGTCGCCCAGGACGCAGGATGCTCGGGCCCTACCGACGCGACGGAGACCTTGGAGTATGCAGACTTCCAGGCGCTCCCGGCAAACCTCACCGGCCTGGAGATCCAGGCCTTCGGGGATGCGGCCCCGGGCTTTCGGGTGCGTGCGTGGGGGGATTTTGCCTTCGTGACGACGGATTCAGACACGGAGGGCGTGGTGATCTTCGACGTGAGCGAGCCTTTGCATCCGACGCGCGCCGGGGCCATCGACGTCCGGCCCGGCAGGACGTACGAGGGCTTGGAGGTCCTCTACTACGAGGGCATCGACCGCACCGTCGTGGCGGTGAACCTCATCCCCGAGGATGTTCGGGCCAATGTGGATTCGTCGGGGCCAATTGGGTTCTGGGACGTGACCGACCCGGCGGCACCATTCGAGTTGGCGCGCGTGAACGTCACGGCTCACATCTTCGGCGCGCATCCTTCGACGCACATGGTTTACAACAATCGGCGCGAGTCCCTCAGCACGATGGAGGTCATCGACGCCAGCGACCCGGACGATATTCACCTCGCGGCGCGCGTGCCCATTCCGCCCTTCGCACGGGACGGTACCTTCGTGGGCTTCCCGCCGCTCTATCCCAACTGTCACGGCATCACCGTCGATGCGGCGGCAGCGCGCATGTACTGCGCAAGTGATAGGCTGACCCTCGTCTTCGACATCTCCGACCCGCTGGACCCAGTCCTTCTCACCGCCATGGGGCAGATCGGTCCGGAAGGCGTGATGTGCTGCTCCCACACGTACGCGGTCCCGTTCCTGGACGGGAGGTACTTGGCCGTAAGCGAGGAGATCGGCGACTGCGTCGAGATGCCGGAGGGCACCGTGTGGCCTTATGGGAAGATCGTGATCTTCGACCTGCAGACGTCGCCGCCATCCTTCGTGACCAGCGTGATGGTCCCCGCCGACCGGACGGGCGTCTGCGTCTTTGCTCCCACGCAGGGCTCGGAGGTGGGCGCCGGCACCGGCATGCTTGCATTCGGGTGGGAGAAGGCCGGCCTGGTACTCGTCGATGCGTCGGACCCGCTGCATCCGTTAATCGCGGACAGCGACCTCTCGGCGGGAGAAGAGGGTCGCGATGCCTACTACTACCGCGGCCTCGTGTTCGCGGCCGGTGCAGTAGGGGGCCTGCAGGTGGCTGTGCCGCACAGCGGGCTCGGCAACGCATTGCCGCCGCCCTGCCCTAATGGCTCCATCGCCCAGATTCTCTGCGCCCCCACCACCGACGAAGTGGGCGGGCTCGTCGTCGCTTTCCTCATGGGGAGTGCGAATTGACGACGGCGCCGCGGCCGCCGACACCGAGCGTCTGGGCGGCCTGCGTATGCACAGTGGTTCTCATCGTCCTTTCTGGTTGCTTGTCGGGAGAGGCGGCGACGGACAGCGACGCGCCGAAGCCCGTTCGCCTGGCGAGCACCGGGATTCTGCTCGATCGCACTCCGATCATCGCCCAAGCCGTCGACCGTTGGGGCTCCGATACCGAGATCATTCTCTACGAGGGCACCGTCAACGTATTCGCCCAAGAGTGCGCGGACGTGAACCGCCTACAGACTGGTTGCGGCGCGTACCAGTTGCCACCCTTCGTGAAGATCCTCGAAGGGACCCGCGCACTGCGCATCGAAGCCAATGTCGGCGGGGCGACGACCCAAGGAACCTGGACCGTCTGGATCGACAGCACCTATGGCCGCACCTGGGCGACCGATCCCAACATGCCGGAAGGGGAACGGACCGCGGCCGCATCGCAGACGTGGACCCTGCCGCTGGAGCCGCGGGACTGGGACCCGTCGACCTTGCCGGTCAGTCCGTTCGCGGCCGGCGTCGGCGCCATCGGCCAAGGAAGCATCTTGGATGGGCCGGTACAGGTCACGGTCACGGCCGAGAAGGATCCGACCTGGGTCCCGCTGCCTACCCGCGACCGGTTCTACGCGACCGACGCGGACTCCCCCGCCGCCGGAGTGCTGACGCTCCTCGACACGAATGTCACGTTGACCTGTCCCACCTGGCCCGGCGCGTTCTCGTGCGGGCTGTCCCCGCAGATGGAGCCGATCCCACCCACGACGACGCATCTCGCACTCGTCGCGAGCACCGGTCCCGTCACGGGTTGTGCTCCAACGGGCCCGTGCAACCTGCGCATGCCGATGTTCTCCGGAGGCCGAATGATCTACCAGGACAGCGCCACGATCCGGTCGGGGACCACCGCCTACCGCGCGATCGTGTACGACATCCGCTCGGTCGGCGCCGACGGACCCTACGTGAACGTCTCGGGGACCCGCTTCGGACTCTGGATCGACCAATGCGCCCCTGGGACCGGTTGCACGCCCTACCATGACGGCAGCGCCGTCGACCTATGGATGCGCATCGAGGCGTGGCAGGACGTCATCGACCTGGAAGGCGCCCTCGCCCGGGTCGGCGTGGCGATCTGAGAACGACGTCTCAGTCGCGCTTCATGTCCGCGTGCCGCGGCGCAGGCGTGACCTCGTGCTGGACGGTCCCGCGCGCGTGGAGCTTCTTTCGAACGATGTTGACGAGGCCGCCCGCTTCGAGAAGTTCGACCGCCTTGTCAGTGAGTGCGACGCCTTGGAACGTCTTGCCGCTCGTCGTGTTCTTCACCGTGCCCTTCGTGAGGTCGACCTCGATCACGTCGCCCGTTTTGACGTTCTTCGAGATATCCGCGACCTCGAGGATGGGAAGAGCAAGGTTGAGGGAGTTGCGGTAAAAGATCCGCGCGAAGCTCTCGGCGATGACGCAGCCGATCTCCGCGCCTTTCATCGCGGCGACCGCGTGCTCGCGGCTCGAGCCGCAGCCGAAGTTCTGTCCAGCGACGATGATGTCCCCGGGCTTGACGCGCTTTGCGAACTCGGGGTCCTTGCCTTCAAGCAAGTGTTCCGCAAGGCCCTTCGGGTCGATGATGGCGAGATACTTGCCGGGCGTGATCATGTCGGTGTCGATCGAATCGCCAAAGGTCCACGCGCGTCCCTTGAGCTTCGTCTGCATCATCGCGGCCAGCCAAGGGCCGCAATTAAGAGTTTTGTCCCACACCAAGAGAAACCGACTTGGAACGCTGGTTGCAGAAAACGTAAATCAGAGAGGTCGTGTGGCCCCGAAGACCGCATGCGACGTTCCTGGTTTGTCCTAGCCATCGTGGTCCTCTCGGCGCCTCTTTCGGCCGCCCAGAGCGAGCAGACGCTTGATCGCGCGACGGTGACGATGTGGATCCCGGCCGTCGGTCAGCGCGAGGACGGAACCTTGTTCGGCGTGGCTTCGTCGCTCGAAGTGACGATGCACACGCCCGGGACGGGCCAAGTGTTCCTCTCCAGTCGTCCGTTGACGCAGATCGACATGCAAGGCAGCGCCCGGCTGGCCGTCGACACGGCGTCCTCGATCACGGGCGTTGACGCGACGAACGCGGATTTCTTGTTCAAGGTCGAGACGACGTCGATCACGATTGGCGGTCCGTCGGCGGGCGGCGCGATGGCCGTTGCCGTCGCCGCGTTGCTCCAAGGTTGGAACGTCACGGAAGACGTCGTGATGACGGGGATGATCAACCCCGACGGCTCCATCGGGCCGATCGGCGGCGTGTTGCAGAAACTCGAGGCAGCGGACTCGGTCGGCGCGAAACGGTTCCTTGTTCCCCTGGGCCAATCGACCGTGGTAGTCACGTTCCAAGAGCAGGATCCGAGCACCGGGGCCGTCACGCAGCGGGAAGAGATCGTCGATCTGAAGGAGGTCGGCGACGACCAATATGACATCCAGGTCGAAGAGGTCGCGGACCTCTACGACGCCATTGCGCCCTTCACTGGCTACCGGTTAGTGCGTCCGGAGCCGACCACGGATCCGCTGCAGGGGCAACGGTACGGCGGCATCACCACGCGGCTTGCCCAGAATCTCACGTCGCAGATGGCGCAGCGGCTTTCGGACGTTTCCGGTCGTTACGAGACGGTTCGTTCCGAAATGGCGGCCGAGGAGCGCCAGACGATGGAGGACCAGCTCGCGCTCGCGCAAACGCGTGTCGTGAGCGCCCGCGCAGCGCAGAACGAGTCGAAACAATACCTTGCCTCGAGCCTCGCCTTCCAGGGTCTCGTCGCGCTCGGTTACGTAGAGGCGCTCGTTGCGTACTTCGAATCCACCGAAGAGATCTCAACGTACACCCAAACCTACTTGTCGACGACCGACGCGACGATCAGCGATGTGTTCGGCGGCATCCGCGTCACCTACCCGATCCCGTCCGCCCAGCTGGACTCGCAGGCCGGGGCCGAGCAACGCGTGTTGGAAGCGCGGCAACTCCAAGCCGCCGCCGTCCAGGCCGCCCAAGCCGGAACGTTCGGCGCCGCGTTGCAATCCTCGAGCTTCGCCCGCGAACGGGCCGAGTCCGCGCGTTGGTGGTGGATCATCGGTGTCGACGTTGCCTCCACCTCCCCCGACCCGAAACTGTCAGAGCAGTCGGTGAAGGACCTGTGGGGCAAGTACCGCGAAACGGCGCAACTCGAAATGGCCTACGCGTCCCTCATCGCGGGGGAGGGGCCCGCGTTCGCCGCCGCGCAAGAAGCGCACGGCCGAAGCATGGTCGCAGCCCAAGAGGGTCTCTACGCCGCAGCCGTCTTGGAATTGATCCAAGCGCTTGCGCAGACGAACACCGCGCTCGTCGCGTTGGCCGGCGACGAACCCGTGCGGCAACGGCTCGACCGGATGGCCGCCTCCGCGGCATACCAGATCGAACTCGCCGAGGCCCAAGGCAGCCCCCCCGTCTACGCGATCGCCTTGCTTGAACTTGCCAACAGTCGCGCGCAAGACGACCCCGTCGGCGCGTACGCCGGTTATTCCACCGCGCGCCTGGCCGCCGGCGCGAGTTTGCAAGCCGCAGGAATCGTGGCGCCGAGGCCCGCGGTCGAAACAGTGCCGGCATCGGAGTCCCTTGATCTCAACGACCTGTTTTCGCCGACGGTCCTCGGCCTGGCGCTTGCGATGGGCGTCGGCGCGATCCTGTTGCTCATCGCGTGGGGATCGGCTTCGCGCGCTCAGAACCAGCCACCTTCTTCGTATGGTCCTCGACGTGAGCCGACGAGAATGTCGATTCCCTTCCCCGATGAAGCGGAAGAACCGCAGGCGCCACCGACCGCCTTGTCATCGGTGAACGAGCGCGCACCTCCTGCGTGGGCTCCGGTATTGGAATCGGAGGAACCGGTGGTTTCTCCGCAGACTCCCGCCTTGGACGCGGCACTCGAACCGGAGCCGGCTGAACCCTCACCGCCCACGGGCGTCGCGGCCGAGGCGCCTCCCGTCAAGACGCCTGCTCGCCGACCACGAGCGTCCACGCCACGACCGAGGCCCGCCGCCAAGCCGAAACCGCGTCGCCGGCCGCCGCCCGAATGCAATTGAGCGCCGCCGCTGGGCTCCGTCACGTAATCGGGTGTCCTATCGTCAGCCGATCATAACCCACGCGATCAAGAAGGCGGCGATGAAGACGCGGCGATCGTGGATCATCTGAGCGCGAAGCGGACCTTGACGTCGAGCCCGAGGAGTTGGTGTCGGAGGATCGAGTTGGCGAGGATCGCAAACATGGCCGAATGGAAACAGCGTTCGGCCCGGGTCTTCTGGGTTCCGCCCTTCAACTGGTCCGATACCCGAAGAGTTCGTCGTAGTCGTCATGGTCGCCGATCCACAAGATGGTGACGAGTATGGGTTCAAGCGGGGATGCTGACGAGACCTCGTAGATCGCCCGGAAGCGATGCGGTAGCTCGGGAATCAAATAGAGCGTATGAAACTTCTTGAATTCCTTAGGTCGCAGACGGTTCGGAACAGGTTCGCCAAGCTGCACATCGCGCATGAGAGCAGCGCGACGCGCCACCAATCCGTCCCACGCCTCTTGCGCGCGCTTCCGGTCCTTCTTATGCCGTTTGAAGAAGTCCTTCTGGAGGCCGCTCACGACGCGGACATCGTCTGCAGTCGGCCACGGCGTCATGCCAAGGGCTCAGTGGCTGCCTTCTCCAGTGCCGGACTGCGGACCAACAGGTCCACGCCCTTGCTTCCCACGATGACTCGTCCCTGTCGCGCGAGCTCCTGCACGCAGGCACGGATCACTGCGGGACGGACGCGCTTGGCGCGCATGCGGCGGCCGATCTCGGCGAACGACAAGGGGCCCTCCCAGTCCTTCAGGTTCTCAACGAGGACGGCTTCGACCTCGAGGAGCGTGGAGAGACGCGGGTTCGCATCCGTCGGCGGCCGCGGCGCGACAAGTTGCACGAACACGTATGTGTAGATGCACGTATATGCAGCCATCGCTGGCGGGGGGCGCCCTTGAGATTCAAGCGACGATGATGGGCCTGCCGGTCGCGTGGATGTGCTTGGTACGTCCGACTTCATCAATGCGAAGAAGGCCTGCGTCCGTCAGGAGATGGATGTCGCGACTGACGGCGGCTGGGTCCCTCCCCATAGCCTGCGCTAGGTCGTGGATGCTGTCTGCCGGCCCGTGGTCCTCCAAGTAGATGATGATGCGCCGGCGCTCACTGGTGAGGATCCGAGACGCCATCCCGCTGCGCACTGGGAACGCCACAGAGTCCCTGGGGAACGCGTCCAGGTCAGCGACCGGGGACGACAGTCCATCCCTTCTCGTCGACGAGGCGCACGTCGAGGTCCTCGACGCCAAAGGGGTTCGAGCTGCTCCCTGCGTCCAGCACTTCGATGCGAAGGACGTCGCCCGCGCTGACCATGCCGTTCGCGTCCGTGTCCTCGAACGTGACGCGGATGCGCGTGTCGGCCGCGGTCAAGGTCTCCAGGCTCATCGTGATGCCGTCGTCGTAACGGTCCAGCACGGTGAGCGTCACGTCGGCGAGGGGCACGCTGGGCGGCGAGGTGACCGTGGGGAACGTGAAGTTCCAGTGGGAGAGGCCATCCTCGTAACCGTCGGCGAGGCGCCGGTAGGCCTTGGCGTCGACGTCGTTCACGAGCGTCAGCGTCTCGGCGCGAAGCATCTCGACGGGGGGCGCGTCGGTGTAGGTGAAGGTCGTGTTGATGAACTTGAGCGGATAGTCCTCGCCCTGGTACTGCACGATCTCCCCGCGAAGGAAGCGCACGGGCTCCTCCTGGAGCCAGACGTACGAGGGTGGCCTGCCATCCGTGCCGCGCATCGTGTACTTCAACGCCGCGACGCCAGCGTACGTGACGGACTCCGGATCGGACCCGACGAGGTAGAACATGCCCGCCGAGATCAGGACCGTCGCGCGCTCGCTGAACAGGAGGGTCGGAATCATCGAGTCGTTGGCGACGCCATTCGCGATGAGGCTGCATTCGCCCTCGCAGTGGAACGCGGTCTCGCCGACCCGGGCGACCGTTTGCGGCTCCCGGGTCGCCGCGCCGACGTGCGTGGACTGGAGGCGCAGGTAATCGACGCGGCGCGCCTCGTCGTGGTAATGGTCGCGCTCGTCCGTGCTGTCGTCATCGGCCTCAACGAGGCGGACGCGGAATGCCTTCGCGTCGTTCAGGTAGGCCACCGCGCGCTCCATCGGCGTCGCGTCCTCGGAAAGCTCCGTCTCATCGTCGGCAGGCGCGTCGCCGCCCAGGTCCTCGTCGTCGAAGTCCGTCTCGTCCTCCGGAGGCGCCTCGCCGTCGTCGGCGGCGCATCCGGCCAGGACGAGGGAGAGGGCGAGCGGCACTGCGAGCGATCGGAGCAGGGGGAAGTACACGGTGGGGAAGCCTCTGTCGTCGCACAGGTCAGCCCCGGATAAAGACTTGCTCCGCCTTACGGGTTCATCGCGTTCATCGCCCGGCGAGCCGCATAACGGTTGAGCTAAGTCGCTGGCGGAGCGAAGCCGAGCAAGTCGGCTTGAGCGATCTGTTATCCGGATGGCCGCTCGGCTCTTCTTGGTTCCGGGGCTGGGTCCGGGTTAGCGAAGACCTTCGCGATGACGTCCAGGGCGTCCTTCATCGGGTTGTGCGTGGTGCGGCGTGGTGTCATGGTCTGTTCCTCATCATCTTGGATCGGAACGCGCGCCCGTGGGCGCACCGGGCGCGTCGGCGGCAACGATTTGTTAGCCCGATGCTTGCTCGATCAAGTGCAGGTCGATTTGGTCTCCCGAGAGGGAGATTCGGTTCGGCTTTCCTGGGCCGGCAACCTCCACTTCAACCAGCCCCAGTTCGCTGAGGATTCGAACGTCTTCGCTGACGTTCTAAGCCGGTTTTCCCGCACGCTCCGACACTCCACTGAATAATTGTGCAAAGCCTGCGCCGCTGCAAACCTTATATCCAGCAAGTCGTCGTTCAACGTTGATTCCGATGCGCACGTCCCTCATCGTGACCCTCCTGCTTGGCATGCTCCTCGGCGGTTGCTTGAGCCCCACCCCGACCGACGACTCGACCGACGGCGGCTCCAAGAAGAAGATCATCACGGCCGAACCCCCAAAGTGGGATCTTGAGGATCTCAACGCGTCGCTCTCCCAACCCATCTTCCCCGAGGGAGCGATCCTCGCCGAAGACCACTGGACGGAATCCTTTGACGGCACGATGCTCCACAGCCGCGTCTTCCGACCCGCCGACCGCGGCGAATGGCTCTCCCCCATCATCCTCCACGTGAGCCCCTACTTCGGACCCAACAACGCCGAAGCGAACCGACCGACGGGCAACGGCATGGACGGTTGGCTCGTCTCCCATTTCATCCAGCGCGGCTACGCGGTCGTCCTCAACGACGTGCGCGGTACCGGGGAATCCGGCGGATGCCTCGAGCAGACCGGACCCAAACAGACCCAAGACGAACACATCGTCATCGAAGACCTCGCCACCCAGCCCTGGGCCAACGGCAGGGTCGGCATGATCGGCATCAGCTACGACGGTGAAACACAACAATCCGCCGCCGTCTCCGCGCCGCCCCACCTCACAACCGTCATCCCGCTCGCGAGTGTCGCTGGACAATACGAGTGGAACTTCTACGACGGGGTTCCCTACACCATCAACGGCCTCGCCGGCATGGCCGCGTACGCCGCGATCGGCATCGAACCCAACACGCCCACCACGTTCATCACGGGCGGCGACCCGAACACGCCGCCCCCGACCATCTACGCCGAACGGTTCGACTGCCACCCCGAGAACCTCAAAGAAGGCGCAGATCCACGCGGCGACTTCAACAAGTTCTGGCAAGACCGCGAGATCCGGCTCAACGTCGACAAGATCCAGAACACCAGCTTCCTCCACGTCCACGGCCTCGAAGACTGGAACGTCAAACCGAACCACATCCGCGACTGGTACGAACTCATCCCGACGCCCAAACACGCGTGGTACGGACAGTGGCAACACAACTTCCCCGACGGCAACAGCTTCAACCCCGACTGGAGCCGAAGCGACTGGCGCTTGACGGTCCACCGCTGGTTCGACTACTGGCTCCTCGACCTACCCACCGGCATCATGGACGAGCCCGCCGTACAGATCATGGACTCCCTCGGAAGGTGGCGCTTTGAAAACACGTGGCCCCCGGAGCACGCCCAAGCGCTCAAACTCTACGCGGACGCAAGCGCCACCCTCATCGGCGTGCCCGTCCGCGACGGCACGGTCAGCTACACGGACAATGGCTTGCCGATGGAGACCCGAGGCGAATCCGTTTCCTTCATGACCGAGACCCTCGAAGCCGACGTCCACTACTCCGGGTCGCCGTTCTTCCACTTCACCGCCACCCTCAACGGCGCGCCCGTCGTCCAGGGAACGCACTTTGCGCTCCACCTCATCGACGTCGCCGACGACGGCACGGAACGCATGATCAACCGCGGCTACCTCAGCGCACAACACCGCGACACCCTCGAGACGAGCAAACCTGTTCCCCTCGGAACCCCGATCGAGTACCATTTGCGGCTCTTCCCGCAAGACGACGTGATCCAAGCCGGCCACCG
>CAYOZB010000045.1:0-20448 GCA_964408365.1 uncultured Halobacteriales archaeon | reverse complement strand
GACCTCGGTGAGTGTGCTTGGCGTGCCGCCCGTCGCTGCTTGCGTGGCCGTGCAGACAACCCCCCCTTTCCCCGCTACGACTTGAAGCACAGCGCCCGGAGTGACGGGAATCGCGACGCGGATGTACGCGCCCGCTCCGCCCCCTCCTCCGCCGCCGCCTTCGTTGAACCCGCAGCCGCCGCCCCCGCCCGCCCCAAGGGCCTCGACCAGGATGCTCGTGACACCTTCGGGGACGGTCCAGTCCCATGCCGACCCTTGAAGGAAGAATGTTCCCTGCACGCCTCCGACCGGGCCCGCGGGGCCCGGTGGACCCGGTGGGCCTTGAGGTCCCGTAGCGCCTTCCACGCTCCACGAGTAAGCGCTCTCGTTCGCCTTGCATGCATCCGCGACGCGCAGATCGCCCGTCGATTTGCTCGCGCAGGCATGAATCGCCGGCTCTGCCCCCGCTGCGGTTCCGAGCGCAGCCAGGAGCAAGAAACCGATCAGGATCATCCGCGCTGCGACGCGACCGCTGTTGCTCACGGTGTTCACAAGCGAGCGGAATGGTCGGGAGTATTTGGGCCGACTGGAACCGATGGTCCCCATACACGCAGTCGGAATCAGTTGGCGCTCGTCGGGTCGGTCGTCATGGACCAGCACGTCTTTCGTCCTTCCTTGAAGTGGCAAAGGAAGTGCAGGCACGGCGTCGCGAGAAGCGAACGACAAGGTGAGCGCCCATCCGCTTGGTCTTGGACACGAACGTTCTCGTTAGCGCCGTGATTGGAACGGGACGACCTCGGAAGCTCCTCCAACGATGTATTGACGGACGAGATGTCTTGCTGAGCTCGCCGAATGTCCTGCAGGAACTCGTCGAGGTCTTGCGCCGGCCCAAGTTTCGCATGACAGAGGACGCCGTCCATCGGGTGCTCGGGGCCGTCGCTGGAACGGCCGAACTGGTCGAGACGACGTCGCATTTTGACGTAGTCCAGGCGGATCCGGACGATAATCGGTTTCTTGAGCTTGCGGTGGACGGTCGCGCGGGCTTGGTCGTATCGGGAGACAAGCACCTTTTGAGGATTCAGTCCTTCCACGGCATCCCGATCCTTCGCGTCGCCGCCGCCTTCGCACGGCTTGAAGAATCGACCGCGTCAAGGTTATCGCCGATTTTCCTTCCGAAAAAAGGTAGAAAAAAGAAGGAACGAGAGCCGAGCCCGGGACCGGGGATTTTCACTTCCACTTCAAGCCCCCGTTTTCCTCAGTTCGCGCCGCTTTCCATCCCCGGGAGCTCGCCTCGCCGCCAACCCTCATAAGGGAAACGTTGCCTCCCCCTGACCAATGACCCAAACCGCGACCGCCGTCACGTTCGATCTTCAAGCCTTCAAAGACCGCCAAAAACAGATCTGGTCCTCGTTCGAGGCGGCATCCACGATCACGATTCCGGCGTCCGCGCGCCTCGTGCGCTTTGCCCAGGTCAAACCGGGGGACCGCTTCCTGGATGTCGGCACGGGCACCGGCAATCTCGCTCTCACCGCGGCGCGCGAAGGCGCCGTCGTCACCGGCCTCGATCTTACGCCGAACCTCATCGAGGCCGCCAAGCGCACCTCACAGGTGCTCAAACTCAACGTGGAATGGCACGAAGGCGACGCCGAGGCCCTTCCGTTCAAGGACGCGTCCTTTGACGTCGTCGCGTCCCAGTTCGCGCACATGTTCGCGCCCCGCCCCGAGGTCGCCCTCGCGGAGATGCTTCGCGTGCTCAGGCCCGGCGGACGGATCGCCTTCGCCACGTGGCCTGCAGAATCCTTGCCGGGCCGCATGTTCGCGTTCCAGGCAAAGATGATGCCGCCCCCGCCCGGCGTCCCGCCGGTCACCCAATGGGGCGACGTGCAGATCATCCGTTCTCGCCTTGGCACAAGTGTTCGTGATATCCGGTTCGAGCGTGGCACGTTCAGCGCCAACGCATTGGGCCCCCGACACTTCATGGCGTTCCAGGAAGCGAATATCGGCCCGCTGAAGGCCACCGTCGAGTCACTCAAATCCGACCCGCCCGCGTTGGAGAAATTCCGGAACGATTACCTTGCCACGGTGGAGCCGTATTTCGACGGCAACGAGGTTCGCCACGATTATCTCATGACGCGCGGCACGAAGGCGTGAGGCTAAGTCAGAAGCGCCAAATCCCCTGCTGTGGCTTCGACCCCTCATGGGCGGCCTGTTCGAGGGCGGCGTACGTTGCGTCGTGGTCCGGATGGATCCGGAACGCCGCGCCGGCGTTGTGCCGGCCTTGAGCGCCTTAAGCCGTTCGTGGATGTAATTGCGGCTAACGGGCTCGCCTGCTTCCCGCAGAACGGCCTCCACGCGTTCCAAAGTGGTTACCTGGACGTCAACGGTGGGTTTCTCAACAAGCATGGACACAATTCTCTATGTGCGCCGGGGTCCGACGTCTCGGGCGGAAGGTTTTCCCGAGATGCGTCGTTCCGCTCTGCATGACCTACGTGGATGGCTTTGTGATCCCCGTGCCGAAGAAGAACCTGGCCGCTTACAAGAAAATGGCCAAACTCGGAGCAGAGGTCTGGCGCGACCACGGCTGCCTCGACTACAAGGAATGCGTCGCCGACGATCTTTCCCCCGAGATGCTACCCGATATAGCCGGTGATGTGCCGCCGCCGTTCTCGAAGATGACGCGGCTTCGGAAGAACGAGACGATCGTGTTCTCGTACATCGTGTTCCGCAACCGCAAGCACCGCGACGCGGTCAACGCGAAGGTCATGAAGGACCCGCGGATGAGCGGCATGGAGGGGCAACCGATGCCGTTTGACGCGAAGCGGTTCGCGTACGGGGGCTTTGAGGTCCTCGTGGACGGCGGCCCGAAGAAGTAGGAACATAGGTCGGCCATTCGCAACCCTAAAGGAGTGGCCTCGGGGTTTTCCTCCCCGCCTTGCGGCCCAATCCAATCCTCCTCTTCGTGGACGATGAGGGCTCCGCAAGATTTGCGGGTTCTTGGCCGGCCGCGTCGCTACTCCCGTTTTTCCCCCAGAAAAAGGGTGGAAAAAAGAGGTGAAAGAGGTTGGTTCCGGGACCGGGGATCCACCGAAAATCCGGAGCGGAACACCGCCCTGGGTTTGACCCATGTCTGCGCTTCCGAAAAGGAAAAGCACCGCTTACTTGCGCCGGTGTCGAGAGAGGACGTCAATGGCTTCGCGGTTGCGGGCAATGACTCGCTCCATTGAGACCCGAACCTGGTCCTTCTCCGACATCGACTCATCTTACAACGCAGACGTTCTTATTCCTTGCGTGACCACCGGCGTAGCCACGTTTCGAACGCGCCGACTTCGACCATGGTTTCGCGTGCTTGCTGAAGGAAATTCTTCGCATCCATCGGATCCGGCTTCAGAATCCAGCCGCAACGGTCCAAGATCGTGCCGGCGACAATCAGCGACGTCCGCTTGTTCGCAGCATCGAAGGGATGCGCTTTGTTGATCCCGTGAGCAACGCAGGCGGCGGCCCGAAACATCTCGACTTCCGAATCGGTCGATGGACGGCATCTCTCTAAGACTGATCGCAGCGCGCCTTCGCCGCCGCGTCGGAAGTTTGGGTGCTTGCGGTCAACCGGGTCCTCCTCGATAATCCGGGTGTGAAACAAGACGATGTCGTCGAATTCAGGGAACCACACGGTCCTTTGGCCCGCCGCGTGTGGCACCGCCTGCCCGAGAATAACATTTCCCGCAAAGCCGCAAGGCGCCAGCGGGGCATCATGCTCGTTTTTCCCCCGAAAAAGGGGTGGAAAAAAGCGGGGAAGACGTGCGATTCCGGGACCGGGGACTCCCAATGCCACGTTCACCGGACCGGGCGAAGGCTCCTTCTCCCAGGAGGGCTTTCAACGACGCGATGCACTGGCGAGTCGCGAAGAAGGTCCGGGAAGCGAAACTTTTGGCGGACGTTTCGCCCGCCGAGAGTCTGCGGATGGGCTTCTCCCTCTGCCGATTCGCGGCTCGGCTCGCGGAGGCCGCTGAACGTGCGCGACCTTGAGGCGGTCGCCCTCGCTTTTGACCGAGCGTGTCGGAAATCCAAGGTCAACTACGCGTTCGTCGGAGATCGCATGGGCAGGCATTTTGGGCGCGGCGGACCGGGTTCCGGTCCGAAGCCGTAGATTTTCCCCCGAAAAAAGAGGGGAAGAGGTGCGGTTCCGGGACCGGGGATGAAACTAGTTCGAATCGGGGGTGGAAAAACGCCCCGGATTTGAACTTCGTCGCGCGGACCTTGGGAAGAGAAGCCCCGGCGCAAAGCACGCGTTTGGCCTTCGTCACTGCTCGTGGACAAACTTCACTAGTGCGGTCTCCCGGTCCAAGACTTGGATGAAGGCTCGCGTGTCCGGCTCTAACCCTAGGTTGCGCACGACGTCCTTCGGCCAATAGGTGCCCAAGGTGCCCGTGCCGATCCTGCTTACCTTCGCTTCGAAGTCCGCCACAACGCCGACTCCGATGGTGTCTTCGATCGCGATGATTTCCTCCGGATCCAGAAACTGGGATCCACAGGCCTCGCACTTCGCGCCGCGCAGGTTGCGGAACGTTTGCACGTTCCCCGGACGAACTTCTTGATGCACGAGGTCCGATCGGCCGACCAGGGCACGCTTGTGACACGTGGGGCAAGCCGAGACCGAGCCTTCCGGCCACAACCGGTTGGCCTTGATGGCTGCCAAATACTCCTTGCGGCGCTTTTCCCATTCTGCCTTCGACGGGACTTTCATGTTCGTCACTTTCGTCATCCTAGTCCTCCATCATCGTTACGACCAACAGGATTTCTCCGTCCGCGACGACTTCGACGTCGAAGTCGACGCGCACCTGCATCCCTCGCCAGTGGGCGGCGAACCCCTTCCAACCTTGCGGATGGTCGGGACGATTGTCGCGTTCCACGGCATGAAGGCCCATGAGGGCCGGGATGACGTCTTCGAGCCACTTGAACCCGTGTTCATCGGCGTGGTAGTTCTTCGCTTTCCGGACCCGGTTTCTCATCACCAGATCGTATACGATCGTCGGTGTAAGTTGCACGCCAACGCAAATAATGTTTTCCCACTATAAAACAGTGGTAGCATGGGCCCTCTGGCAGTCGCCGCAAGGAAGGGGAATCATGCCGAGACTCCCCCGCTGGCCCGGGACGTCGCGTTTGCCGTCGGATTTTCCTCCCAAAAAAGGTGGAAAAAAGAGGGGAAGATGTGCGGTTCCGGGACCGGGGATCCAGGTCGAATCCGGGGTGGAAAACCGCCCGGGATTTGAACTACTTCTGCGACGCGTGTTACTTGCGCTGAGGCGCACCGTCCGACCTGCTTTCACGCATTGCGGGTGTCGGCACCGGCACGGGTCGCGTCACGGAACACGACGTCGCCATGGTGGCGTCCGAACAGGTTGTGGAACCGTCGGAAACCGGCGATGATGAAGGTCGGTACTTCGGGCAGGCTTGCATCTTTCCATGCGGCGAGCGCCGTTTTGAGGTTGACGCCGTCGACGTGGTAGAAGCGGATCCGCCAGAGCGACGTGCGGGCGAGCGTCTTCGCCCATTCCGCCACGGCGTTGGTGTCGTCGCCGGGGCACAGGCGGACGCCGATGGAATGGTAAGATCGTGCAATGATGCCGGTGTTACCTTCTCGAGACCGATTGCCAAGCCGACCACGGCCAGAGCCAGCACGACGAGTGCGAACCCGGCGACAACCCGTCCGACGTTTACGTGGCTGGGTGCGTCGTGGTCAAGGACGGCCGCGTCGATTCGCGGGTGATCCTCGCCAGTCACGGCGCGCCAAAACGCTGGACTCCGCATTTCCCTTGTTCGGGACGCCGAACGTTCGAGCGCGTGAATCGGCGATTGCACCACGCATCCTAAAGGCGAAACCAAACGAAAAATTGGTTCATGGGACTACTTTGGACCATTCTGACGATCATCCTCGTGCTGATCGTGCTCGGCGTCATCGGCGTCAACGTCTTCTGAGGTTGAGCGACGCGCTCGTGCAAACCTTGTACGGCTCAGTGGTAACGTCGCCAAAACCATTCCGCCAGAGGTAATCGCGGGCCGTTCCTGAGCGTCGCGGGTCCGACTCGTGACGTCTTCGTCATCCACATCGACGCTTGTCGTTCGACGGATAATTTTCTTCCATTGAGATGTGTCCCAAGAGCGGCTAATATCCGTTCGAGACCCGTTCCGTCAGCACGTTTGGTGATCATCCTATGAACAATCGTCTGGTGTCCATCTTGGCTGGCATCCTGATCGTGGTTCCGGCGCTGGCGCTCGTGGCGCCACCGGGCGAAGCGGCGACCACGCGGTTCCTTGCGATCACGGGCGCGGTCGCCAAACCGACCGTCGCGTTCCAAGGCTTCGATGGGAACCCGCCGAAAGTGTTTGATTTCAACGGCGACGGACAGTTGGAGATCGTCGCCCAGAACGACAACCAGTGGGTGTATGTCTTCGACTCCAAGACAGGCGCAATTTTGTTCGAGGCGAAGACCAAGTTCCCGACAAGCTGGGGAGCGCGCTCATTCAACGGCCCCGAAGTGGCGATCATGCAAAACGGCGGCAAGCCGCGGCTCATCGTCGAGAACTCCGCTGCCTACGTGACCGCGTACGAGTTCGATCCGTTTGCAAGCACCTCGACAAAGTTCGCGATGACGAAACTGTGGGAACGCCGCTTGAACGACTGCCACGCCAACCCGGGTTCCGACTCGAAACCGACGCTTGCTGACCTCGACAAAGACGGGGACCTCGAGATCCTTCTCGGCACCGAACAGATGGGCGTCTACGCCCTGAAGATGGACGGCACGCTCTATTGGAAGAACTGTCTCGGCGGCGGAAACGCTGAACCCTCGGTCGGCGATCTCAACAGCGACGGGTTCCTCGACGTCGTCCACGTCTCCGATGGCGGCGTCGTCGCCGCGCTCAATGGCCGCACGGGCAGTTGGATGTGGGGCTTCAATGTCCTCTCGAAGTACGCGCTCGGATCCGCTAGCATGCCCGTCGGCGCCGCCATCGCTCAGATCGATGGCGTCGGCGGACTTGACGTCGTCGTCGGCGTGCGCGACAGTCACGACGCGAGCAATTTCAACAACAATCATGCGATGCTGTTGGCCCTCAACAGCGGAGGCGGCGTCATTTGGGCCAAGCAGGATCCGACCGGCAACCCGTTGACGTACACGCATCCGATCGTCGTCGACGCGGACAAGGACGGCAAGAACGAGATCTATTGGGGCGACTGGAACACCATGGGGCACAAACCCCCGTGGGATCCGGCGCTCGCGTGGCAACGGACAGGTCCAGCGAATTTCTACCGGTTCGACACCCAAGGCAACCAGGTCTGGAAAGTCAGCCTTGACACATACTGGAGCAACAAGGACCTCGCCTTGGCCGATGTGGACGCGGACGGCGTCCAGGAAGTCCTCGCCAACGGCCCAAGCGGCGGCGACGGCATCTGGTACATCAATTCCAAGACCGGCGCGAAAGAAAACTTCGTGAGCCTGCACCCGTGGCAAGCCGCTCGTGGACCCGTCGTGGCGGATCTGTGGAACACCGGGAAGATGCAGTGGGTGATCGAAGTCGGCCCTGCCACCTCGACGGCCGGCGGGCCCGCGGTCCTCGTGTACGACACGGGCGTCGCGTACAACTCGATGTGGCCGCACTTGCCGTACACGACCCTGTCCGGCGGCGGCACCCCGCCACCACCACCTCCGCCTCCGCCGCCCCTGCCCACGACGAGCCCGCCGACGGGCACATTCTCGGCCAGTTTCAGTCTCTCGCCGAACGTGAACGAATGGTGGGTCGAGGTCGGCGTCACCGGGAACCAAGCGATCAGCGGCGTGACGGCTTCCGTCAACGGCGGCGCGCCCGTGGCTCTGACGAAGCAGAGTTGGGGCGCGTGGGCGAAATCGTTCTTTGTCGCGCGCGGAAGCAGCGTCGTGTTCAAGGCCACCGCGTCGACGGGCCAAGTCGCGACCTCGCAGACTTTCACGTGGCTCGGCGCAGCGCCGACGTTCACCGCGACATTCTCACCGAAGGCGGTTGGCAACGATTGGTGGGTCGAGGTCGCAGTATCGAGCGCGAGCACGATCACGAAGGTCGAAGCGAGCATCAACGGCGGCGCCTACCAGAACCTTGACAAGAAATCGTGGGGCAATTGGGCCAAGACCATCAACGCCCCGAACGGTTCCTCGGTGAAGTTCCGCGCGACCGACTCGGCAGGTGCCACGGCGACGAGTTCCACGTACACGTGGACGTAGTCGGAACGGTGGTCGACGTCGACCGCGGCCAGCCTCGCGGCGAGGACCGACGGACGCTGACGAAGCTCACGTGGGGCGCGTGATGCTTCGGACGCTCAGGATCGTGTCGTACATGACGATGCACAACGCGACGAAGAGGGTGATCATGGCGAGGCCGAAAACGTAAGGCGCCGCGTCAAGGAGGCGGGGTCGGGCGAGCATCTCGCCTGCCATGAGGAGGATCGCGGTGAACACCGTGAGGGCGACGGTGAGGACGCCGAGGGCGATGGAGTTGCGCAGGAGTTTGGCGCGGCGCTCGAGGAGCTCCCGGGGCATGTCGGCGGGGGAGCCTCCGGTGATTGCTCGGATGCGGTCCACGACCCGGAACAGGCGGGTCTGGGTGAAGTTGAGGAAGATGCTGGCTCCGCTGATCAAGAAGGCGGGGGCGAGGGTTGCTTGGATGGTTGCGACCGCGTCCGCCACGGGTCCACGCAGAGGTCGGCCGGTTCTAAGTCTCGCCGGTGGGCTTAAACGCGGCTACGTGCCCTCAGGGACGCATGCTTGGGCGTGCGCTCCTGCCTTGCCTCTTGATTGCAATCCTTTTGTCGGGCTGTTTGGAGACGGCCGGCACGTCGAAGGACGAGGTGGCCGGCAAGTCGAAACGCGGCGTCGCCGGGGCCTTCGATGCGGTGGCATCGTTGCCGGAGCTCCCGACGAAACTGGTATGGCGGAAACTCGCCGACGCCCCGACTCCCCGCGCGGAGCACGCGGCAGCGGTCTTGGACGGCAAGATCTACTCGATCGGCGGCTACTACATTTTCAATAACGTCGACGGCGTCGCCCTCGGCCCCGGCGCTGTGGTCTCCCTCGACTCGGTCGAAGTGTACGACATCAAGACCGACACGTGGACGACCGGCCCGCCGTACCCGGTGACGCTCAACCACGAGTCCGCCGCCGCGCACAACGGCTACGTGTACGTGTTCTACGGCCAGAACTCCTACAAGCTCAACGTCGCGAAGCAGATGTGGGAACGCATCGCGTCGGTCCCGCACGGCTCCATCACGGCCGCCCTCAACCCCGCGAACGGCACGATCTACGTCGGTGCAAGCAACGGACGCGTAAGCCTCTACGATCCCGCGACCGACACGTACCACGGCCTGCCTGCCGTGACGCCCGGACGCAGCCACTGCGCAAGCGGGTTCCTGGGTGGCAAATTCTACGTCGGCAACGGGGACAAGGGAAGCCACGCGATCACGACCGCTGATCTCGACGAGTACGACCCGGCCACCGGCGAATGGACCAAGCGAGCGCCCAACCCGGTCGTGCGCGGCTCGACGGTGGGCACCACGTGGATGGGACGCTTGGTCGTGCTCGGCGGCCAGAACCAGTCGCTTGCCGCCAACGATCCCAATTCCACGGACAACATCGGCTTTGGCCAACCGGCCTACGACGACATCCACGCGTGGGACTCCACCACGGACACCTGGACGGAACTCCCGCCGATGCCGCACGGCCGACACGGATTCGGCGCCGTCACCTGGGAAGACAAGATCTACGCCGTCGCAGGCGCGCCCCAAGAAGGCGTCAGTGGGTTCGCCGAGCTCATCGTCCTTGAAGCCCAATGAGCGACGCGCCGATCCTCGTCCGACGCGACGGAGCCGTCCAGATCATCACGCTCAACGCGCCACAATCAAGCAACGCGTTGAGTCCGCCTCTTGTCGAACAGTTCCATGAAGCGTTGGGTGCAGCAAGCCGCGACGCGAACACGAACGCGATCTTGGTGACCGGCACCGGGAAGAACTTCTGCGCCGGATTGGACCTCAAATTTCTCCTCGAACGTCCCCCCGCGGAGCACGCAGTCTATCTGCGTCGGGTGCTCGAACTCTTCCAACGGATTTGGAAGCAGCCGCAACCGGTCGTGGCGGCGGTCAACGGCGCCGCGTTCGCTGGCGGGTTCGACCTGGCGGCGTTCTGCGATCTGCGCATCGCCGCCGAGGACGCCAGTTTCGCCCAGACCGAGATCCTCGTCGGACTCACCCAGATCATCCACCCATTGTACAAGTCGATCGGCCTCGCGCACGCCAAGGAGCTCGCGTTGCTCGGCGACCGCGTGAGCGCGCAGGACGCGTACCGGATCGGACTCGTGAACCGCCTCGTTCCGCCCCAAGACCTGATGACGCGCGGCCTCGAACTCGCGACGGCCCTCGCGTCGCGTCCTCGGGAAGCGCTCTTTGAGACGAAGCGCCTCACGCGAGAACTCATCGACCTACCCACCGACAAAGCCCTCGACGAAGCCGCAAAGACGATCGCGCGACGCATGGAATCGAAAGAGCACGCCGAGCGACTGACCGCCATGGTAGCACGCCTCGGACGCCAAAAGTGAGCCTCGCCGAGCGTCCCTTGCAGGGTCAAACGTAATAGAGGACCAACGTGCCTGGGCATTCGTGCGACAAGCATCCGTCCTTTTCCTCATCGGTGCGATCGTCCTCGGCGGCTGCGTCTCCGAACCCAGCGAAGATGATCCGCAAGCGACCAAGAACCTCCGCGGCACCTTCCGCGAACCGTTCGTCCCGGCCGACGTGCCGGAGAAGTGCGACGGGTTACGCCCCGTCATCGCCCACAAGCCCGACGGAAACCTGACCGAGTACACGGTCGAGAACGCCATCTTCCCCTGCATGAGCAAGACGGGTTCCGTGAGCCGCGAACCCACGATCGGCATCACGTCCACCGGGTCCATCTTCCACTACCCGGCCATGGTCGGCGACAACACCCAACCGATGGGAGTCGCCATCAGCCGCGACCAAGGACTCACCTTCACACGGGTCCTCCCGAGCGTCGGAGGACAACCGACGCACCGTTCCTCCCTCGACCCGTACCTCTATGTCGACCCGATGACCGACCGGATCTTCGCCGACGACCTCCTTACACCCCACTGTTCCTACTTCTCTTGGAGCGACGATGACGGCGTCACCTGGGAACACTCGTACTCCGGATGCCTCGAAGCAGACCACCAGACCATCTTCGCCGGTAAACCCATGACAAGCACCACGATGGGATACGAGAACATCGTGTACCGCTGCGCGATCAACACCGTCGCCCTCGGCGCGTACGGATTCTCCGCCACGTGCATGAAGAGCATCGACGGCGGTCGCAGCTGGGTTCCGACAGGCGAACCCGCCTTCATCACCGATCCCGCGGACGCTCCCGACGCGTGCACGGGCGCCCACGGACACGGCATCGCCGACCACCGCGGCTGGATCTACCTGCCCAAGGAACACTGTGACGTGCCGATGGTCGCGATCTCGAAGGACGAAGGCGCGTCCTGGACCCGCGTCGCCGTCTCCGACATCGGCATCAGCGGACACGACGGCGGCGTCGGCGTCGACCGTGAAGGAACCATCTACTACTCCTGGGTCGCCGACGACGGACTGCCCCACATCGCATACTCCAAGGATGAAGGCGCCACCTGGTCCGACCCCATCATGATCGGCGCGCCCGAGGTCACGAACGCCCGCTTTGCCGAAATGTACGTGGGCGGCGTCGGAAAAGTCGCATGGGTCTACCTGGGACGCATCGAACCCATCAACGAATCCTTCCCCCAGACATACGGAGCCTTCCTCGGGGTCTCCTACGACATCACCTCGGAAGATCCGACCCTTTACAGCACCACCGTCAACGATCCGATCAAAGACCCGTTCGTCGTCGGAAACTGTTGCGGCGGTGTCCAGGACTTCATCGACGTCCGCATCGGACCCGACGGCACCCCGTGGGGCGCATTCGTCGACGATTGCCTCGGCGAAGGCGTCAACTGTTCCAGCCGCGAGATCGCACCCGGCGTCGAGGAACAGCTCGACACCCAACGCGAAGGCGTCGCGGGTTGGTTGTGGGGCGGACCCAGTCTGTGGGACGCCGAGGACCCGAACGGCCCGTACCCCGACTAAGCGAAGCGACGCACCAACGCGACACAATTGTGCCACATCCAGCTTGCGCTGGGGCAAGGAACGTCCGGCCTGGCCACAGGAACGTGGGAAACGGTATATGGGACGAGATTTTCGTACGGGTCCGTGCGAAGCATTTTCCTCCTTCTCGTCGCGACCCTTGTACTTAGCGCCGGCTGCCTGGACGCGACCCAGTCTGCGGTCCCGACGAAGACCGCCGCGGGCGCGGCCGGCCTGCCTCCCGGTTCGACGCCCGGCAAACCGTTGATCCCTGTGTCCAACCTCACGACCATCGGCGAACAGGTCCTCGTCTCGCCGGCCGGACACCGGATGGCGGAATACATGATCACGCGGAACGTCGTGGACCCGCTCAACATGGTCATCGCCACCATGGACTACGACTACTCCGGCACTGGAACGATGCAATGCAGCATCTTCTACAGCAAGGACGGCGGCGCCACGTGGGCGGCCAGCCAACCGATCCCAGGCCTCGAGCGACCGCACCTTCAGTTCGATCCATGGGTCAGCTTCGACCGCAACGGCGTCGGCCACCTCGTGTGCCTCGACTACTCGAACGGCCCGTCCTCCGTCCCCTGGTATTCGTACAGCAAAGACGGCGGAGCCACCTGGGCCCCGGCCGTCGTCGTGACCCCATGGGCCAACGGCTGCGACAAGAGTTCGCTCCACGCCGCCTTCGACGGACGGATCTACATCGCGTGCTCGGGAAGCATCGTGCGCACCGACGACATGGGCAAGACCTGGATGCCTACGGTGTCCTCGAGCGGCAGCAACCCGAACGGGTTCGTCGAGGACTCGTTTGGCTACATCTATCTCATGACCCGCAGCGGCGTCACCATGTCCAAGGACCGCGGCGAGACGTGGAACCGGACCGCCGTGGGACCGTTCCAGGCGGCCCCAGGGTACAACGACCAGAACCGGTTTGTGCGCCAGGAACCCTGGATCACCTTGCCGACGATTGCCATGAACCCGGTGAATGAGAACATCGTGGTCGGCCAGCAAAGCTGGAACGCGTCGACGAGCCTATTCGAGGTCAGCGTCTACGAGAGCACCCTGCCAGAACTGAACTTCACCAAGGTCACGACGCCAGTGTTCACGTCCGAGACGTGCACGCCGTGCCATGTGACCAAGCCCAGCGTCGCGATCGACAGCCGTGGCGTATGGGGGCTCATGGTGCAGCTCGTCAACGATGGCGGCCACACCAAGGAGATCATGTTCAGCGCGAGCGGTGACGGCGGCCAAACGTGGCTGACGCCCATTGTGCTAAGCAAGACCACGACGCCCGATGGATGGGCAAATCCCCGCGCGTTCCAACCGAACCCTGACGGGGCCGCCGACCTGGCGATGTACGTCGCGGAGAATCCGACCGACGTCGGACAGGTGGCGGTCGGGGTCGGCCTCACGACGCTTGTTTCCGAACTCCAGATCCGGTGGAACGGCGAATACTGGGGCATCCACACGTCGCCCAACGGGTTCGTGCTGCCGTGGATCGATCACTCGGCCGATGGAGCGCCGCAACTCTATTCCCGGATCGTGGTCGCGAACTAGCAACGCGTCGCCGGAAAAGGTGGTGACGCCCCGCCGCACCTGTGCCACAACCCTTATTCCACCCTTCCAAGTCGTCACAGAGTATGCGGTTGGGCCAATTCGGCGCACTCTTTCTTGCGATCGTCGTTTTTTCGGGATGCCTAAGCGGCCCCTCGACGAAGGACGTCGACGACGCCGACCCGGTCCAAATCAAGGGCAAGAAACCGGCCCCCGGACAGCAACCGGTCCCGGCCGGCGACTACAAGTTCGACAGCAACCGGCCGCAAGTCCTCGTGGCCGGACCCTACGGCATCCTTCCCTTCGAGCACGTCTTCATCCAATCCGACCTGGATGGCGTCGACATCGAGATCGGCTTCTTCCGGCCCGATGCGCCCGCGGGCGTCTTGGCACCGATCATCCTCGATGCCGGACCCTACTACCACGACGACGGCGGCTACATGGACGGCGCCGCTGGCGGCTTCAACGTCCAGAACTTCGTACCCTGGGGCTACACGTTCGCCATGGTCAGCGTCCGCGGCACGGGTCTCTCCGGCGGCTGCATGGACTTGATGGGCCGCGACGAAGCAGCGGACCTCTCTCAAGCGATCACGTGGCTTGCCACCCAAGACTGGGCCAACGGCAACGTCGGCATGATCGGCGTCTCCTACGACGGCTCCACCCCGTGGATCGCCGCGTCGACCGGCAACCCGCACATCAAGACCATCGTCCCCATCTCGGGCGTCCCCGACGTGTACGAGCTCATGTTCCGAAACGGCACCTCGGAGATCCGAGGTAGCTTCCTCCTCAACGCACTCTACTACAGTTTCGCGGTCCCGCAGAAACCCCCGCGGCCCGAAGACAGCCCCGAGACCCAAGTCATGGTCGCGCGGCATACCGCGGAAGGCATCCCGTGTCCCGACCACGTCGTCGGATTCGAAGCCGCCGCCTATTCGGGCGTCGTCGGCGGACGCGACTCGACGGGCTACTGGGCCGAACGGAACCTCAAGCCCTTGGTCGAAGAGAATTACAAGGGCAGCGTCTACATGGTCCAGGGTCTGCAGGACTGGAACGTCGACCCCGCGCTCAACCTCCCCTGGAGCGACACCCTCAACCGCAGCGGCCTGACCGTCCACCACATGCTCGGCCAATGGGGACACGCCGCGCCCTCGGGCGGCAATGACGCAAGCGGCAACAAGCGCTGGGACTGGGCGCAACTGTTGCTCAACTGGTTCGACTACTACCTCATGGAAAAGACGACCGTCGACCTCGGACCGTCCACGCAGGTGCTCGACTCGATGACCCGGCAGTGGCACTACGACAACTCGTGGCCGCCGCACGACATGAACTGGACCAAGTTGCACTTGGCAAGCGCCGGTCGACTGGCCGACGAACCCGACGCCAACGCGCAATCGATCCTCCTGATCCCGACCCCGGCGCGAGACGCCGTGAGCCCCTTCCGGCAACTGCCGGCCCCGTTGGACAACGCCATGGGCGCGGACTTCGTGCTTCCGGTGCAAGAGGCGCCGCTGCACATCTCCGGTTTGCCGAAGGTCCACGTCACGGTGACCCCGAGCGGCTTGACGGGATTCCTCGCCGCGTTCCTCTATGACATCGCGCCCGACGGCACTGAGACGCGCATCGGACACACGATGATGAACCTCTTTTACGCCGACGGCACCTACACGATGAAGGCACCGCTTACGCCCAACGCCCCGATCCTCGCGAAGATGGAAATGCAGCCGCTGGACGCGATCGTCGACACCGGGCACCAGTTGCGTCTGCGCGTGTTCCAATACCGTGACGACGGTGGAAGCGAAACCGACGTCCAGGGTCGCATGCCGCTGTTGCCGCAGAAACCGGTCACCTTGAACTTCGGCGGCTCGGTCACGAGCGTCCTCGAACTCCCGGTCATCGAGCGCGGAGAGGAATACTTCTTCAACCCGCCCCGGCCCCCGCCGACGCAGTGATTCGACTGGAGCGCCAGTCGGAAACACCTCCGCCGTGAGCGGCAGCTCGAGTCGGACCCAACGGTTTTATCGTTGGGCCGACTCGGCCGCGAACGGTCAAGCCCAGAACCATGGAACGCTCCGAGAATCAACGCCGTCTTCGACTCGCGGGGTTCATCCTGCTCGTCGGCGCTCTTTGGGGCGTCCTCTACTCCCTCTACCCGATCGGGCTGGCGCGCGCCGGCCCCTGGTGGCTCGCGGCACTTCGGTTCGACGCGTTCTGCATCGTCGCACTCGTCGCGTGCCTCGCGATGCGCCAACCATTGCGGGCGCCCAACACGCAAGGAGAATGGATGGCCGTGCTGGCGTACGGCGTCCTAAACGTTGTCCTTCACAATCTTGGAATGATGATCGGAGCCCAGTACGTGCCCGTGGCCGTCATCGGGATCGCGGCCGGCATGAACCCGATCCTCACCGTTGTCATCTCGCGCCTATTCCATCCAGGGACCCCATGGACGCGGACTTTGGCGCTCGCGCTCCTTTCCGGTCTGGCAGGCGTGAGTGTCCTGGCGGTCGCAAAAGGGAACGGGAGCTTCGGCGTGGATCCGTGGGCGCTTCTGGTTGTCGCCGGCGTCGCAGCGTGGTCGCTCGGCTCCGTCGTGATCAAATCGACGGGCGGAACACTCCCCATGTTGCTTGTCGCGTTCTGGGGCTCCGCCGTCGGGGTCCTCATCCTACAACCCGCCGCCATCTTCCTCGAACCGACGCCGCGACTCGACTGGGCACTGGCGGGCGTAATCGTGTACCTCGCCGTGTTCGGGGGCCTCATCGCGTTCCTGCTTTGGATGCGTGTCGTGCGTCGGTATGGCGCGTCGCAGGCGAACCTCGTTAGCTTCTTCTCGCCGGTGGCGACGAGCGTCGCCGGGTTCCTGATCTTGGATCAGGCGATCGGCTACGTGCACTTGGGTGCGTACCTGCTCATCGCGTTCGGACTCTTCCTCGCGGTGCGGGAACTCGCCACGCAAGGCGCGCCCGAGGCGAGGGAAGAAACGAAGACGCCCGTTCCGCTCGAAGCGTAACCGACGCTCCCGCAGCACGCCGGAACGCCGCGACGACCGCTGCCCAGAATCTCGGGAACTCGCGCAATTGGCCTCATCGCTGCGGCTGGCGCCCGACGATGCAGCGTCGATCCTCGACGACGAGCGGCGCCGCAGTCGCGGCAAGCGCACCCGCGGCTAATTCCCGCATCGACGCTCCAAGGTACCAGACACACGGTTCTTGTCGGGTCCGCGAAATACCGACGACCCTGGACTCGGTGATGCGCGGGCCAGGATTCGGCGATAACGGAACCATCTGGGTCGAACGGCCCCCGACCGCTAGGGCCTTAAGGGAGGGCCTGCAAAGGACGGGTGGGTCTCGTATGGCGAAAGCAGCACCGAAAAAGTCGCGTGAAAGCGGAATCAAGAAACTCATCCACTCCGGGACCTCGAAGGCGAAGTCCCTCGAGCGTTTCGTCGAACGCAAGATCAAGGCCGCGATCAAGGGGCGCGCCAAGCCGAAGAAGGCCGCCGCGAAGCCGGCGCGCCGCCCGTCCGCCAAGAAGAGCAAGCCACGATCTAAGGCGATGACGAAAGCGACGTCCTTGGCGATGGTGCCTGTTCCCGAACCCGCTCCGTCGTACAGCACGGGCGATGTCCCGCCGCAACCTCTGGGTTCCACCCAGGACACGTAACCGAGATGCGGGCGTGACGTTGCCCAAGGAGGATGCGCCCGCAGAAGGCGCAGCGAACGCGCGGGCCAGGATTCAGCGATAGCGGAAAAATCGGAACACGAACGGGAATGGCTAGCTTCAGTAATCGAACCGCAGCTCGAAACTGCATTCTAGCGGGTGCTGAGGACTCGGCTCCCCGACACGGACGTGCGCTCTCCACGTGCCGTTGCCCACGAGTCTTTCGTACGCGGCAGCCTGCATCGAATGGACGTCGACGCTAAGGAACTCCCCTTCCGAGTGCGTCGACGTGCCGTTTGGGTGGTACAGGTCAAGGGACATCGGAGGGAACTCCTGCGATGCCTCCTGAAGGTCCTGGCAAAAGAGCACCGCGGAGATTCCTCGGTTCCAATCGCTTCGAACTTCGACCGTTGCATTGTCCTCCCAGGCGGAGCGGACGGTCATCAGTTTCTGGAGGCGGACGGGTTCCATAGCGGACGCGGGTCGGAACAAGGCGGTTCGTAGGATGGGGACGGACTGGTTCTCCCATTCGATTTGGATCGGCTCCGGGCCGAGCACAACACGCAATGTCCCTGGTGAATTGACATGGAACTCAGTTTCGATTCGCTGAACCGTGTCACCAATCCGTAGGTCGACTTCTCGGTAGGTTTGGCGGCCGACCTGGAACGGTGCGTTGCCATCGACATCGTGGTTGTACTCAGAATCCGGGACCATGCAGCTCATCATGGCCTGGAAGCCTTGGCTTGACAGAAGCCGCACGCGATCAACGGGTGTTTCTGCACCTTCGACGACTAAGGCGACGAGCACGTGTGGATCTGAACAGGGCGGGTGGGGGCCAGGTCCGATTCCCGCGCAGCCCGCCAGCACTGTCAGCGTCAGCAAGAAAAACCAGGGATTCGCGTGCATGGTTGGAGACCGCCGCGAGGACCCGGAACGGGTTGGGGTTTCCGCGCCTGATCAATATCTGTATGCATGAACCCAGGTATGGATTCATACGGTCGTACAGGCAGGGGACAAGTGGATTCTGGTCGACTGCCCAACGGCACGGACCTTCCAAAACGCTACCATGACTTCGGCCACATGTCTACTATGTTTTGTCAGGGATTACTAAGTTACTAGACTTTTTAGTAAATGCGCGGGCCAGGATTTGAACCTGGGAAGCACTAAGCACAGGATCCTAAGTCCTGCCCCGTAGACCAGGCTTGGGTACCCGCGCGCGTGCGAGCGTACAGGGAGGTGGGTCAAAAGCGCGTCGCTGCCGCCTCACGCTTTTGCGGCCACTTTTGTCAGGCGCTTCATGGGCGGGGTCGTCGTGCTGTCCTTGACGAGCAGGGTGGCGAAGTTGTCTGAGTTGGGGTCGTTGAGGTAGTTGGGGAGGATTGCGTGCACACGTAGACCGCTGCGAAGCTGCGGGGTGAGCACGCGGTCGGCGCGGTAGCCGGAGACGACATCATCGACGTATTCCTGTGGCGTCAGCTTGCCTTTCAACGCGGCGTACCCCGGGATGCGTCCTCCGGCGATGAAGTAGCGGATGCCGAGGCGTTTCATGAGTTCGAAGCGGTAGTCGTAGAACCGCGCGGCGATGCCGGTGCGTCGAGAATCGGGGTGGACCATGATCTCGGCGCCGTACAACGCGTTGCCTTGGGAATCGTGGTTGCTGAACGTTCCGTTGCCAGTAATCTCGCGGAACGTGTGGGGTTGGAGTGCGACGTTGCTTTGGATGCGAAAGGTGGCCGAGTGTCCGACGAGGCGGCGAGCGTTTTCGGCGACGACTTGGCCTTCGGCAAACACGTCCATGTGTTGTCGAAGATGGACGTCGCGCCACACGGCAATGGTTGACATGGTGGGATAGCAGTCGTGCTGGAGTTCCAACAGTTGAGCGATGTCGCTGGGGCGCGCTTGTCGTACGTCGACCGCGGACATCTAGGGCACAGAAGGCCTTCATCCCATTTGACCCCCTAGGGCTGTCGTCCGGGGAGGGATGTTGACTTATCTAGCCGGGTCGCGGATGCGTTCTGCGTCTCCCACCGATGGCCATCATTGATTGTCACGTGCATCTCAACACGTACGGCGCCATCGAGCCTATGGACATCGCCGGCAAGCTTGCGCGGTTGCGCGAGCAGATGGCCAAATGGAATCTGGACCACGTCGTCGTGCTCACGTCCTACATGTCGAACGATGAGCGTCCGTCGGCGGCGCAGATCCTCGAGCACATGAAGGGCGAAGAGAAGATCCACTTGGTCGAAGGGATCGGCATCACCCGCAAGGAGGGCGTTGATTGGGCTGGCGTCGAGGAGCGGTTGAAGGCGAACCAGACGAAGGGCCTCAAGATCTACCCGGGGTACGAGCATTTCTACCCCACAGACCCGGCGTTCCGTCCGGCGATCGAACTGTGCGGACGCTACAAGGTGCCGCTCATGATCCACACAGGCGACACGTATGCGCCCAAGGCGAAACTCAAGTTCGCGCATCCGTTGGTCGTCGATGAGCTCTGCGTCGACTATCCCGACGTGAAATTCGTCATCTGCCACTGCGGGAACCCGTGGTTCCGCGACACGGCGGAGATCCTGTACAAGAACGAAAACGCGTACGCGGACATCAGCGGCCTCGTGTTGGAAGAGTTCAGCGTCCCGGTCGAGGCGTTCATGCGCGAGGAGCTCGAGCACCTCATCCTGTATGCCGGCGAACCACGACGGATCCTGTATGGGACCGATTGGCCGCTCGTCAAGATGGGCCCCTATCTTCGGTTCGTCGACAACATCAGCCTCACGCCAGAGCATCGGGCGATGCTCTTGTCGGAGAACGCGTCGCGGCTGTTTGGGATCAAGTTGCCGGACGCGGCCCGGTCAGCGAAACCGGCCATCTAACGAACGTCGACCTTGAGAGAAGGTTCGCTGAGCCGGGTCCGGGGACGCGCTCCGAAGAGCCGGGCTATTGTCCGCGCGGCCAGTTGCCCGGCTTGTGCGTGGATTTTGACCAAGCGTATTTCCGGATCTTCTGGTCCGGGAAGCCGCAGCTCGCGCAGCGTTTCTTCTGCGCATGGTACGTTGCGCGGCCGCAGCGTCGGCACATGATGTGCGTTT
>CAYOZB010000044.1:0-20721 GCA_964408365.1 uncultured Halobacteriales archaeon | reverse complement strand
GGCGTGGAGTCGAGGAACGCCTCGGCCGCAGGATCAAGCTTTCTTGCGAGGCGTTGCGAGCGGAGGCTCACGAACGGTTTCTCCCTGCTGGCCGGCCTTCTTCCACACTTTGAGCGGTAGGCCCCAGATCTTGATGAATCCCTCAGCGGCGGTGTGGTCGTAGCTGTCTTCGGTGCCGTACGTCGCGAGGCTCTTGTTGTAGAGCGAGAAGCGGCTCGTGCGTCCGGCGATGGTCATGGTGCCCTTGAAGAGCTTCAGTTTGACCTGTCCGGTGACGCGGGTCTGGCTGTGCTCGAGGAACACTTTGAAGGTGTCCATCAAGGGGCTGAACCAGAGACCATTGTAGGTGAGCTCCGCGAATTTTTGCTCCACGATGGGCTTGAACTGGAGCACGTCCTTGGAGAGAACGAGGGTCTCGAGTTCGTGGTGTGCGTAGAGGATCACCGTGGCGGCGGGGGATTCGTAGACTTCGCGGCTCTTGATGCCGACGAGTCGGTCTTCGATCTGGTCGATGCGTCCGACGCCGTGTTCGCCCGCGATCTCGTTGAGTTTGAGGACAAGGTCGAGGAGTTTCATCCTCGTGCCATCAAGCGCGACCGGTTGGCCTTTTTCGAAGTCGACGGCGACGGTCTGCGGGGTGTTCGGGGCGTCCTGGGGCGAGTTGGTCCAGAGGAACGCTTCCTCGGGAGGCTCGATGGTGGCGTCCTCGATGGGTCCGGCTTCGATGCTTCGTCCCCAGAGGTTCTCGTCGATCGAGAACGCTTTGCCTTTCTTGACCGGGACTGGGATGCCGTGTTTTTCGGCGTACGCGATGGCTTCGTCGCGGGTGTAGAGCCATTCGCGCATCGGCGCAATGGTCTTCAAGCCGGAGTGGAGCGCGCCCGTGGAGACTTCGATGCGCACCTGGTCGTTGCCCTTGCCGGTGCAGCCGTGGCTGATGAAATCCGCGTTCTCTTTGTACGCGACTTCGGCGAGCTTCGCCGCGATGAGCGGGCGGCCGAGCGCCGTGGCGAGGGGATATTTGCCGCCGTAGAGAGCGTTCGCCCAGATGGCGTATCGGATGTAGTCGTTGCAGAACTCTTCCTTGGCGTCGATGGTGTACGTGCTTACGGCGCCGATCTTCTTCGCCTTCGCCTCGGTCGCCTTGAGGTCTGCCCCGTCTTGCCCGAGATCGAGCGTGCAGGTGACGACGTCGAGGTTCTTCGTGGTCTTGAGCCAGTTGATGGCGACGGACGTGTCGAGTCCGCCGCTGTAAGCGAGAACGACCTTCTTGCGTTTGGTCGAGCCGTTTCCGGAAGCCATGGGCCGTCCTACGATGACAGGATGCTTATAGGGATAACGCCGAGGAAACGACCGCTAGAAACCACCTTGCCCCAATTTGGACAAGTTTGTCCTATCCGGCCACTTTCACCCACGTGGGCGCTAGCAATGTCTATATGAGATGTCTACTATAGCATAGGTGACAGGTAGCTTAGTCCGGCATAATGTCAAGAGGCTTGGTCCCAATGAGTTCGGCGAAACCAAAGTCTGGAAAATCCCCAAGAGCACGCGTTTTCCCCAGGGATACAAATTTGCATTTACCTACTATCGTAAACGAGGAGAAGAGCAAGGACGAATCTACGGGGTCGACAACGCCCATGGGTTCGGGCCGCACGAGCACTTTGAAGGTGAGGGGCGGTCGATCCGCGCGACGTCATGGGAATCCGCCCTGGACTATTTCTGGCGACGTGTCCGTGAGATCCGGGAAGGTCGCACCGGAGAACATCCTGTGGATTGAAGTTCACGCTACGCTCGCTGATTCGATTAGCGACTTCAAGGCGGGCGTCAAACGAATGTTGAGCGGACGGGGCGAAACCCTGCACTCGGTCTCGATGAAGCCGGAGGAGTTGCGCGCCTTTCTGAGTTCGGAGAGGTTCCGGCTCGTGAAGTTGATTCGCCGGCACAAGCCGTCGTCGGTGTACGAACTTGCCAAGCTCAGCGGGCGTGACCGAATGGCCGTTACCATGGATCTGAAGCTTCTCGAGGCGTTGCGTTTTGTTCGGTTGAAGCGGAGCAGCGGAACCGGCCGGGCTAGGTCGATGCCTATCGTTCCATACGAGGCGATCCGCATCGCCATCGACCTCTGATTCTACCAGAAAGACCGAAGCAAGACAAATAAGTCCAAACCCGGTCGTGGTGATTGATGGCCCGGAAGGACAAGCCGACGCGCGTCCCGGTCGCCAAGATCGTCCGCGACTACGTCGACACCCACCCGTCCATCAAAGATTGCCTCAAGGACGACCTCATCAATCTCAGCGCCTTGTCTCGCCAGATCATGAAGGAACGTGGGCTCACCACGATGGAGGCGACGCTCGTGGCCTGTCGTCGCTACAAGGACACGTCGCCTCGGCACAATGAGCGGACCATCAAGACGACGTTGGCGAAGTCGAAGGTCGAGATGTCGAGCAAGGTCGCCATCGTGACGCTACGAAACGATTGGCAGATCTACGGCAAACTCCAAGGCTTCTTGCGCAAAGCCCTCTCGGAAGGACACGTCCCGAAACTCATCCAAGGATCCAAAGCGATCACGTTGATTACCGACGAAAACACGGCCCAAAGCGTCGAGGAAGAACTCGGAAAGAACAATCTCCTCGGCTTCGACAAAGGCCTCGTCGAGATCTCCGTGACCAGCCCGGAATCGATCCGCACGACGCCCGGAATCATCTCCTACCTTTACGGCAGCCTCTCCTCGAACGGCATCAACGTCGTCGAGACGATGAGCACCTACACCGACACGATCTTCATCATCGAACCCGACGACATGATGCGCGCCTTCGAAGTGCTCACCAAATGCATCCAGGGGTGATTTCGCGGCCCCGCTTGGAGGCCTTAAACCCTCTGTTTGAGGAATGTTCGAAAGAGGGAATTAAGGTCGCACACATAGTGCCTAAATGCGCGGGGACCGCACATTCGGTCCCCAGGGGAGGCGCTTCGGTCCCGAGGGTCTCATAGCCTCGGGGCCGCGCCTTCCACGCTCCGTTTTCTCCTTTCTTTTCGTGTCCTCGTCACCGTATTATCCGCCGAGCGCTTGCCCCGACGGTCAAGGGCCATGGCGACCGAACCCGAACCCAACGGTCGTCCGACCCCGGGTGCGTGCCGCACAGGGTTCCGTCAATGGTTCTGGAGCTTCCCCTTCTGGTTCGACCTCCGGTTCCAAGGCATCGACGTCCTGCCCGATCCGATCGGTTTCATCCTCGTTGTACGCGGCGCCGCGAGCTTCGGACGTTTTCACAAACGCCTCGAGAACATCATGGCGATCGGGCTCATCCTCGCCGCTGTGAGCGTCCTCGACGTGTACGACCCGGCTCGCCAAGACATCGTGTCGACCGACGTTGGCTGGCTCGGGGCCGCCATCGGCATCGTCATGGCGCTTCTCCAATCGCTCCTCGTCTGGTGGATGTGCGAGGTCGTCGCTGATTTTGCGCGTCGCGTGCATGCGCCCGAGACCGTCCATTCCGCCGAACAGCGACGGCTCCTCTTTCTCGCATGGCAGGCGGCCGTCGCCGTCGTGCTCGCCGTCGGACTCGTCGCGACGGACGTGCCCGCCGGGACTGCGTTGATCCTCGCCTTGTTCTTCGCCAGCGTCGCGGTCCTCGGACTCCTCATGGAACTCATGATGCAAACGCGACAACTCTGCCGCGGCGAGACGCCCGAATACGCGCCCGTGCTTGCGCCGGCGCCCGCGTCGGCCGAAGCGCCCGCGCCTGCTCGCGCATGACTGTCAAGCGTTGCCCGTCAGTTGGGCGGTCTTAGCCCATTTGGTCGACGCGTTCATGCAACCCCACGACGATCCCGGCGCCCATGTCCACGATCACCATACTGTGCTCGAGGACGTCACTCGCATCCAGGCAGGATCCCGTCGAGGTGTATCCTACATAGCCCATCGCGAAGTCGCGGCGGGCCTCATGGTGTTTGCTGCTCGTCGATCCCATAACACAGGGCAAAGTCGAGGCGGCGTCGACTTCAAACCCCCAATGAACGAAGTTCACGGGGCGTTCCTTGAACCGGTCCGACCGATGCAGGTCCCACAGGGTTTCGAGTTCGGCAAACGTAAGGAGAGTGGTGCGGATGGCCGTTTCGTCAAAGGAACCGGTCTTGATTGTACCGTGGTCGTTGATGAGTGGTTTCGACACGTCGTCGACGCGCTCCGTGGACACCACGTAGCCGTCGCCGGATGGGGTGCCGTACGCGAATTGCCATTTCCACGAGGGGCGTTCGTCGGCATCCCACGAGCCCGGCGCAAAGTGCGCCGAGACGAGAAGAGAACCTGTATTGGCTTGGCGCCAGAGGAGCAAGCCGGGGACTTGCTGGCCATCGCGCAACCCATCCTCGATCGGGTACGGCAACGAACCTTGGACCCCGTCGGCGGGTCCGGCGGAGGAGGACGTGCCGCGTTCTTGCACCGGAATGGGTCCAAGGTCGCCGGAGTGCCACGCAACGATGCCGGAGCCGGCCGTGTAGGATTCCCGAATTGCCAACGAACGCGTGATCTTGGGTTGGGAGCCGGGCTGGGGAGCGATGTTCTCATCCACATACCGGAACGGGTAGGCTTCGCCGTCACGGAACCACATGGTCGTCCGTTCGATGGTGGGCAAATCCCTGAACCATGGTCCGCTCTCCACGCTCACGCGCATCGCGTCGGCGCCGTCGATGCGTTCTGGACCAACGACCCACAGGGTGCGTTCGCGAGGCTCCCACGGGGCTTGTTCTTCGAACTCGGTCGCGATGTGGTAGTTCCACGACGAGTACATCGTCCTGCCAACAAGCGCCATCGAACCGCCGCCTCCACCGCCGCCAGTCGTGGAGACCGGGCTGCGGGGGACCGCTTCGCGCGTGAATGTCCTTGTCGAGTCGCTCGAGACCGTGCGGCCTTGGAGTTCGATGCCGGGAAGCTGCGTGATATCGACCGGGTACGGATTGAGATAGCCGTCCGTTAGGAGTTCTTTCGAAGAACCGAAGGCGAAGGAATGGTTGTTATCGGTGCGGATCACGTTGCGCGTGTGCGGGTCGAGGTAGAGACGTGCATCGTGGACGTGCGGAGGGTTCTCGTCGTCAAGGAATTCTTCCATGCGATCGAGGACAACAGCGGCCACGGGCCGTGCTGCGAAATCCGTGATTTCGTCGATTCCGGAAATACGGAATGTTTGTCGCGTGCGCCACTTTTCCTCGGGCACATCCCAGGTCATGGGTTCGTCCCCGAGGTAGGCCCGGCGGTAAACCACCTCATCGCCGACCCGCGCAGACGGAATCTCGATCACGACAGGAGCCGGCGGGGGCGCCGGCGCCATCGTCTCCAACGGCAAGATCAGGTCTTCCGCGAGGCAGCCGGAGCTAAGGACTGCAATGAAGACGACTGGGAGCAGGATCCGCATGCCAACCGCAAGAAGCCGGATCTCCGCCTAATATGGCCTTTGGACTCGTCACGGAATCCTCGGGGGAATCTTCATGCAAGCGTGTTCGAGAGGATCTCGAACGCATCCTCGGTTTCCGCCGCCGTGACCGTCAACGGCGGCGCGAGTCGGATCGTTTTCTCTCCGATGTTTGACACCAAAAGTCCCTTTTGCAAGAGTTTTCCTGCAAATTCCTTGCTGGTGCCGTTCTTGACGTCGAACCCGACGAGGAGTCCCGCGCCTCGGACGTTTTGGATGGCGTCGTTCTTGTCGGCGAACAATGCGAGGTGGTTCACGAGGTGGGCGCCTTGTCTTCGCACGTTCTCGAGGAGGCGTTCTTCGCGGATCACGCGCAACGTGGCAAGGCCGGCCGCGCAGGCGAGCGGGTTTCCGCCGAACGTGGAACCGTGGGCGCCCGCCTGGAGTACGTTGGCTTTTTCACTGCACAAGACGGCGCCGATGGGGAATCCGCTTCCGAGTCCTTTCGCCAACGCGAGAAGATCTGGTTTGATGCCATCTTTGAGGAACGAGAACCATTCCCCGGTGCGTCCGATGCCGGTCTGCACCTCGTCCAGGATCAACAGGATGCCCTTGTCGTTGCACAAGTCGCGCAGGCCGCGCAAGTATCCGTCGCGGGGGACGTTGACGCCGCCTTCCCCTTGGATCGGTTCCACGACGACGGCGCACGTCTTCGATGTGATGGCGTGCTTCACTGCTTCGAGGTTGTCGTAGTCCACTGCGCGCACACCCGGGAGGAGCGGGTCGAATCCTTGGTGATACTTCGGGTTCTGCGTGAGGGTCAACGCGCCCATCGTCCGTCCGTGGAACGCGTGGTGCGTGGTGATGAGCTCGGTGCGGTTGCCGTTCTTCGCTCCCCAGTACCGGGCGATCTTGAGGCAGGCTTCCAGGGCTTCGGTGCCGCTGTTGCAGAAGAACGCGCGATGCAACCCGCTGAGTCCGATGAGTTCCTCCGCGAGTCGGATCTGGTTCGGAACGAGGTAGAGGTTGCTGGTGTGCAGAAGTTGCGAGGCTTGTTCGGCGATGGCTTTCGCGATCGTCGGGTGTGCGTGTCCGGTGGAGCAGACAGCGACTCCGGCGGCGAAGTCGAGGTATTCTTTTCCTTCGACGTCCCAGAGTTTGGAGCCTTGTCCGCGTTCGAACGCCACGGTGGCTGGGGCGTAGTTGCCCATCGAGCTCGCTTTCCAACGTTCCATCCACTGGGCGTTCGTGGTCTTGCTTGCGGCTTGGAGTTTCATGGGGCGTCCTCCACGATGCGGGTTCCTTCGAAATCGGACGCATTGTTGAACGCGTCCATGCTGGCGATAAGACTGGAACGTGCCCCGGCCCGAAGCGCCATCACGCAGCAGTCGACTTTGGGGATCATGCCGCCCGTGACGACGCCTTCCTTCTTCAATCGTTGAACGTCAGCGGCGGTCAAGAGCGGCGCCACGTGCTTCGATCCGTTCTGTGGAACCAATACGCCGGGGACGTCGGTCAGCAACGCGAAGAGGTCGGCTTGGAGGGCGCCCGCGATGGCCGCGGCCGCCGTGTCGGCGTTGAGGTTCAACGCGTGGCCTTTGGAACTGAGTCCCAATGGCGCGATGACGGGGACCATGCGGGAATTGAGGAGCGATTCAACGGGGTCGCGGTTGACGGATTCGACCTCGCCGACATGCCCGTAATCGACCATCATCCGCTGCCCGCTGGAGTCGGTTTTCTCGACTTGGAGGGGACGGGCGAGGAGGATCGCGCCGTCTTCGCCCGAGATTCCCATCGCGGGCACTCCGGCGGAGAGTAGGGCGCGCACGATGGCTTTGTTGACATGGCCGCAGAGGACCATCTCGACGACCTTCAAGGTCGCCTCGTCGGTGACGCGCAACCCGTCGATGAAGACGCTCTTGATGGAGAGCGCGTCGAGCATGGCGCTGATCTCTTTGCCGCCGCCGTGCACGATCACGACGCGGTGGTGTCCCGCCACGTAGGCGCGCACACGTTCGGCGAAGGGTCGCAACGCGTCCGGTTGGAAGGCGCTCCCGCCGAACTTCAAGACGATCGTCTTTCCGGGTTCTCCCATCCTGCCGCCGAGATTCGCAAGTCAATGATATGAGGGTGTTGTCTAAACGCATCAAAGGTTTCGTGCGGGTGACCAGTCCAGGACATGATGGGCCCGCGTCGGCGAACCCTGAAGGTCAGACCGCGCCGGCAAACTGGTTGCGTCGAGCGTTTCCGATTGGAGCCAAGCGGGCGGCGACCAGCATCGGCAACGTGAAGGGGCTGGTCCGGAAGATCGGCTCGACCGCCCCTTACGTCCATTGTATTAGTGGAAACATGGTGAAATCCATATACCATGGAAACCAATAAACACTGGATGTCAGACGAGACCGTTGTTACTCAGTCGAACCAGACCCAAGTCCCGGCGCGTGTGCGGCGCGAAAATCACATTGAGCCGGGGGACCGTCTTATCTGGGAAGGCAGTCGGCGCGGAACCATTCAGGTTCGCGTACGGAAGCGGGGACGAATCGAGGACATCATCGGTATCGCGCCGGGCGCCGCCCGTGGCGACTCCGTAGCGGCCAAAAAGCGCGCCCAACGCGGCGGCCGCTAGATGGCGTTGTTCCTCGACGCATCCTTCTTTGTCGCGCTCGCGGACCCGAAGGACCAGTGGCACGCTGCCGCCGTCGCGCTTCTACCAAAAGTAAAGAAGAATCGGCCGTGGCACACGCATGCCCTCGTCGTGGCGGAGGTTGTGGCCGTGATCGGATCGGCACGTGGCGGCAAAGCGGCCCGTACGGTTTACGCCTCGATGCGCGACGAGACGATCATACACGCTCCGGTTCTGGATGACTTGGACGAAGGCATGGGGCTCGTGGTCCGGTACGACGGCACGTTGAGTCTGTCCGACGCGTGGTCGCTGGGGCTCATGGGCATCCACAAGATTGCCTCGATCGTGAGCTTTGACTCCGGTTTCGACGGGAAGGGCATCGCGCGCGTGGGCGCGAAGTTCTAGGCGCGCGGCGTCATCTTCCTCCTCTACGCCGACGAGCAGGGAGAGATCGAGTTTCAGCTCGAGAAAGCCACGAAGGTCCCCGGGGCGATGCTCGTCGCGAACCGCCACATGCGCCGGTTCATCGTCAATCCCCACTGGGCCGAACAGATCATCGCGTTGCTTCGCCGCGTCGTCGCGCCGCGACGGATCCCCGCCAAAGGTTGGCCCGCGCGAGGCCGTGAGATCGCTGCCACTCAGGAGTTGGCAACCATTGGACGCGCACGAACCCGCTGGCGCAAGTCGGACCATGATTGCGGCCGAACCTTTAGCCGGTGCCGTCCACGACAGGCCCCAACGCCGACCGCGCCAACCAATCCAGAATCACGCGGTTCGCCTCGGCGTTGTATTGAGGATAGTAGAAGTAAAAGTGGGGCGCGCCGGCGATGACGTGATCGCTCACCGTGCATTCCGGGCACATCTGCTGCCAGCCCGCGGTCGCCGCATCGCGATTCGTCCGGTCGCACGGCGGGTCGTTGAACGCAGGAACGCACTCGGCGTACAGCAGGAGAACCGGTCCTGTTCGAAGGAGTCGCTCCGGGATCGTGCCGTACCAAAATTGCGCGTCGCTCAGTTCGGCGCGCGCAATGGGGACGGCTTTGACTGGGTCGCACAGCGCTTCGGCGCTGGCGGCGTCGTAACCGGGGGTGCTGAAGAAAGCCCACATGCAGTAGTCGCGCGTGCAAAACACTGAATAAAAGGTGGCGGACGCGTCGCTCGCAGCGGCGCGTGTAAAGCAGTCCTCCACAGTAGCAAGGGCGGCGGCGGAGAGCCACGCCGGGGTGTCGAGGGACAGCAATGCGTCCGCGTCGCTGCTCTGCTGGAAGTACGTCTGCGTGATCACGCCGCCGAAACTGTGACCACCAATGATGACGCCAACCGCTTTGAACGGTGCCTGGCCGTCGCCGGGGCAACCCGACGTACTCGTGTGGTAGGTGCCGGCGTTGACCTGCTGGACGATTCCGGTAACGAGCTCGACTTGGCTCTGGATGCTGAGCTTGTCGCCGTCTGGATAGGGGCTTTCGCCGTACCCGAGCCGGTCGACGACGAATACGGCGTAGCCGGCAAGGGCCAGGACGCGTGGGAGAACCGTTTGGTTGGCAACGCCGAACCGGGCGGGCCCGCCGTCGAACGTCTTGGGGCCATCGGAATCCCACCCGTGGATGAGGACGACCGCGCGCGTGCGGTCCGTAAGTTCGTTCGGCCGGAACAAGGTCGCGGCAATGTGGACGGGAAGAGGCGGCACGTTCCGGAGGAAGTCTCCGCCAAAACAGACGCGTTCGGTTTCGACGCGTGGCCCCGGGTTGGCGAAGTTGGGCGACGAGTCGGGGGAGGGCGCGGGAGCCGCGGAGGTCTCGACGAGTCCGGCGTCGGGTTCCGCCGGCCTCACGGAGCAGCCGGCCAGAAGGAAGACGAGGCAGCCTGTCAGGATGCGAACGCCTTTCATGGTTCACCAACCGCGTCTGCGACATGTAGCTGTGCCCCATCCCCGCGCGTGATTTGGAAACGCAGCTGCGGCGACCAGATCCATGCCCCCAGGATGACGAACGCCGCATGTCCGGGGTTCAGTAGCACCAGATCGTCCCCCCGAAAGGCACCTTTGAGAAGCCGTCGGGGCCGACATGGGCGTCCATGACGAGCTCGACATCGACGACGCCCGCTAGCCCGGTCGTCGTGGACCCGCGGACCAGCGAGATCGTTTCGTACGTTCGGATTCCGGCCTCGTCCGGGTGAAACCATCCTTTGACAATGAATGCAAGCGACCCAGACCCGCACCCGGGGATGGATCCCGTGAACACGAAAGGATTCTTTTCGAAGCCGATGTAGTCGGGACCTGGTCCGGGCGCGCCTCGTATTGCGCCGAGCGCCTGCCCCTCAAGGCCTCCCGTGAAGTTCGCGGAGTCTGTCAGGTAGGGTTCGCAAAGGGCCGGTTTGCTAGCGCCGCACGATGCGCCCGCGCCCGTGAACGCTTCGTCCCAGAACGCGTGGATTGAGACCGCTCGGATCGGGTCGTGGAGGGCCGGGGAGGCGGCGGGCGAAGGCGCTTGGATGGCCGCCACTTCGTTGATGGTCGCGGCTTCGGTTCCCAAGCAGCCCGCGAAGAGGGTGAAAGGAAGGAGAAGGCTCAAGCAAACCGTTTTCGGAGCGATTCGTCCACGCATGCCCTACCAATCAGGTGGCCGGCAAGAACCTCTGCCCCGCGCGGCTGTGGGTTGGCGACACCCAAACCCGCCCCGCCCCCGCGCCAATATATATGCGCCGGCACGGAAGTGGCTGGTCCGTGAACTCGCTGCCGGTGCGCAAGCTGGCCGTGGACAGCACCGACATCGCCATTCTACGTGAGCTGACGAAGGCGGGCGCCGGCCGGTTCCAGTCGCAACGACAGTCTATCGAGGCCGTGGCGGGAGTCGTCGGAATGCATCCCAACACCGTTTTCGCGCGGGTGAAGCGCATGGAGGAAGCCGGTTGGTTGCTGCCCTTTACCGTTCTCCCGACACCGACCGTGGTCGGGCTTGCGATCGGCCGGCTGTTTGTGCCGATGCCTCTCGAGCGTCGCACGGACGCGTTGCTATGGAAAGTGCTCGGCTTATCCTGCGTCTTCTACGTCAACGACATGCTCGAAGGTTGGGAACCGGGATTGATTGCCGAGGACGACGCGGCCCTCGAGGTCCTCGCGAAGAAAGTGGTCCGGCTTCTCGGTGGAACCGAGGTTTCGTGGATGATCCACGCGACGCGGGATTGGCCGGTCATGCCCCATTACGAACTTGACGAGGCCGACCTGTCCATTTTGGAGGCCCTGCTTGAGGATCCCTACGCGGCGATGGACGAGTTGGCATCCCGGCTCGGCATGAATGCGCGGACGCTGCAGCGCCGCCATGAACGCATGCGGGAAGCCGGCGCCTTTCGCATCTACCCGTACGGCCGAGGCGCGATGAGCACCGGTGTGGTCCTGCGCCAATTGCAGGTCACCTTGCCCCTTGCCGGAATGGAGCGGAGCGCGGCCGAGGCGGAGATCGACCGATTGCTACCGAATCTCTTCGCGCGCGGCTCTCTCTTACATGGCGCCTGGTACGTGATCTACGGTGATGACGTGGGCGAACTCCAAGCGCAAGTGGAGCGCGTGGCCTCCATCGTCGGGGTCACCGTGACGTCGGCCCGGCATCTGCGTCGCTTCATCAGCAACCCCGACTACCCGAAGCAGGTCCTCCAGATCTTGCGGTCCAAGCAGCGCGCCAAAAAGGCGGTCGCCCCCGCGTAGTTCTACGCGAACCTCGGGCGTACGTCAAAAGTGGTGAGCCAGTCCAAAACCACTTGGCACCCGTACGCCGTGGCGGACTGCGTCCCCTCACCCGCAGTACATGGTTCCAGTGAAGTGCGCGAACGGCATATGACCGGCCGCGGGTTCGGCCGACTGGTCGATGGGAAAATTGTACTCCACGACGCCCGCGAGTTCGCCGGTCCCAGAACCGGGCACCGCCATGCCCCTGCCGACAAGGCGCGCGGCGCCATTCACGTCCGGGGCGATGTGACCCTCCAAGTAGAGATCAAAACTCCCGGTACCGCAGCCCACGACGCTCCCATGGAACGTAATGTATCGGCTCACCCAGAGCGAGTTGGTCTCCAGGTCCCAATGGTGCCGGGCGATAATTGGACCTTCTCCGACGATCGTGCCGGTGGCGTTGGCGGTGCCGACGGCATAGACGTCGCAGACCCACGGCTTAGCGGGGTCGCACGCCGGAGGCCCCACGGGCGTGAGCATCTCGGTTCCCCAAGCTTCGATCGGGATGGCCTTGATCGGTGCAGCATTTTTCTCGACCGCTGGCTCCTTGCTCGGGCTCGCGGCCGTCTCAGCGTCAGAGATCATTGGTCCCGCAGACTCCGAGGCAACTGCTGGCGGCTTCGAGCCGGTGCAGCCCGAAAGGGCTCCGACGAGGATGAGGGTCACGAGGGCAAGCGTTTGGCGGGCCATGCGACGACGAGGGTCCCGCCTTGAGGTTATAGGTTTCCAACCAACTGGCTGGCGACTTAGGTCTCGGGCGCGAGCGCCTTCTTCTCGGTGACCAGCCGTTTGACTGCCTTCGGGCGCCTTGGACGAACTGGGGCCGCGGCGATTCGGTTTCTGAGTCGGTTGGGCCTTGAGAAGGAATACGTCAACCGTCTTGGGCGGAGCGCGAATGGCTACCGGCACCAAATGGTGCCGGTCACGTGGCCCCAGGGTTGGTGGTCGGCGGCAGGCGTCTGCGTCTGGTCGACCTTGCCCTGGAAGTCGACGATGCCGACCAGTCCGCTCGAGGGCGAGCCCGGCAGGATCCAAACGTCCGCGCGCAACCGTGTCCCGGCGCCCGTGTCCGGTTCCAGGTGTCCTTGGAAGGCCAACGTGAGGGAGCCGAACCCACAGTCTGCCACCTTCCCCGTGAACCAGACCTTGCGTTCGACCCACAGCGAATTCGAGGTCGTGTCCCATCGTTGCCGGGCCACCATCGGGCCGTCGCCCGCGAACGACCCGGTCAGGTTGAGTTCCCCGGTCGTGTAAAGTTCGCATACCCCGGGTTGGGCGGGGTCGCAGTAGGGAGGAACGGTGGGAAGGAAGGTCTCCTTGGCCCAAGAATCCACGGCGATTTCACGCGTCGCCTTGTCTTGTTCGCCGTGGCCGCCGGAGCGGTCGTCTTGCCCGTCGGCGTCCGCGCTCGAGACGCCCCCCGCGCTTGGGGCGCCTGCTCCAGTACAACCCGCGACGACCCCGATCAGGAACAGTGCAACCGACAACGTCCACCCAGATGTCATTTCGGCTGAGTCGGCGCACCCAGGCCTTATATCTTGCCAGTCTCGTGGCTGTCCCGACGCCCCCTCCGGCTTTGGGGGGCATCGGGTTGGGAATGGTCAGCCTCGCCGTCTTCGTCGCCATCCTCACCGTCGTCGCGGTGGTGTTCGAGTTCACGCTCGCGGGCGTCGTCCTCGCGGCCGGCCCGCGCCGCGGCGTCAACCGGACGCTCGCGATCCTGTTGGTCGGCAAGGCGGTCACCATCCCGCCCGGCGTCGTCGGGACCTTGGTGGACAATCGCGCCTTCGACTACTGGGCCACAGTCGTCCTTTGGGCTTGCGGGTTCCTGATCTTGGGCGTGTACCCGTGGTTCATGAGCTACGTGCTCGATACGCCCTTGACCCGTCCGTTCCGCCACCCCGTCGTCCGGTGGGGCCTCGTCGCGGCCTCGACGATCTGCGCCGTCGTTGTCGTCGCGTTCCCCCGCCAGGTCCTCATCGAACCCGGCACGCACGTCCCCGGACACGGCTGGACGTGGGAATTTGCGCCGTTCATGCGGCTCGGCTTGCTCGTCTACCTTGCCCTCGTCGTGTTCGCGTTCATCGCCGCCATCGACGCCTTCCGTCGGACGACTTCAGGGACCGCGGCGCGCCGACGCGGGAAGGCGTACCTAATCGCGTTCACCACGCAGGACGTCGGCGTCGCCATCGCCCTGGTCTACTGGTTCCTCAACCCGACCGACATCGTGGGCCCCGACCTGCTCAACGCGATCCTCCAGTTCGCGTTCGCCTCTCTGGTCGCGTTTGCCCTGCTGCGCTACCAGATCTTCGACTTCGAACTTCGCCTCAAGGCCGCCGTCGCACGAACCACAATGGCCGCGATCCTATTGGCCGGATTCATCGGTGCGAGCGCCGTCGCGCAGCAATACCTGCAACAGTACGGCGTCCTCGTGGGCGGCGCCGCCGTCGGCGCTCTCCTCATCGCGATCGCCCCGATCCGTCACCTCGCGAACTCCTTGGCCGACCGGATGTTCCCGGGCGTCTCTCGGAACCCGGATTACCTGACGCGCAAGAAAGTCGAAGTGTACCGGGAGGCCCTGCGGGACGCGACGCGCCTCGATGGGACCCTCGACGATGGCCAGGCCATGGTCCTGCGGGACCTGCGGAACAGTCTAGGCCTGACGCAACGAGACCACGATGTGATCCTTTCCGCACTTCAAGGAAGCCCCGGACCGACGCGGCCGGCCCGAATCACGCCCGGTGCGACCGTCCTGGGCAAGTACCGTGTCGAACGCGAACTCGGCGCGGGCGGAGGCGGTCGAGCCTTCCTGGCGACCGACCTGCGGATGCGTCGAAAGGTCGTCCTCAAGGCGCTCCCGGCCGAGAACGCCGACCAATCCTCGCGGGAGGCGCGTGCGGCGGCCGCGATCGACCATCCCAACGTGGTCCGCATGTACGACGTCGAGAACCTTGGCGACCAGGCGATCATTGTCATGGAGTACGTGGACGGCGGTTCCTTGAAGGAACGGATCGCCACGAGCGGTCCGTTGTCCGACACCGCCTTCGCGCGCGTCGCGGACGACATCCTCGCGGCCCTCGAGGCCGTGCACGCGACCGGCGCGGTCCACCGCGACGTCAAACCGAGCAACGTCCTCCTGACCCGCGACGGCCGGGCCAAGCTGGCGGATTTCGGGATCGCTCATCTTCCTGGGTTTGAGACGACGACCGGAAGTTCCGAGTCCGGCACCGTGCAGTATATGTCGCCGGAGCAGGCCCGCGGCAAGCGCGTAACGGCCGCGAGCGACCTCTACAGCGCGGCGGCCACCCTCTATGAGGCAAAGAAAGGCCGCCCCGTCGTCGAGCCGCTGCCTGAAGAAACCCCCGTCGAGATGCGGATGCGCGTGGGCGCCACCCCTCGCGTCAAGGTGACCCTGTCGCCGTCGCCGTTGCGCACATGGTTCGCCCGGGCTTTCGATGCGGAGAAGCGCTTCGGGACCGCGGTGGAGATGCGCCGCGCACTGGCCGCCGCGCTGCGACGGCCCGCCGGGGCCGTTAGTCCATCGAAAACACGAGAATCGAGCGACCCACGCCCAGCACGTCGGCCGGTTTGAGGACGCGGCCCTTGCCTTTGGCGAGTGGTTCCCAGTTCACCGTGATCCCGTTCTTGCTCGCGGGCAGATCTTCGATGGTAAGCTGGTTGCCGTTGCGCCGCACGACGCTGTTCTCCAAGGAAACGTACGGGTCGTAGTCGAGCGAGACTGCGAGGCCCCGGCGGCGCCCGATCACCCAGGCCCCCTCAGCCGCGATGCGCTCGTCCAGCGGGAACGATTTCCCTTCGTACAGGCCGTGCACGAGCACGAGGCGGGGGCCTCCGGGGGTCTCGTCCTTGTGCGCACGATGGATGAGGGTGCCGGTGACGTCGCCCACGGCGCCGCGCCCCGCGTAGATGGTGGACACGCGTCGCAGCTCCTCGGTTACCGCGTACACTTTCTGGCTGTTGACGCTATACACGTGCGCCTTCCGGGCGCCCGGGCCGGTCTCCTCGACGCGGACGAGGTCCGCGTCTACGAGTTTATCGATGTGGGCCTGGATCGTCTGCTTGCTCGCGGGACGCTCCGGGTTCGCCCCGGGTTCGAGTCGGAGGGGCGTGAGCTTGATGTCGCCCGCGAGGTGGGGGAAGCGCAGGATCCGGAGGAGTTCGAGTCGCGCCGGATATGCGAGAGCGCTGAGAAACTCGGCGAGGCGTCCGTAGTCCATGTCGGCGGCGGGGCGCTTCATGGCTTCGTCACGGGCCTTCGCGTTCATCAGCACTTGCTCGGGACGGCGGCTCCACAGCATGAGGATCGCGTCCTCAGCGGCACCACACGGTGCCCGTGAACGTGTCCGTCCCTGCGGCGGGGCCGGTGAACACGAGGTCTCCGGTGAGCTCGGCGTCCACGAGACCGGCAAGCCCCGTTGTGGTCGATCCTGGGACGAGGCGCATCGTGGGTTCCACCATGTGCAGGTAGCCGGGCTTGCCGACTACCGGGGCCGTGGCCGGAAGGACGCCTGAAAGGCGGAGGGTCATCATCCCGGACCCGCATCCCGGGACTTCGCCCCAGAACGTTCTTTCGGCGTACGTCCAAATCGTCCCGTTCTCGTACTGGTGCAGGTGCGCTTGGTCGAGGATCATGGAACGCCACGGGGCGTTCGCGTAAAGGTATTGGGTCGGGTACGCGTCGCAGTCGAAGGGCGCCGCCGGGTCGTGGCCGCAATTGGCGGTCTTGAACCCGAGGAACCCATCCGTCGTGGTCTTGAAGGTGGCCGGAACGGCCCGGGCTTCCTGGTGGTCCTTGGGCGCGGCCGCGTCCGTTCCTTTCTCGCACCAGGCGGTCCCTTTGACGGTGCCGTCGCGGATGGCGCCCGACAGTGTCATGTTCCATTCGAAGAAGAATTCGATGTCGCGAAGGGCGCCCAATCCGGTGGTCGTGGAACCCGGCACGAGGAGCGTCAAGGGTTCCCGCATGTGGATGATGTTCCCGACGGAGGGGTCGAGGTGTGTGGGGCCCTGCACGATTCCCGTCATGGTCCCCGAGCCGCATCCGGCGACGGAGCCCGTGAAGATCCGCTCCCCGTAGGAATCCCCCCGCGTCGGGTCGGAGGGGTCCTTGGTCGGGTGGAAATGGCCGTGGTCGATGATGCGGCCGGTCAGGGTTCCGGCGAGGTCGAGGAAGAGGTCGGGCTGGTATTCGCAGTTCTTGGCGTCCAAGTCGCAGGAGACCTGACTCTCGGTCTGGGAATTGTCCATGGTGAAATGGCCGGAGACCGGCATCGCCGTCGTGCCCGCGTGATCGGGGCGACCCTGGGCCGCCGGGCCAGGCCGGCACCAGATCGTGCCTCCCAACCTTCCATCCTGGGAAGTGACCGCCCCGTGCGAATTGAACGTGACGTTCCCTTCGGTGGTGACGGTCGCGGCTTCGACGCGGGCCAATCCGTTGGTCGTGCTTCCCGGGAGGAGCGTCATGGGCGGCTCCACGAGGTGGAGGTATCCGGGTTTCTCCGCGTTCGGCACCAACGTCGCCAGGCCGTCCAGGTCGAGAGTCAGCACGCCCGAGCCGCATCCGTCGATCGCTCCCGTGAAGACCCGCGTCCCGCGCGCGACGATCGTCTTTCCGTCCGCGGCGAAATGGAAGTGGAAGAAGTCCGTGAAGCGGCCCGTGAACGTACCGGTCGTGTTGAGGAACATCATCATTTGCCATTCGCAACCGCCCGGACGGGGAGCGGCCATGGGGTTCTCGGGGTCGAAACAGGCGACTTGTTCGACGGACATGATGCCTTCCGTCGTGACCAACGAGTGGATCGGGATGGCGACAAGCGGCCCTTCGTGCTTGACGTCTGAGGTCGGCATTTGGGGTGGGGCGCTCGGCGCGGCCGCGGACGACTCGGTTGGGCTAGGGCCACTGAAGCACCCGGCCAATAGGAACAGGAGCAGGGTTGTCGCCGCGGTTGTGGATCGCGTCATAGGGGGTTGACGCTGCGGTGCTCGACTTAACGGATCCCAGCCAGATGGCTGGTAGTCGTCGGCGAGGCGGAGCCCCGCAAGGCGCCTGGCAGTGCGGAAACTGCAAACAGGGGCACGGGGCCCGTTGCAGGTCGCGTTCAGGTCGATGTCGACGGGAGGGCCCTTGGTCGCCGCGAGTTGGTAGGAAGGGACCGCCCGTGCCAGCCACAAGGCTGGAAACCCATATGAGGCCCGGCGCAGCCGTCGGGTCCCATGTCCTCCAACTGGGTTCCGGCCCTTGTGCTCTTGATCGCTAGCGCGGCCGGTTGCGCGGCCCCCGGCGATTCCCGGCCCGCTACGGTCGCCGATGCCCCGCTCTCCGCCGTCCAACCGGCCGCGGAACCTCCGGCCGATCCGCAGGCCCACCCGTCCGGCGCGCCGACGCGAGCCTACCCCATCAAGTTCCATTGGGAAGCAGACCATTACGTCGCCGCCCAACGGCCTTATTGCGATCCGTCGGCGCCGTGGGTGTGCGAATACTACTTCGGCGGCGACGTGCGCAACACGGGCGATTTCCAAGGGTCGGCGCGATTCCATGGCCGCATCTACCCGGACGCGGCGCGCCCGGGCGTCTCGGGCACGGAGATCTACGTTTTCACGGGCAAGGTGGCCGGGTGCGGGGAAGGCACATTCGAGTACTCGAACGATGCCTACCTCGTCCCCGAGCCAGGCCCCTCGGGCGTCGTCCGGGTCCACGGGGATTACGCGTACATCGCGGGCACGGCCTCGTCCGGCCTCGCGGGCCTCGTGGACTTCCACGGTACGACTGACACGTGGACGCCGGGTGTCGGGGATGTCATCGGCGAGCTGACGTGCCGCTGACGCGGATCCGCGCCGCCCAGTCTAGAGATCCTTTCACAACCTCGGGTCGGCCTACGGAATCACGGGGCCAGCGCGCTCGCGCAAGACGGCTTGGATCGCTGCGTCCCTTGTCCAGACGAAATCTGCGCCCGCGGCAAGGAACGTGAGGACGTACGGAACATCGTCGGGATCGATGGCCTCGATGGCCCTGACGAATCGGTGATCTCGATGCGGACGGAGTTCGGCCGAAGGGATGAGGCGAATCCGACCCAACACCGTCTGGCAACGGCGGCGCCACTCCTCCAGGCCGCATCGAGCCTTTTCCGCGAATTCCGTTTGATGGTCCTTGAGTTCAGCAGCAAGCCACTCTGGGGCCACGAATTCGACGTCCGTGCGCGCTAGTTGCGCGGCCGTCCAGCCTCCTGGTCGGACGAGGGCCGCGGCAAGGACGTTTGCGTCAACGACGACGCGCACGGTGGGCCTCGCGGTACCGGCCCGCCGCGCCGGTCTTCAACGCGGCCGCAAGGGCCTGAACGCGCGGATCGGATTGCTCATCCAAGATCTGTTGTGCAATCTCGGCCGCCTTCGACTGGCGGTCGATGGATTGTCGGAACACGGAACTCCAGTTGATCTCCGGATGGGCGTCCATGCGGCGTTTGAGTTCGGGGGGCACCTCGAACGTGACTTTTGGCATTAACCAGTAATTTACAGTATTATACATAAATAGGTTGGGGCCGCCCCTGCGTGAACGCACGCGGCATTCCGTCAGACGTACCCCGCGAGGGCGGTTGACCAAGGGGGGGAAAGGAGCTTTGGGGCCTAAAGTTCTTAACCCCCTGCAACCTATGCGATTACCATGACCATGCTCGGGGAGAAGCCTGCCGTGGATGTCCAAGTGACAACGCTGGAGCGCGTGGAGGCCGTATTGCGCCAGGCGGGCGTTCCCGTGAGCCGAAATTATTTGCACGCGAAGTTGAAGGCGCTGCACGCTGGAACCACGTCGGCGCGCCTGAACCGGGCGCTTCAGTACCTCTACGATCATCGCATGATTGTCGAAGGAAGCAAAGGCATCCAGTGGACGTTCAGCGGCAACGAGAAGCTCCGGCGTGCCGTGGCGTTGGGCCGACGCATCTGATGTCGCCGCCCGCTTTTCGGGCCGAGCAGTTCCGGGTTCACCCGGACCATGACGAAACATATGCGGCATTGGAGCGCGCGGCAGCCGAAGGGCGTAAGTTCCCCCCGAAGGGGAAACGGCGACGACGTTGACTCCGGCTACGTCGTGTAGTGCGCGTTGATGTCGACGTATTCGCGAGACAGGTCGCACCCATAGGCAGTGGCGGACTGCGTCCCCAGTCCCAAATCCACCACGATGTGGATCTGTTCGCCCTGCAACAGGACGCGAGCCTGCTCGCGGTTGAACGCCAACGGTTCGCCGCGGGAGAGGAGTTCGATCTTCTCCGTTTCACTGCCGACCTTGAGCACCACTTGGTCGAGTTCGACCTTGGCGCCCGAGTAGCCGACCGCGCAGAGGATGCGTCCCCAGTTCGGGTCCGCTCCGTGGACGGCGCTCTTGACCAATGGGGAGTTGATGACGCTCTTGGCCGCGAGGCGCGCGTCCTTCTTGGTGGCGGCGCCGTTGACGGTCGCGAGGATGAGCTTCGTCGCTCCTTCCCCGTCTCGGGCGATCGTCTTCGCCAAATGCATGGTCACGTAGTCCAAGGCTTGCTTGAACACCGGGAGTTGGATCTCCTTGCCGACCGCGAGGTTGCTGGCGCCGTTGGCAAGGATCATGGCACAATCATTGGTGGACGTGTCGTGGTCCACACTGACCATGTTGAAGGTCTCGTCGACGCTATCCCTCATGATCTTCTGCAACGTCACGGCGTCGCAGGCGGCGTCGGTCACGAAGAAGCCGAGCATCGTCGCCATGTTCGGGGCGATCATGCCGCTGCCCTTCGCGATGCCGGCGAGGCGGAACATCTTGGTGCCCACGGGGACCTCGACGACGATCTGTTTCGGGACAGTGTCGGTCGTCATGATGTCCTCGGCGGCCGCGCCGCGCTCGTTCTCATCGAGTTGGGCAAACGCGCCCTTGATCCCGGCCTCGACTTTCTCCATGTTGAGGAGTTGGCCGATGACGCCGGTGG
>CAYOZB010000043.1:0-20966 GCA_964408365.1 uncultured Halobacteriales archaeon | reverse complement strand
CGCTCGCGATCGAGAGACTGACTCGGTACCGACCGGGTCCGCCCTCGTAGCTGACAACGTGCCGCCCATCATCGGGGGGACTCCAAACCGAGCTCGCATTGGGCGTTTCCACGGTGATCGTTCCCAGGGTCCGCTGAGGATCTTGCACGAACATAACAACGGACACCGAGTCCGAGGCGAAGACGCGTTCGGCGGCGTCCATCATGCTCACACTGGTCCGCGTGGCCCAAGTTCCCATGCCGATGCCGCCGCTGACGTTCTGGTCCCAGAACAAGGTCAACTCTCGGGCCTGGCTCATCGTGACGGCCGTGGCATTAGCACACAACGTCGAGATTTCGAACGATGCGGTCCGCGCCTGACCACTATTCACGGGAGCGTCGGGTGGCGGCAGTTCAACGCCGTTTGCGCCGATGAAGAACGTGAAGTTCCCGGGGCCGCGGGAGAAGAACGAGTAGGTTCCTCGGAAGGCCCACCAGTCTTCGTCCTGCGTGAGAACGGTTCGCGTATCGATGGCGTCCGCCGCATGAACTTGGACCGGGTGCGCGTTGAAGCCGCCTCCGGCCACCACGTACTCGCCGTTCCGATTGAAGCCGCGTGCCAACGTGAGAAGCTGGGGCCGGTTGTTGCTCAGCCGCCCCGTCGCATTCACCGCCATCTTGCACGTGCCTGACGTTCCCTCGCCAAAGCTCGCTGAAACCTGGAGCCCAAAATCACCTAGGGTCTTGTTCGTCACCAGCAGCGCAGGGACGGAGATCGCATCGCCCAGCGCGTCCGTTGGCAATGTCGTTGGCACGCCGCCTTCGGTTGCATTCGTCGAGTTTTCGGGTGAAAGGCAGCCTGAGACCGTCGTCGCGCCAAGCAGTGCAAGGAAGAGGAATGCAACGAAAGCTTGGCGGGGCATCGGTATTAACCGTCCAAGCGGCGGCCCGAGTTTATCTTGTTTTGGGCAAGGGCGACTGCGGCCACCCAATCTTCAAGGGCCGAGAATTCTCTCCGACCGATTCAACCGTGAACCGGGGGCCGACTGGCTCACGCGGCCCGCATCATCGCCAACACACTCGACATTACTTGGGTTACATGAGCTCAGTCGGGCCCATAAACATTAAATCGGCCGCCCCGGCGAAAGGGAGGCTTGTGCGGTACTGGTCGCTACTAATCGTGGTGCTCCTCGCTCCGGGAGTGGCGGCACAGCAGCCCGCGACGACGTGCGCGAAGCACTGTGATCCCCGCGACAGCGTGGGGTCGGAACTGCCGTTGCGGTCCGGCCCCGTGCCCGTCTTCCTCTACGCCAATCCGGTCGCGCCCGATGGATGGGGCCTATCGACGTCGAGCAGCGAGCAAACCGCCGGGATCCCGATGGAAGCGGGGCAAACGTGCTTGGCGACGAGTTGGCCGCAACAGGGGGGCGGGAACTCGTTCCCTTTGCTGGCCAATGTTACGACGCAAGGCAACGGCGAAATCTTCGCGTACTTGCGAAGGGACTCCACGCAGGCGTTGCCGACCAACGTCGTCCTGACCGCCACCGTGCGTCTCGTGAACTCCGAGGATGGGGCCCTCGTTCAGGAACTGTCCAAGGCCGATTCGCAACCCTTCGGAGCGGAAACGTCAAACAACGAACAAACGTGGGAAGTCGGCCTTTCCATGCCCCTCCCTTCCACCCTTCGGGCTTGGCAAGGTAACGCTCCTTTCGGGCTTCAGATCCTGTTCGAACTCTGCTCCGCCGCGCAAGGAATTCCCGTAGGAAGCTGGGCGATGGCAACGAGCCCCTCCCCGCCAAGCCGATTCATCCTACTCGTATCCGACCCCCTTCAACCCGGGGGGTTGCGCGTCGAACCACGGGGCGACGAGTGGTGCGTCGCCGCCTCGTATTACACGCCGTTCGGCTCTCGCGATCTGGACGACGAGACCGTGCAGCTTTGGGCCGTCTCCGGTGTGGACCGGACGCCACTGACTCCTCGACTCGCCATCATCCGACACGCCGACGAAGAACCGACGACGCTGCCCACCACGACGGCAAGCGGATGCTACGCCACCTCCATGTTCCAGAGCGCAACGACCGTCGAGGTCGACGCCCAAAACCGCCAAGGTACCTTCGCAGTTGCACAGACAAAGTCCACCAACCAAGACCCAGCGGTCGGAGTCCCAGCGGCGCCAGCTATGGCAGCGCTTCTCGGATTCATCCTGGCGAGTGTCCTGTCGCCCTTTAGAAAGGACAAACAATGATCCTGCAAGGTTCACGTTCGGTTCGGTGACGTAGATTCTTTATTCTTTTAGCTAAGCGACAAGCGCCTTCGAAACATACTCCGTCAACGGCCTAGGCGGCGCGTCCAACCATTTTCCCGCCCGGGTCCGGACCTCATCGCGTGCCGGCTCCTTGAGGTACTCGACGGGGCTTTTGCCGTCGACCCGCGCCAACATCAAAGCCGGTAAGAGGTGCGATGGTTGTTGCAGTCGTTCGCGTGCAATGGGCGGCGCCGCGGCCGCGTAGGCATCCAGGAAACCGTGCACGCATTCCGCGATGGCCTCGGAGCCTTCCAGGTGGGCAAACTTCAGTACGAGGTGGTTGAGGAAGAACGACACATCGAAGAGCGGATCGTTCCACGTGGCGACTTCGTGGTCGACCAATAGGAGCGCGCGTGCGTCGGTCAACATGTTTTTGGGAGAGAAATCGCCGTGGATCAACGTGGTCCGGTCGTTCTCGAGGTGCGCGATCACGTTGCGCAGTGCGGGGGCACGTTTGGGGTGGCGCGTGACCAACGTCCGCAGGTAGGGGTCGACCCGTTGTTGGTCGAACAGCCTCGACTGCTCGAAGGTCGAGCGCAGGGTGGGATCTTCGATGCCGATGCGGTGGATCTTTCCGAGGAGTGCTCCGGCGGCTTGGGCGAGGCGGGGATCGGCGTCGCCTGCGAGGAGCGAGGTTTTCCACGGTCGAAAGTGGGGCGGGGCGGCCGTCACGACGAGCACCTGTTCGGGTTCGTCGAAAAGGACGAATTCCGGCAATGAACCGGATGGAAGGCGGCTGCCGATGTGGCGCAAAAAGTTGGCTTCAACGGTGATGCGGTCGGTGTCGACGAGCCACTCGTCGCGCACGCGGAACCGGGGAAGCGGTTGTTTCACGACGAGCCGTCGCCGGTTCGAGGCGACGAGGAACACGCGGGAGCTCACCCCGCCGCCGAGTTCCTCGACCGAGGCCGCTCCGGCAGGTAGGAGGCCGCGGCCGACGAGGTACTGCGTCACCGTGTCTGCGGCAAGCTCCGTGGCCAACGGCGGGGCATGCGGCTTCTCGGATTTTAGGGATGGTACGATGACACACCCACAAGGTACAAAGGCGTCGCAAGCTGAAAGGGACGTCTCTTGGCAAAACACAAGCGCGTCCCAGCGGGCCCACGGTCTATGCTTCCCCATCCGGATCCGGAGGCTACGCCAGTCGCCGGAGTCCCGCCTCCCACCCCGGCTCCGGGGCTCATGAAGCGCGCCTGGCGGCTCATCAAGATCGTGTTCGCGTTCACCATCATCCTCTTCGCGTTCCTTCTCGGGTTCGTCCCCGGGATCCCCGGCTGGCCGCTTGCATTGTTCGGGTTGAGCATGTTGGCGGCCGAGTTCGTGTGGGCTCGTCGGCTCATGAAACGCGTCAAACGCGGGGCGAGCCGCCTCAAGGACGCCGCCCTCTGGTGGCCTCGCAAGAAACGCGACCAGCGCCGCAACGGCCCTAAGGCGTGAGCCGGTGTCGGTCGCGCGGGAACAACACGGCTTCTCGGATGTTGGGCAGGTCCAACATTTGCATCAGGATGCGTTCGACACCGATGCCGCATCCGCCGTGGGGTGGCATGCCGTATCGGAACGCTTTGAGGTAGCCTTCGAAGAACTTGGGATCCAGGTCCTTGCGTTGCAGTCCTTCCACGAGGAGGTTGGCGTCGTTGATGCGTTGGGCGCCGGAGAGGAGTTCGACGCCGCGGTACTCCAGGTCGAAGGCGCGGCTCCAGGTGTCGCTCATCTTGCCGTGCTCGGGCATGCAGTAGAACGGTTTCTCGACGAGGGGGAACTTGGTGATGAAGAAAAAGTCGTGTCCCTCTTTCTGGAGGATCTCGCCGAGTTTTTTCTCCTCCACGTTGCCGATCTCGAAGCTCCACGTCTCTTTCTCGCCCGCGTGCACGCCTTGGCGCCGGGGCAGTTGGACGCCGTTTTTCCAGAGGAGTTCGACGGCGTCGTGGAACGTGATCCGCTTGAACGGCTGATTCGGGATGGGGACTTCTTTGTTGAGGATCTGGAGTTCTTTCACGTGGTCGGTGGCGACGCGTTTCCAGATGGCGGCCATCAAGCCTTCGATCGTGTGCATGACTTCTTCTTCGTCTTCGATGAACGCCATCTCGAGGTCGAACGCGGTGATCTCGTTGAGGTGGCGGACCGTGTTGTGCTTCTCGGCGCGGAAGTACGTGGCGACCTCGTAGACGCGGTCCAAGCCGGTGGCCATCATGGCCTGCTTGTAGAGTTGCGGGGACTGGCTGAGGTACGCGTCGTTCTCGAAGTATTTCACGCGGAACACGTCGGTTCCGCCTTCGCTCGAGCTGCCGATGATGCGGGGACTGTGGATCTCGACGAACCCGTTCCCGCGAAGATATTGGTGTCCCGCGGCGAGGACCGTGTTGCGGATCTTGAAGATGGACTTGGGTTCTTTTCGGCGAAGATCCATGAACCGCGAGTCAAGACGCGTGTCGATCTCGATGTTGACCTGGTCGGTGATGCCAAGCGGCAACGGGGCCGCGGCTTCGGAGAGGACCCAGTATTTTTCGGGCAAGATCTCCCAGGTGAACTGGGTGGATTTGGTGGCGGCGGGTTTGCCTTCGAAGGCGACGACGGATTCGCGGTTCAGTTTCGTGAGGCGCTCGAACGTCTCGTCGCCGACCTTCGATTTGGGGAGCACGACCTGGAAGGCGCCGTCGCGGTCGCGCACGACGAGGAACGCGATCTTGCCGAGGTTGCGGCTTTCCTCGATCCAGCCGGCCAAACGGACGGTGGTCCCGTGGTCCGACGGTTGGACCTCGGTGGAGTATTTCGTGCGCCACATGGTCGGGCCGGGCCGAGAGGGTCGCGGTTTTTCTAGGCGTCGGTCGCCATGGGCGAGGCTTCGAGTTGTCGCGCCTTCACGGTGAGGCTCAAGAGGAGCGCCAGGTGGACGAGGCCGGAGAGTCCGACGAACATGAGGAGTTCGGACAGGGTGACGCCGACCTTGATCACGGTCAAGAGGACGGTGAAGGTGGCGATGGCGACGAGCCGGACGGCGAACGCTTTGCGGTTCTCGGCAAGCACCCTCCAGCGGACCCGGTAGAGGAACACGAACAGGATGTACACGTGCAAGAGGACGAGGAAAACGACGTACCAGTAGAGGAGTTGTTCTTGGTACATCTTGAGGGGGATGAAGAGGCCGAAGAAGACGACGAGCATCGTCACCTTGCGCCAGAAGAGGGCCGGGTCAAGGAGTGTCAGCCGGTAGCTGGCCACCTGCACAAAGGGCACCTGGAAGTCCGGGAATTGAAGTAGTTGTTGGGCGCCTTGGTTGATGTGTCAAGCCGGGAAGGTCCGAAGACGCCGTGCCATGAAGAGCCGCGCCTGGGCCAGGCCCTTTGCGTTGTTCCAGGAGGAGGCGACGCGTTTGAGCCGGGCGGGGGAGAGGGTGGTCTCCTTGAGGTCGCGGGCTTCGGACGCGATCAACCGGAGGGCTCGTCGGAGTTCGTCGACCATCGTGATGCTTGCCCGGACCGCCGTGCGTGAAAGCGGGTTGAGGTCGATGGCGATCACGGTCTTGCCCATGTTGACGAGGGCCTCGCAACGGTCGCCGTCTTCAAGGGGGACGAGGACGACGTCGGCGCCGAAGATGCCGTCTTTGTGACATTTGGCGCGGTCACTGGAAAGTTTTGGGATGCGTGCGTCGGGGTTGGGGCCGAGAACATTTTTCCCGCCCATTTTTTCGAGTTCGCGCACGAGGCGTTTGACGCGGTCTTCGGTGCGGTGGAACAGGTTCACTTCGAGCCGCGCCCCGGTCGCCTTTGCCGCTTCGACGCATTCCTTGGCGGCAAGCGCCACGACGTTGCCGTTGCAGGACAATACTGGTTGCTTGGCGGACAGCAATGCGGCAGCGGCGGCGCGCGCGACGCGTCGCGACCACGGGGGACTCGTTTCGCCGAGCAAGTAATCGAACGCTTCGCCGCGTCCGTGCGCGATCAAGCCGGTTTCGTGGATGAGGCCGCGCGCGAGGGCGTCCTTGATGTGTTCGCGCGTCACGAGGCTCGCGTAACGCGGATGATCCGTGGGGATCCGGGTGGGCACGGCCCTCGTCCAAAAGGGGGCACCATAAAACACCTAGTGTTCCGAAACCGTAATGCGTCTTGGGTCGTTGGCGCGAATCGTGGAACCCCAGGCAACTTTGGCTCCGGTCGAGCCGCGGCGCCCCGGGACGGCACGCGTCACCATCGCGGTCGTCACGACCTTGGTGCTCCTTGGCTTGAGCGTGGCCTACCACGATGGTACCTTCTGGACGGATGATCTCGAGGCCGCCACGGAGCCTGGTCCCTATCGGTTCAAGGGCACTGTGGCCCATTTCGATCCGGCCGCCGGGGAGATCTTGTTGCGCGATGGGGATGCTCAACGGTCCCTGCGGTGGAACATCACGCAGCCTGCCGTGGGCCGGGTGTACGTCGTGGATGCCCAGATCTTGGAAGACGGAATGGTCGAAGCATTGGCTTTGACGCCCGTGTTTTTGTTCCGCTAGCCGAATTATCGGTCCGTCTTCGTCAAAACGGCCCATTTCGTCGCGTTTCGCGTGTCATGCCCACGAAAGCCACGTAGACTGCCACGTCCGCGTGTGTGTGGATAATCGAACAATCATCAAATTTCGCGCAGGGTACTTCTTCTGGTACGAACAACGATTGTTCTGAGACGTGACTCGTTCTCGGGAGTCCCCTGAGCGGGTAGACGGCTCAAAAAAAGTGGGAACTGGCCATGAAATCTCCTCAGTGGAAACTAGGAATCGCCGCCTCGGCAACGCTCATCCTTCTCGTCACGATCTTCGCCGCTGTGACGCCCGCCGGAAGCGCGCAAGATTCCACCCCGCGGATCCTATTCGGAATGGACATCAACTCCATGGACGCCCAAAAACAGGCCGGAGTGCCAGCGGACTACGCGACGCTCTGGGTCGGCGTCTGGAACCTCAAGAGCGGTTGGGCCGGGACCAACGCCGCCGTCGACCGCGCCGTCGCCAACGGCGTCACGCCCGTCGTCCACTTCTACTACTGGGGCGACGACATCAGCAAGAACTGCGTCGAGAACGGTTGTTACTCGACGCTCCACGGAGCGCAGAAAGACAAAGCGGGCTGGCAACGCCTCGCCGAGGAACTCGCCACGAACCTCAACGCCCACCGCAACGGCAAACCCGTCGTGATCATCATCGAGAGCGAATTCAACAAAGCCGACATCCAGACCTACGAAGCCTTCGACGGATACTTGCTGGAGAAAGAGCAGTTCTTCCGTGAAAAGATTCCCGGCGTCCAACTCGTGCTTGGCTTCGGGACCTGGAACATGGACGCGTGGAAGACGTTCGACCGCGCGGCAGCCGCCGCCGACTTCATCGGCATCCAAGCACTGCGCGGATCCACCCGCGACACACTCACCCGCTACGAAGGCGTCGTCGACGCCACCCTCGCCGGCATGAAAAGGGCGAACACCTTCTTCGGAAAACCGATCATCCTCACCGACCTGGGCCTGAGCTCCTACCCGGACGCCGAATACGAAAACCACCAAGCCCGCGTGCTCGGGGCGTTTTTCTCCCGCATCGAAGAACTCAAAGCAAACGGGTTGCGCGGCATCATCTACCGCAGCTGGAGCGACACCCCGAGCATGAGCACTGCCAACTGGTACGGCGAAGGCGAACGCCACTGGGGCCTCGTCCGCACGACCGAACCCTCGGCCAAGGCGGCCAAAAGCGTCTGGGTCGAAGGCGTCAAGGCAGCACGCAACGACTTCCAAGCCACCTTCACGGTCTCCCCCCACGTCAACGAATGGTGGGTCGAAGTCGTCGTGAAGGGCAACCAGACCGTGAACAGGGTCGACGCAACCATCAACGGTGGCGCCTGGAAACCCCTCACGCTGCAAAACTGGGGCCACTGGGGCAAATCCTTCAACATTCCGCGCGGCAGCCAAGTGCAGTTCCGTGCGACCTCCGCCAACGGCGCGACCGACGTCTCCGACATCACAACGTGGATGGCGGCCAGTTCGCCCAGCCCCACGACGTCGAGTCCGCCACCCACGTCCATCACGCAAACACCCGCCCCGACCACGACCTCCAGCGCGCCGGCCCCATCGGCGTCGACGTTCGACGCGAACTTCCACCCGAAGGCCGTGGGCAACCAATGGTGGGTCGAAGCCGACGTCTGGTCGACGGAGCACACGATCCAATCCGTAGAAGCGCAAGTCAACGGCGGCTCGTGGCGCATGCTGGACAAACAGAGCAGTGGCAGCTGGGCGAAGAGCTTCAACGTCCCGAACGGCTCGCAGGTCACCTTCCGCGCAACGTCCAGCACCGGCGCGACCGACGTCTCAGCGCCCACGACGTGGACTCGGCCCGCAACCACGTCGCCGACGCCCACGCCGACGACCGCCGCGCCGCGACCCTCCAACGCGCACATCGAAGCCGAGTCCTTTTCGACGAAGCCGTCCGGCCACCAGATGGATGACGCCTCGACGTCCGGCGGCGCCTACTGGAACCAGACACTCAACGGCGCCATCGAACACGTGATCGACACGCAGTCCGGTCAGTACGAATTGCGAGTCCGCGCCAAAGGCGAGCGCCTCAGCGGCATCGCGCCGCAGATGAACGTGTACGTCGACGGCGTCCTTCTGGGGGGAAAGCGTCCGGACACAGAGTGGGCCGACCACGCGTTCCCCATCTCGCTCGGAGCCGGCTCGCACAGCGTCAAGATCGCGTTCACGAACGACTACAACAACGGCAGCGGCGACCGGAACCTGCACGTCGACAACGTGGACCTGGTCTACGTGGGCCCGTAACGGGTTCGATTAGAACCAGCCGTCGGGCTTGACGACCATCAACGCCAAGATGAGGAGCACGGGCACCATGTTCACGATCCCAAGCAGGGTCGTCCGCTTGGCGAGTTCTTGGTACGTCTTGGACTGGAATCCGTGACGGTCCAACGCGTCGATCTGCCGCGTCAGCGCGGGAAGGAACAGACCGGTCCCGATGCCTGCCACGAGGAACCACAGGATGAGCGCGATGACGACCCAGTTCGCCCAGCCCCATCCTCCCACGTAGGCGAGGAACGCGCCCGAAAGGAGCAGAATCACGTACGCGGGGTTGGCGACGTAGCGGTCGAAGTCGCGCACGCGACGAAGCACATGCGGCAACGTCTGCGGATTGGCCGATGCGGTGCCGATCCAGAATCCGTAGGTCAGATTGCCACCGACGGCGACCATGGCGAACAGGATGTGGAGGAACTTCAGCGATTCGTAAAACACCAATGCGACTCCGACATGCGATAGCCGGGCGGCCGCCTTGAACATACTGCCTGCGGATTGCGGACCGGAAAACGAATGGAGGACGACCGGTTCTTCGTGAACGCCGCACATGGTGGTCCCCGGAGCGTTCGTGAATGCAGCCGTCACCGCCTTCGCGGGAGCCTGTTACGGATTCGTCGGCATCCGGGTGGCCCGTCGTCGCCAGTCAAGGGCGACGCAGCTCTTCATGGGACTCGTCGCCCTGTACCTGTTCCTCGCCGCGCTTCGGCAGGTCGCCGCAGGGTTCGAGAACGTGTCCGCGGACCGCGCCATCTTTCTGGCCTTGCTCGTTCCAGCCGGCTATTCGATCGTTCCACTCATGGTCGTGGTCGCCAAGATCCGATCCGCGAAGCCCGCCTTGGCGCAAGTTGCACTCGTCGGGTTCGGGACCGCCATCACCGCAGGACTCGTCGTTGCATTCCTCGGCGGCATCACGGGTCCCACGACGAGCAGCTGGGGAACGGATTGGCGAATCAGCAGTCCTGTGTCCCGCGTCCTCATCTTCGTCGCCATGCTGCTTCCCGGCCTCGTCGCCAGCATCTATCTCATCCGCGTGGGTCGACGCATCGGATCCGCCGTTGGTCGTCGCGCCGTGCTCGTCGGGTGGTCCTGCGGTGTGTTCTACGTCGTGTTCACCGCGGACGCGATCGGATTGGCGGGCCTGGCCCTCGTATTAGCACGTCTCTTGACCGCCCTCGCGGCCACCCTTGCCTACGTCGCCTACGCGAAGGACGACCCCACCGACGGGCCCCCAGAAACCCTGGGCGCAACTCAATAACCCCGGCCGGGTTTTGCCTCGTTGCCATGTGCCGAATGTTGGCGGCCCGCGCCTCCACCGGAGGGGATCTCTCCGAGCTCCTTCTGCGATTTCGCAAGCAAGGCGCCGCGAGCGCCACGGGTCCCGAAAGCGAGCGAAAACACCGCGATGGTTGGGGCATCGTGGCGTTCGGCGCTGGCGGGGAACAACTCTTTGTCCGCCGAGCGACGGACGCCAGCAGCGACGACGCCTACGAAGCCGCTGTCAAGAGCATCGCCGGGTTCGACAATCCGCTCGTCATCGTCCATTTCCGCAACGCCTCGGTCGGCAACCTTCGACGCGAAAATTCTCACCCGTTCAGTCACGACGGCTGGTGGTTTGCCCACAACGGAACCATCAAGGACGTCCAGAAACTCGAACTGCGCGGCGCGACGTACGAAGGCGACACGGACTCCGAACGCTACTTCCGCAAACTCGTGCGCTCCTTGCGCACCGACACGCCTTCGCGCGCATTACACGCCACCGCCCAGCACATCTCCTCGATGTGCGCGTTCTCGTCGCTCACCTGCCTCCTTACGGACGGATCCAACCTGTTCGCCTACCGCTGCCTGGGCGGGGACCTTGAGGACTGCGGCACGACGGAGTGTCAACGCGAATACTATACGCTGGGACTCGCGCGGCAAGGCAACGTCACGTTCATCGCGCAGGAACCGACCCACCTTGGAACAGTGACGGGCTGGACGGAGATCCCGCTCGGTGGCATCGTGGAATGGCCTGCGGACTCGGCGCCGCGGATCCTACCCGGTGCGCCGATGTCGGTTCAGCCGACGAGCCGGATCAAGTAGGCCCGCAAACGGTCGGTCTTGGATTCGAGCTTCAGGACGAGTTCCTGCAACCCGAGCACGGCTTGGCGCTCCTTGTTGCCGACCTTCTCGCTGCGTTCCAAGAACTGCACATAATTGTTGAGCGCGCTGAGGAGATTCCAGTAATCATGGAACACGGCCCGCAAGTCCTTGCGCGCCGCGTCCTGCGTCATCACACGGGAACCATTGCCGTTGGGATGCAACGTCTTGTCGAGGACCTGGGCGAGTTCTTTCTCGCCAAACGGCTTGGAAAGGTAGCCCCACGCGTCGTACTTGGCGGCGATCTGCGGCAGTTCCGAACTGGCGGAGAAGAACACGATTGGAATGTCCGCCGTGGCGGGGTTCGAACGAAGGCTCGCGACGAGCCCGGCGACGTTGAGGTCCTTCATCTTGAGGTCTTGAAGGATCAACCCCGGTTTTTCGCGCTCAGCCACGTCGAGGACTTTTCCCGGATCGGACAAGGCGATGGCGTCGTACCCGAGCATCGAGACGAGCATTTCGGTGCTCTTTAGCACGTCCTCTTCGTCGTCAACAATCAGCACCTTTTCGCCCATGAAGTTCTCCACCTTAGCCACCTCGGTGTTGTGCCGCGCGCACCAAACCTTGCTTGGTGGGCGTGTGGCTTGGTGTACTTTCGAGGCCCCCTCCTTAATTCGGTTTCGCGGCGAAAAAATGTGTACAAAACGGGCCCTACATAAAGACGGGAAAAGGTTCAACTACTCGTGGCGAGGGCCGTGTGGTTCCTTTTAGGGTTCGTGGTCCGCGTCATATACGACGGGGGCTAAGCTAGGGTTTGAAGGCGGCGCGACGAAGCCCACCGGTCCCTCCCGCTCCCTCGGGGGACAGGCCGGTGTGTCGGGCATCGACGAACCCCCCCATTGGAGACCCCCCGCCACATGCATGCCCGACCGGTAGGTTTGCTCGTAGCCGCCCTCATGATCACAGCCGTCGCGACACCCCTCGTCGCATCGGGAGAACCTACGCCCCAACGCCTGGCGGTCGGATTCGCCGCGGAACATGCCCCCGCGTCCGGATCCGACCTCCACGGCGCCAAGGTCCTCTCCGTCGACGCCGAGCTCGGGGTCACGATCGTGGAAGCGAAGAACCGCGCAGTCTGATTGCGATTCGGTTCACGAGGAGTCCACCTCGATTGCGGCAAGAGACGTGTCAAGAGTCAAGGCGCAGCCGGGTGGGCGGACGGTCCGGAGAGCGTCCACGACAACGACGATGAGAGAAGGTTCGGGTTCCCGAAGGGGGAGGTGGGGAAGGTGAGTGGTGGGTTCAACAATCTCGATTACATTGTTCTGTTTGGATCCGTTCGTATGCGCGCCTCCCGATTGATGGGGTCGAAAAGTCGGTTCTCGTTCCCTGGTCGGGGGCGTTGCTGCTCGGTTCCCGTGCGGCGATCGGGCTTGCGTGTCCCGTCGTCGCGAGTTCAACACCCAGAATTGGACGAATGGTGGAGCGAAGGACGCACACAGCGTGTTGCGTTGTTCGGTTTGCCACCCCAGCCATTCTCCGTCGGGCGTTCGTGGATCCAGCGTTTGATCGCGGTTCCAATCGCGCCCGATGAGTCAGGAGTTTGCTCGGGTCGCCTAAATAAGGAAATACAGGGCAACGCCAGAAACGCTGGAATAAGTAGTCGCGCCGATAGCCTTTTGACGAGCGCTCAGCGAGGTTTGGTTTTGCCTGGAGTGGCAGGTGAGACTTTCGTTTTGCGTCCCTTCTCGTCGATCGCGACGAAGACGCCCGTGACGTCGAGGACCTCTTCGCGTTCCTTGGGTTCTTCCGGTCGCCAGCGGATGACCTTGAGTTCGACGGAGAGGCTTGTCGTGCCCCAGTGGACGGCTTTGCCCCAGAACTCGACGAAGTCGCCGGGGCGGACTTGGCGTTTGAAGTCGATCTCCGTGAACGCCTTCGTGACCATGAACGGGTTCTTGGCGAGCTGGCCCACGTAGATGGCGCCGGCTTCGTCGACCCAGGCCATCATGTTGCCGCCCCAGAGTACGCCCGCGTGGCCGGTGTCCTTTGTGAGGCACAGCCGTCGGGTGATCAACGTGAAGCCGGCGACTTGGGGCTGGCCTTCCATGGCCGGCTGATTCGCGGTCGGGACTTAATTGGTGCGGTGACGACGCACTCGTGCGTGCTGGAACTGCTCATCGAAAGAAGCTCAACCGGGGCTCCGCACACACGGTCCGGAGGAGGGGTGGATGGGACCGGACGTGAAAGGGAGAAACCCTGGCGATATCTAGAAACCACAGGCCCCAATACGCCAGCGATGTTGACCGCCGACGAACTCGAGGTTCTCGGCACGCTCCGCGGCCCAGTCGTCGTCGTGACCGGAGACGACCAGATCGCCCACGCGACTGGTGACGCGCTGGCGTTATTCGGGTGGGACGAAAGCCTGATCGGCCGGCCGCTTACAACGATCATTCCGCAACGACTGCACCAGCGCCACCTCGATGGATTCCAGCGGTACGTGGAAACCGGCGTCTCACGACTTCAAGGCGGGACCGTCCGTGTCCCTGCCCTCCGGCGCGACTCGACGGAGGTCGAAATGGATTTGACCATTCGAGTTTTTCAACGGCCCGACGGATCGCGACTCGCCGTCGCTGCCCTTTCCAAGGCGGCGCTGGGGAAGCCTCCCGCCGCCCTTCGGATCCTTGAGAAGGCCCTCATCAAGCGCGTCTACGCACTGGTCTGAGCGACGATCGGCGCCTTCTGACGAGCCGAGTTCTCTGGGCGTCGCTTGGCCGAGTTCGGCGACGTGCCGAAGGCGACACTCGACGGCGTCGAATAGCCGCGCGGGCCTTGAACGGCAACCTTAGAGTCGCAACCATTTGGCCACATCGGTAAGTTCGCGCCCAAACACGGTTCGCATTCGCCGCGCCTCATCCAAGAACTTGAGGGCGGAAGCGCGCGCTGGCTTCGCCTCGGGACGCGCCAGGTCCGCGGGCAGCCTGCCCTCGCGGTTATGGAACACGAGATCGTGAAGATCAAGGAAGTCTTTCGCGCGTTTCTCGTCGGCTTCCATGCCGCTGCGCAGGGGAATCGTGCGTAGTTTGTCGAGCGCGAGAAAACCAAGGGTGGGGATCAGGCCCTGTCCGGGAGCCTCCTTGATGTTCGAACCCGCGTTTACTTGGAACCGTCTTTGGCCGATCGATGGGTCGGTCGTGAACACGTCGACGATCGGAGGAAAATCGGGGCCGTCGATGAAACAGCATTCCTTGAACGTGTCTCGTCCGTGCGTCCGCCACCTGAGGCCCCACCCGTTGATCTGGGAATTGAACGAATCCAGGGCGGCTTGCGAGTGAAGCACGATGTCGACGTCGCGGCTCTGCCGCTGGTAGCCTGGCTCGACCAACTCGTAGACCGCCCATCCTCCAATGATCGTGACGCCGCCGGCCGCCAGGGCCCAGGCTCTGATCTTCTCGTAGAGTTCCTTGCTCACGCGAAGGGCGACGGCGTCGTAGAACTCGTCGGGCCTACAGAACACCCCGCTCAAGTTCAAGCAAGATCTGGATGTGCTTGCTCTCCGCGTAATCCAAAAGTCGCTGCCCTTTTTCCGCCAAGCGCGGCTCTTCGTCGTCCGGTCGAAGCCACGGATCCGCAACACGGATCTCGAGGTTTGCGTCGGCGGGACGCGGCGCGTAATCCGCCAAGATTGCCTTGGCCGCAGCCAACGCATCGGGCACGTGTTCTGGCTGCACGTACACAACATGACGGGACGGGACCAAATTCAGCTGGTCGTGGGCGGCGGCGGATTCGCCACTCAGCCAGGCTTGGTGCTGAAAGGCACGGAACCACTGGTCGGGGTTCGGGGCACGGAACGTGAAGACCTGGACGTCGGGGCGCCGCATCTGCCGCAGCCGTTCCAACAACAGGCGAGGGTGCTTCGCGACGTTCTCCTCGCGCAACCGAGCGTAGACGGCCGCCGCACTACTGATTGGAATCCTAAGGTCCTTTGCGAGTGCATAGGGTCGAAGGTCCGGCTTGGAAAGCAGCCGCCGAATCACCAGGAAGGATGCTGGAACGTGCGGCCTTGAAGCATCCATCACGCCAGTATTTTAGCGTTATCGTATTTATGATTTGCTCTCAATAGTTGTCTTACTTTTATAGCTAAATGGAGTAAACAGATTGTAGTGACGACCCAACCACTTCGCGAGGCAGGCCCCGATGTCAGCGTTCACCTAAACGAATACCGCGCGGCGCGGACGACGCCAGCCGTCCCGACCGATGAGGCACCCGATGACAACGGAAGGGGACACGTGGCTCAAACGGAACCGTAACGAAAATTCTCGGATTCCGGCTTTGCATGCCGTGGCCCGGGATTGAACCGGGGACCTTCGGATTATGAGTCCGACGCTCTACCAACTGAGCCACCACGGCGCGGTGGGATTCGGCCGATACTCAGGCCTGTTATTTAAGCGAAATCTGGTGAGCAAACGTGGTTACAAGCATTTGGAAATATCCCGTGTATCTACTGTAGATACAATGCGCGTGATTGTCAAGAAGTGGGGGAATGGGATCGCCGTTCGCCTGCCGCGCGATAGCCTTGCACTGGGGCGGCTTGAGGAAGGCGGCGAGTTGGAGCTCTCCGCGAGCCGAGTCGGACCCAGTCGCCCCTGGAAACCCGCGACGTGGCGCGGCGGACCGAAGGACCTCTCCACCAATCATGACCAGGTCATCGAGGAAATCCTCGAGGAGAAAATGAAACGATGGCGATCGCCGACACAAGTTTCCTGGTTGCCATCGGGAAAGACGACGATCCTCACCTTCGACGCGGGGATCGTGGCGGCCGTGCGTGCCAAGCTTTTCCCCGGCGCCCGCATCGCCTAATTCGCAGCCCAAGGCGCCTTGTCTTCGTAGAGCCGCGGGCCTTCGAGTTGGATTGCGACGTAGCCGTCGTTCTCGCGTGATTCTTGCGGGGTCTCGTGGCACACGTCGCCGCAGCCGTCCGTGTAGGCGATGACGACGCGGCCATCGGGTGTGGTCTGGATGTCGATGAAGTCGAGGAGGTTGCGGTTGCCGCCGAAGCATCCGGTGCCGCCCGTGCAGACGCTTCCGATCTGGACCGGATCACCTTCCGGCGTGACGCGCGTCGCGACCCACATCGCGTTGTCCTCGTGCGCGTTCTGGCTCATCGCCAAGTAGAGATGCCACACCGACCACCCGTCGGCGCGGTTCGGGCCTTTGTCGCTGTCGGCGGTGGCGATGAAGGCGACGGCGACGTGTCCTTCATCCCCGGCGACGGCGTCGACGAGTTCGAAACTCTTCAACCCCTCGGGTGAGACCCTGCGTTGGTTCTTCCACGAGGCTCCTTCGTCGGCGGAGAGGACGACTTGGACGCCTTGGGGTCCCCAGTAGGCGCCATACGCGTTCCCGGCACCGTCGACGGCGACGCCGGGGTCGATGGCTTGGTTGGCGCCGCCATCGGTGCCGGCTCGTCGCGCCATCCATGTGGCGCCGTAGTCATTTGAGGCGGTGACGGCGAAGTCGCCGTCGCCGAGGTAAGCGCCGATGTACGCGTTGCCGTTCCGGTCGGCGACACACGGACCGCCCGTGCGGTAAGGGAAGTCCAAGGTTTCTTGCATGGCGATGGCGGAGGTCCACGTGATTCCGCCATCGAGGCTTCGTGCGGCGACGAGGTGCGCGGCGCCGTCGACGAGGAGCGCGAAACTGTTGAACGTGTAGTACACCACGCTCGGGTACGGCGCGTTCTCGAGCGGATGCCCACCGGCGCACACTTTTTGGTGGTCGTCGGCGGGCATGCCGCACGCCACGGGATTGGTGATCCAGTTCGCGCCTTCGTCGTCGCTCCAGGACAGGTACGAGCAGCCGACGTAGAGGTGGTCGACGAACACGCGGTCCGTCCACGGGTCGACAAACAGCATGGGGTCGAGGCTCGTGGTGGTGAGGGGTGCGCGGACGTCTTGCCACGTTTCGCCTTCATCGCGTGAACGCAACGTGGCGGTGCCGACGATGTCGAAGATGCTGCCACCGGACGTGACGCCGATGCTGGGTTCTCCTCCGTCGAAACCGGTGTCGGAGAGCCGGAAGAAAAAGCCTTCATCGAGGGGGGAGAGGATCTTTCCAACGATCATGTGCGCACGCGGATGCAGCGTGACGTTGAGTCGGAACGGGTTTTCGGGATCGTTTTGACGCGATTGGATGAGCACGCTCCATTCTGGCGTGCCCGTCACGTTGGCGGGGACGGGCGTCGTGCACGAGCGCCCATTCGCTGCGCCCCCGCATCCGACGCGCGTGGTCTCGTTCCGGACCATGAACACGAGCGAGGCGCTGTCGATGGACTCCAACGTCACTTCCACGTAGCCGACGTTCCTGTCGACGGGGAACGCGTAGGTGGCCGAGGCGGATTGCGGCGCCGTGCCCGCGAGGGGGATGTTGCCCCCGACGCCGACGGTGCTTTCCCAGAGGAAGCTTCGGGTGTCGTTCTGGTCTTCGATTGTCGCGCCTTGTGCTTGGAGGTGGGAAAAGTCGACGGGCTCGGAGGCGGGCGTGTCGTCGGGCGGAGCGGGTGCCTTGGCGCATCCGGCAAGAATGACCGCGAGCACGAGCGCGAGGAGACGTCGAGGCATGGTTTCGAGGAACCCGCCGCCCGGTTGTAAGGTTAATGCTGGGCAGCGTCCAAAACCATAAGTGGCGCCGGACTTTGGTCGCCTCGAAATGGCGCAGAACGAGCAGCGTCCGCGGCAACGGGTCTTCATCACGGGCGCAACGAGCGGCTTCGGATTGGCGACCGCGAAACTGTTCTCCTCCAATGGGTGGGACTTGATCCTCTGCGGCCGCAAGCCGGAGCCTCTCGAGAAGGTCGCCAAGGGCCTCTCGGAGAAGCACAAGGTCACCGTGACGATCCTCTGCTTCGACGTGCGGGACCTCGACGGGATCCGCGAATTGCAGGCCGGACAGCCGGGCGCGTTCAAACAGATCGACGTGCTCGTCAACAACGCCGGGTTGGCGCTCGGGACCGAGACATTGCAGGAAGGCAATCCTGACGAATGGGACGAGGTCATCGACACGAACGTCAAGGGCGTCCTCTACATGATCCGCGCCATCGTTCCCAACATGGTCGAACGCGGCAAAGGGCACATCGTGAACATCAGCTCCACCGCCGGACACTGGGTGTACCGCGGCGGGGCCGTCTACTGCGCATCGAAGCACGCTGTGACCGCGATCAACGAAGCGTTGCGACTCGACATCCACGGCAGTGGTGTGCGCGTTTCCTCCATCGATCCGGGTCTCGTCGAGACGAATTTCAGCGTCACGCGGTTCCGCGGCGACGCGGTGAAGGCGAAAAAAGTGTACGAAGGCCTCAAGGTCCTCACCCCGGAAGACATCGCGGAAACGATCTGGTGGGTCGTGTCGCGGCCGCCGCACATCAACATCCAAGAGATCATCCTCATGCCGACCGACCAAGCATCGGTCCGGGACGTGCACCGGCGCACGGAAACGGTCGCCGCGACGAAGTGAGCACTGCGTCCCTTGCATTTGTGCGGCGCAAACCCTAAAGGGAGGCGGTCGGGTTCGCGCCAACATGCGGAACCTCCGCGTCGCCGCTTGGCAGATTGAGTCCCGTCGCACCGACGTCGATGGAAACCTGAAGCGCCTCGGCGACATCGTCAAGGACCGCGAGGTGCAGAAGTGCGATCTCCTCGTCGCGCCCGAGATGTTCCTTATAGGGTTCACCGCGGAGGCCAAGCACCAGGCGATTCCGGAGAACGGGCCCATCTTTCAGCGCATATCCAAGATCGTCGCCGATGCCGGCCTCTCGTTCGCGACGTCCATCCTCGTCGAACGCGGCGGGAAGAAGTACAACACGTTCTACCTTTTTGGTGACGACGGGAAGATCATCGGCAAGCAGGACAAGATGCACCTGTGGGACGCCGAGGCTTCGTATGCGACGCCCGCGTCGATGACGAACCCGATCACTACAGAGTGGGGCAAGATCGGCGGAATGGTCTGCTACGACGTCGAGTTCCCCGAAGTCGCCCGGACACTGGCGCTTGGTGGCGCCGAACTCCTGATTGTCCCCGGTGCATTCTACACGTTCGCGACGTGGGACGTCATGACGCGCGCACGTGCGCTCGAGAACGGCTGCTACTTGATCGGCGCCACCCAGACCGGAAGCGACGGAAGGCGGGCGCACTGCGGCGGCACGCGCATCGTCGATCCCTTTTCGACGGTCGTCGCGGAGATCCCCGGAGGACGCGAGGGCGTCATCACGGCGGAGCTCGATGGAAACCAGATCCTCAAGGCGCGGAACTATTCGCCCAACCTTGGGAACCGACGACTTGGGTTGCCGTTCCCGACGGAAGTCACGGCCGTGGGTTCCGCTCGACGGTGAGCCACAGCGTCTCGAGTCTCAACACGCCAAGCCCTGAAAGAAGGAGAACAGGCCCCCCATCACTCGTTGTCGAGTGATCTGCCCGTAAGACCCGGGCCGAGTTGCTCTCGGCCCGGTCCTCCAGGCCCGGGCGGCGTCCGCTAGCTGGCTAGCGGGGCGCCGTGGAGAACACGAGGTTGTACGCCCCCGCGTTGGCTTGGCCCGAGATCGTGTCTACGAGGATGTAGGCGGTCAACGAGTCCGCGGTCCCGACGGTTCCACTCCAGTCCCAGGTTAGCGTCTCGATCGCGCCGTACCCTCCCGAACTGGCGAATTTCTTGATTTGCCCAGCATCGTTGTAGAAGAACAGCATGGGGTTGACACCCATCGCCGGCGTAATTCGGAATTCCGCGCGGAAGTTCTGCACCGTGCCTGGCGTTCCGGATTCGGGACCTTCATGCAGCGTCACTCGATAGAAGTCGTAGTCAGGCGCGAGCGACCCATCGGACCGGAGGGTAGGACAGATCGTGGCCTGGATCGTGCGAGGCGAACCCTGGAAGACGTCCCCCACGTTCGTCGCAACACTGATCCCCCAGTTTGGTTCCCATTGGTCGGGCGTGCAGGTTGCTTCGCAGCCATTGAGGACCTGCCCGTCAATGTCGTACCAGTTGGTGCTGCAGCTCACAATGTATGCGGCACCGTTCTGGCAGCCCGCCACCGCGTTCGGATACGGGCCTACCCGGTTGCCAAGTTGCCCGCAGTGGTTGGAATCGGTCAGGACGTTCACCTCACAACCATCGGCCACCACGTGGTTGCCGTCCGCGAACCCAGACTGGCACGCCGCGATGGCTTCTTGCCCGTTCAGGCATCCAGCGATCGCGTTGGGGAATGGTCCGGCGACGTTGCCTTCGCTTCCGCAGTTGTTGGCATCCGCCATGAGGTTGACCTCGCAACCGTTGGAGTCAACGCCGTCGAAGTTTGCGAAGCCTTGGTTACAGGTGTAAGACCAGACACGGTCCTCGCACGATGCGACCGCGTTGGGCACGGCCGCGGGAGGCGACATCTCGCACGGGTCGGGAAGCGAACAGGACATCAAGATCGCACCTTGGTTCGACACCGACACGACGACGACACCCACGCGCCCGTCGGGCGCGCTGCAAGGAATCCCATTGAGATCCGTCAACGACACCAGGCCCGCGCCCGGAGCACCCGGTTCGCCTTGGGGCCCGACGTTGCCGATCGGTCCTTGCGGTCCGACCAATCCGACGTCTCCTTGGGGCCCTTGCGGACCCATCGGTCCGATTTCGCCCTGCGGGCCGACCTCGCCCGTCACGCCGACCGGTCCCATGGCGCCCTGGGGCCCCGTGGGGCCCGTCGTGCCTTGCGGGCCGACTTCGCCTTGCGGTCCGGCTGGACCCATTGGGCCTGGCGCGCCGGCGGG
>CAYOZB010000042.1:0-21016 GCA_964408365.1 uncultured Halobacteriales archaeon | reverse complement strand
TCGAAGCTAAGGGAGCCGCCCTAGGGAATTCTGCGCCGGCTCAAGTAGACAGGTAGCCATGTTTGCATGACATGACGCGTGGCATAGCAGCAACCGGCGACATGGCGCCCGACCACGGAGCGAACAGACGTGAAAACGACGGGCTTTTGCGGGCGTGGACAGCCCCTGGTTGTCTTGCGCTACGTGCAAAGGATGGACAGCCTGCTCCATCCGCCCCGCGACCCTTCAAGCTCCGACAGTTCGTGGTAAGGTTGCTCGCTTCCGCGCCTCGCCCGGTTCCCACGATCAGAGAATGGCGGTCTTCCCTCCGGAAGACTACCATACCGCCTGCGGCCCCGAAGGACGAGGCCTCATCGTCGACAGGTTGGTCCAATGCACTCCGCTAAGCCGTCCAGAGATTTCGATCCCACCATGAAGACGATTTGTGGTTGCAGCGGACGCCTAACCCGCCGATCTAGTCCACGCCTTGCGCAGCCTTCCGCCATAGGAAACCCGCCGTATTTGAAGCGTATGCCCCATCCGGTTACCGGCCCTCGTCGTAGAGGCGAAGGCGCATAACGGGCGACGCCGTGAACGTTGCATCGTGGACGTCTCGGCATTCATGGAGATCCGCGTCCTCGCTCCGCTCGCGGCCGGACTACCGCTCATCGTTCTGGCCTGCTGGCTCGCGTATCTGGACTTCGAGAACCGGCTCCACCGGGCATTGGCATTGTTCCTCTTCCTTCGCGGCGCCGCGAACATCAGCACCGGTTTCCTCGAAATCTCGGAATGGCGAACATTCTGGCTCGTCGTAACGCCCTACTTCGGCGTCGCACTCCCCCTCTCCGCGATCCATTTCGCATACCGGTACCTCGCCGACCGCGGGCATCTGAAGCACCGGGAATGGATCGTCGGGCTCCTGATCCTCGGCGCGGCGGTCCTTGAAATCCTCTACTTCTTCGACCACGGGATGTTCACATCCCGAAACCTCCAGGGACGTGTGGTCTTCGGTCCGCTCTTCCTGAGTGTCGGCGCGTTGTACGTGATCTACGCGCTCATCGCGAACCGGCTCGGAAAGGACTACTTGGCGGAACCCGCGGCGACGCGACGGACGTCCCTGCTCCTCGTCGCCCTCGGCTTTTCCCTCGCGACGATCAACACTGGATTCTACTACCTGCTCGCCTTCCCGCCGGGACCCCCGAACCTACCCGGGAGCGGAAGCCCGAGCGGCGGGCCACCGCCGGTGGCCGCCATCGTCGCCGGCCTCATGCTCGCGGCCTCCTCCCTCGTCTTGGCTCCACTCGTGTGGAGGCTCCTTCGGGACCGACGCCAGAACACGCCCACCGCGAGAGCCGTGAACCGCACGTTGCTCGTCATGCTGGGACCCGTGGCCACCGCGATCATCGCCGCGGCCGCCGGATTCGTTTCCCAATCGCTCTCGGTTTCGCTTGTCCAGGTGTTCGGGACCGCCTGGACGTTGGCCTTTGCCGGACTTCTCGCGTTTGCCGTGGTGCGACACCGGCTCTTTGACATCGACGCGCGGCTACGGATCAGCATCCGACGCGGCACGCTGGCCGCCTTCTTCGTGGCCGCGTTCTTCGCCGTCGCCGAGATCGCTCAGACCTACCTCACCGAACGCTTCGACTGGCTCCTCGGAACCCTCGGCGCAGGACTCTTGCTGTTCGCTATCCATCCGCTTCAACGGTTCGCACAACGTTTTGCCGACGCCGCGGTGCCCAAAAGCCCCAATGTCGCGCAGATGAGCGCCACGGAACGGTCCACGCTCTTCTTGGAACAGGCACGGATTGCGTGGGCCGACGGGGCCATCACGCGCAAGGAGCGGCTCCTCCTCGACCACACCAGGAAGCGCCTTGGGATTTCCCTCGACGATGCCCATCGGCTAGAGAGGCTCGCGATGGGCGCACAATGACCACGTGGTGCCCCCCGATACGTTGTCGGAGCCCCAACAAGGGACGGTTCCCGATCCGTAATCCACTGCGCCCCCCTGCCGTTTACGTGCCGCGTCGCGCGAGGTCCGCACACGTTAGAATGTTCGGGAAATCGACGCCCGGATCATCCGCACGGTCCAACCGGTGGCGTTCACGTTCGCGTGATCAGGCGTACGTGTAACCGTCGACCGCGTCGAATTCGACACGCGGCGGCGCCTTCGGCCGGCTCGCGACGACCCAACCAGCTGCCCACAACAACGCGAGCACCGCGGCGACGTAGGTGAACGATTCGTAGAGGGTCTGCCGGGTGAGTTCGCCGTTGGAGAACGCGGCGTCCAAGTGAAAGTAGCCGAGAACAACGAGCCATGCGACGCCGATCATGGCGACCGCGAACAGGGCCCAGTGGACCCAGATCGACGTGGTCGTCTGCATGCTCAGAACGGCCTCTTGATCGCGATGAAACCGTTCTTCCAGAAACGGAAGAACACCCACGACAAGGCGCCGGTCATGAACGCGACGCCGGTGATGGCTTTCCACCAGCTCGACTCGTGCGCCGCAAGCTCGTTCGCGCCTTCGTAGAATCCGACGAGGTAGATGTTGCCGATCACGTACGCGGCCGCGGCGGCAAAAATGGCCCACACGACGACGTCGACGTAGAAGAGGTACTTTTTCCACTGTTGGCGGTCGACCTGGAACGTATCGTCCATGTGCATCCCTAGTCGACTCATCACCGGTGGACTGATAAAAGCCCATCGAATTGATTCGGCAGAATCGGGGAGGAACGACGGGTGGCAACGAAACCAACGACGACGATGGTCGCGGACGCGGCGCGCGAGAAGAAGAAAAGAGCCGCGGAAGAAGCGGTCGCGTTCGTGCGAGACGGCCACGTGTTGGGACTCGGCACCGGCTCCACGGTGCAGTTCGCGTTGGAGGCGTTGTCGCGTCGCATCAAGAACGAGGGCATCAAAGTGTGGGGGATCCCCACGTCGACGCGTACCGAGACCGAATCGAAGCGACTCGGCATCCCGCTTACGACCTTGGAGGACCATTCGCAAGTCGACCTCACGATCGACGGCGCCGACGAGATCGATCCCGCGCTGAACCTCATCAAGGGCGGCGGCGGGGCGCTCGTTCGGGAGAAGGTCGTCGCGACGAGTTCCGCGGACGTCATCATCATCGCCGACGACGCAAAGCTCGTCGTGCGACTGGGCACCACGTTCCCCGTGCCGGTCGAGATCCTGCCGTTCTCGCGTCCGTTGGTCGAACGCGGGTTGCGGGCGTTGGGCTCCATGCCGACGTTGCGGAAACAACAGAACGGGAGCAACTACGTGACGGACAATGGCAACTGGATCTTGGACGCGAGGTTCCCCCGCATCGACGAGCCGGCCAAGATGGAGCGGGAGATCACGATGGTCGCCGGCGTCGTGGACTGCGGCATTTTCACAGGGCTGGCCGACCTGGCCTTGGTCGGCACAGCCGATGGCATCCGGCGGCTCAAACCGTAAAACCCCAATGAAACGGGGTCTCGAGCCCAAGAAACCCTTTTATCGGGCCCTGGTTTCGGCGAACCCTTAGGAGAGAACAACCCTGACGCCTACTGCTCCCCGGGCCGTATTCCCGGGCGACATCCTCGCCACGTCCGAAGAGCTCCTTCCCGGAGCCGGCACGTTTGACGACGGGACGAACATCATCGCGACCCGCATCGGCACGTTCCAGATCGAACCCAACGAGATGAAAGCGTTCGTCGCACCGGCAACGAGCGTCCCGGCGGACCTTACCATGGGCGACTGGGTCCTAGGTGAGATCACCATGCTCAAACCCGCGATGGCGGGCGTCAACGTCCTCCACGTGGAGGGGAAAGAGCGCGTCATCGTCGGCGACACGAACGGCACCTTGCACGTGTCGAAGATCGCAAAACGCTACGTCCGCGACGTGGGCCAAGAGTACCGTCTCGGGGACATTGTGCGCGCCGAGGTCATCGGCGTGAAACCCTCCGTCCAACTTACGACCGAAGGCGAGCGCGGCGGAGCGGTGCTCGCGTTGTGCTTGCGTTGCCGTTTTGCTCTCAAGAAAATCCAGAAGGCGCTCGAGTGCCCGAACTGCGGTCGACGCGAAGTGCGGAACATCGCGCCCGACTATGGCGAGGTCATGTTGCCGGGACGCTACGTCGTGATGAACCAGGACGCCTAAGCGACATCAACCACCCGGGCGCTCGTTCCGCGTCTTTGGACGGCGGCGTTGCAGTGGTTCTTTTCGCGGCGAACCCAGAACAGTGACGTCTCACGGGGCCCGTCGTGGGGTCTTGTCGTAGCGGACGTATTTGGTGTGGATGAAGCCGGCCGCCTGGTACAATTTGCGAGCGGCTTTGTTCTCGGCGCCCACCGTCAGTTCGATGCGGTGCGCGTTGATCTGCGCGGCGTAATCGTTCGCGAACTGCATCAGGGCGCGGCCGATGCCTTTGCCGCGATGCTCGGGACTCACGATGACGTCCTCGAGACGTAGGATCGTTTTTCCCGCATAGGTGCTGAAGTGTGTGTGGACGCTCATGAGTCCGACGACGCCCGCCCCTACGATGTCGGCGACCATGAACCGGAACGCGCCGCCGGGTTGGCTTGCGTTTTGCCAAGTGCGGTCGAAGGCGGCCGGAGTGATCGGCGTTTCGCCTTCGTGCTCCATGCTGAGCCGAAGGAGCCGTTCGACTGCGGGACGGTCGACGCCGAGGGCGGGTCGTACGAACGCGTCCATGGTTCACCGCCTCGTTTTCTTGGCGATCGTCGGCGCCTCGGCCTTGGCGAACACCTGTTCGTACACGAGCCGATGGAACCAGTGCGGTCCGATCTCTTGGACGGGAACGAATCGTCCGCGGGGCGCGTAGCCGGACGTGACGCCGCGGGCGACCTGACCGAGGGCGTCCACGTCTTCGTCGTCGACGGCTTTCATCTGCCACGCGTCGTCGCGTCGCGCATATTTTCGGTCGTCCCAGCTCCAATGGTACCACAGGAAGAGTGTGCGCTGCGGGTCGCGGGTGGGCATGTAGCAGTTGACGGAGACCCCCCAGGGGTACACGTTGATGGTGAGGTTAGGGAAGACGAACCACCAGAAGGCGAAGACGCGTTTGTCTCCGCTGCGAAACCGTGCGGGCAGCATCTTCGGGTCGAATCCGTCCTTGGGGTCTTGGGCGTAGGCCCATTGGAGAGCGCTGTGGCCATGGAGTTCGGTCTTGTAGGAGTCAAGTTCGATGGCTTCGGACAATCCGCCGGGTCGGCTGTGGATGTACGGGATGTGGAGCGAGTCCATGTAGTTCCAGGCGTGCTGTTTCCAGTTTCCTGGGAGTTCACGCATTTCGCCCGCTTGGGGTCGGCGGGCGAGGCGATCGAAGGGGAGTCCTTTGACGGACGCGAGAACGGGTCGAAGGAGTTCCTTGGCGCTCGTGCTTGGTTGGCCGAGGCACGCAAAGAGGAAGTCGCCCCACTCGTGGACGCTCATCGATTGTAGGTGGTCGCAGTCGCGCGGGATCCCGCTCTTCGTGTCGAAGCCGGGTTGGGATTGGTAACGTCCGGCGGTGTCGAAGCGTCGGCCGTGCTGGGGGCAAACGATCGCGCGTTCGCGTTCGGGTCCCGCGACGAGGGTGTGCCATGCGTGCGTGCACACGTTGGGGAACGCCCGCAAGGTTCCTTTCCAGTCCCGTTGGAGGAATAGGGGTCGGTCAAGGAGCGAGATGGGTGCGCGGGAGCCGCGGCGTCGGACGAGTTCGGCGAGGGAGCGCGGGTCGTCGCGGACCTCAGAGGCGCTTCGTTGGGGCACGAACAACCAATTCCTGGCGAAGACGCTGTCCATTTCGAGTTGCAGGAACGCGGGGTCGGTGAAGGCCTGGGCGGGCAATGATTCCGCGTGGGCGATGTCGGCGCCGACCTCGAAGGCCCTCGGGTCCATTGCGTGGAGCGCGGCCATCGTGTCGCGCTCGAGACTCGCGGCTTGGGATTTAAGGTCCACTCGGGGACGCGGTCGTCGACGGGGCTTTCTCGCCGACCGTCCCGGAGGTCCGCGGAAGGCCGCGCGCTCCTGGTGGGAGGCCTCAGTCGGGTCCGAAGGTCGCAGTCACGAACGTAGTCTCCGCGATCGTCAGCGAGCAGGTCGGCTGGATTCCTCGGCACGCGCCACCCCAGCGGATGAACGCGGATGCTTGATCCGGCGTCGCAACCAGGTCGACCACCGTGCCGCGCGGGTAGGACCAGAGACAGATGTCCGCGCATCCATCGAGGTCGCCGGACGAATACGACAGCAGCTGGCCCGCTGCTGCCTTCCCGAAGCCGGGAGCCATGTAGAGCGAGTGTGCCTTTTCAGTCGGTAACGACCGCCACTCGGATCCGTCGAAATGGATCATGACGGCGCCGCCCGCGGCGTACACGTTGTTAAAGTCCGTGCCGTGGATGGTCCGGAGTTCGGCCGTCGTCGGGCTGGGGACGCGGCTGAAGGATCCAAACTGCCCCTTGAGGATGAGCCCATCGGAGCCAACCGCGTACAGGAAGTCGGCGTTCGGCGCCCAAATGTCCCAGATGGCATTGGTTGTGCCCGTCGGCAGGAGGGTCCAGGATCCCGGCTTGCCACGGGCGATCTGGCCGCTCGACGAGCCCACGAACGCGATGTCCGTGCCAGGAGCGCCATCAATGCTCAGGATGATGCCCGTCATGCCGGCGATGGGGCTGCCGAGCACGGTGGAACCGTTCCACGTGCACATCTTGGTCGGATCACCGCTGAAATGGATGGCGGTGGGTGAGGCGCCCCAGATCGCGCGTCCCGTGCCAACGGAATCAAGGCATGCCATCGGCCCGGTCCAAGATGTCCCATTCCAGGCGAAAAACGCGTTGCGTCCTGGGGACCCGATGTAGACTGCCGTCTCTGAAAGCACAAACACGGCTTCAATGTGGTTTATGGTCGGGGATGGCATTTGAGTCCACGTTGACCCGTCCCATCTGAAGATTACGCCCTGGGCTCCTGCAGCCCACACATTGGTCGCGCTAGATCCATGAACCACCAGAATTAGCGACGTGGTCGGCAAGGATTCTGGTTGCCAGTTTGAAAGAAGCGTTCCCGCGGGAGCAATGGTACCAGTCCCGGTTCCGCGCGCGGCGACGAGAAGCGATGGCGATGCGTCGCCCGAGGGACCCATCGGGCCAGCTGATCCTTCCGGTCCTACGGGTCCGACCGGTCCGACGGCGCCGGTTTCTCCTTGAGGACCCGGTGGTCCCATCGATCCAATGGGTCCCATCGCACCGTCGATCCCGGCGGGTCCTTCCGGGCCGATGATCCCTTGCGGTCCAGTCGGGCCAATGGGTCCGACCGGCCCAATAGCGCCATCGTTGCCCGCGGGTCCTTCCGGGCCGATGATGCCCTGTGGCCCTGGTTCGCCCTGCGCGCCAGCGGGTCCTACCGCGCCCATTTCGCCCGCGGGTCCAGCTGCACCTGCGGGTCCAGCCGGGCCGGTCGCGCCGACGCGGTTCCACGACACCGGCGTTTCAATCGATTTGCATTGGGCGCCCGCCTCCAACATCCGGAGCGAGCCCGTCGAGTTATGCGCGCACGCCTGGATGGGCGCGTCCGGGCCCGAGGAGCTTGCGGTCGAGATCGTGAACGCGAGACAACTCGCGATGATCCAGACGAATGCCTTCGATTTGCCGCGGGTACCAGTACTGTGAGCCAACCTAACCACTCCACCTGCCGCCGACGCATCGGCGACGCATCCGCCCACCTGGGCGGGGGTTATCCTTCCTCGGTGTGTAGTTGGAAGGCAGAACGAGAATCCGAAGCCGCTCACGCTCGTCGATGCGATGGCACCGGGCATTTCGCGCAGTGCTCCGGATCTTGGGTGCGGCCTTGCTTGCAAGCAAATTCCAGTCGGTCACGCACGAAGGCTTCGAGTTGCTCACCCGCCGGAGAGTCCCAACGGACCTCGGTGCCGATCCCCCTGCGCGCGCCGCCCCAGACCGTCGCGCCGACGCGCAAGAACAAGGGACGCTTTGGATCCGCGTCGACGTGGAACGTCGCCCAGATCGTGCCCTCGCGTCCCGCGGCGAGGTCCGCGCCGCTCGGTCGAGGCGTCACCTCGAGCTCGTAGGCGGATGCTCGCACGAGCATGCCGATCTTGAGCGCTGTTTCGGTCTCGAGGACGGTGTTCGGGAATTCCGCCAACCTGGGGGAAGATGCCGCCCGACGCTTCATGTTTGCGCGTCAAGGACCGAACCGCTACCACGGGACGCTTGGCGGCAGTTCGAAGACTTCCAGGACGTGCGCTTCCAAATGGAACTCTTGGACGACTGGATTTGCCGCCTCGCGCCTTGATGATGGATCGACCGCGGTCCGGTGCGAACACCTAGTGACCCATGCAGAAGAGGCGACGATGGAAAAACGGCGCGGATCGGGAGAAGAGGGGCTGCCGGCCGGCGGACGCCCGCGGCGCGCACCGACCGGCAGCAATCGACGGAAGGCCTTAGACCAACGAGTCGTACAGGGCGCCCTCGTCGGCGGGCGTGTCCTTGCGTTCGTGGGGCACGCCGACCTGGACCGTGCCCGAACAAGAGCCGCCGTTTCCGTCATCGGCGGTGAAGCCGATGTGGTAGACGCGGCCGTTGCCGGGGTTCTCGGGGGTACCGGTACGCTCAGCGCGGATGCTGGCGGTGTCGGTCCCCACGCCGTCTCCGTCGGGGCCGGCGTTTCCGTCGCCCGTGGAGTCGGTGGGCTCGTCCTGGAAGATGCTCGTCACGAGTACCGACACGTCGTCGCCGTCCGCGTCCGAGGCACCGGACAGGCCGATCGCCACGAACTGATGGTTTGGCGGCCACATGACGCTCTGGCTGGGCACGACGTTAGCGCAGTCGGGCGCAGAGTTGGTCGTGATCCGGATCGTCTGCACGCCGAGGAGGGTGGTGCCGTCGGCGAGGAAGTGCACTTCGCACTCGTAGACGCCGCCCGGCGTACCGTCTGGGACGTGGATCGTCTCGGTGAACCCGAGCTCGGTGCCGCCCGCGACGTCTGCGTAGGAGGCGGGGCTTAGCGAAACCTCGAGCGGGTCGCAGCCCACGGGCGTCGCGCTCACGTCGAAGGTCAAGGCCTCGAGCGCGCTAAGGATTGCATTCACGATTCCAGCGCTGCTGGAGCTCGTGGTCACGACGGCGCCGTCGGTGGCGGCCGCCAACTGGTCCATCTGGGTCGTCGAACCGGGTGCCTTGATGGCGACCACGTGGATGCCGGCCGCGTTGAGGGCGGCGATCGTATCGGCCATCGACGGGCCGGGATACGGGAAACTGCCCGGGTCGCCCCTGACATGCATCGACGCGTCCGTGGTGATCGCGATCACTTTGGTGGCGTCGGCGCGGAAACTGACCCCGGCGGGCGCGACCTCGCCAAGGTCCGTGAAGTCGCCGTCGCCGTTGAGGTCGCGGCCCGCGCCGGTCGCGGCCTGGTAGAGCGACTCCAGTTGGCTCTCGGGACCGTCCGCGCCGAAGCGAAGGACCATGGCCATGATCGAGGCCTCCCACGTGCTCTGGGTCGCAGTCAAGTCCTGGTTCCGCTGGTACGCGTAGTCGCCGCTGGACGCGGCGCCCCAAGGGCTGAACGGATAGTCGACGAACGACACGAGGCCGAACGTCGAGTCCGGCACCGAGGATCGAACGCCGTTGAAGATGTCCGACTTCAGAGCCTTGATAGTGCTGATGTCGTCTCCATAGCTTCCCGAAAGGTCCACGTCGAGCACGAGGTCGAGCTTCGGAGTGACCTCGGGCACGTCGACGGTCTTCTCGACAGTCATGCTCTCGCCAGCGGCCAAGGTCGCGTCGACTGAGGCCGGCTGCACGTCCGCCACGCTGGTGCCGGCGACCATGGCCACCATCACCAGAGCCGTCAACGATGTCATCGCCGCGCGTCGAACACGCGAGGCAATCCCCACCACTTTCATCGATTTCGTTTCCATTGTTTTCCACTCCGTGTTGGCCGGCCGGCGCTGCCGCTACCTTGTCGGTGCGCGAAAAGGTCCGAAGACCCTCCTCCGACCCAACCCAGGCGGCCACAAACGGTTCAATGATAAGATGTCTGGGCCTGGGCCGGTTTCACACACCTGCTCGTCCATGCCGCGGTGTCCGGATCTGCGGGGGACCGCTTCGCGCGGGGCTTCGGCGTGGTGTTTTGCCGTGGCGCTTCACATCGTGACGCTCGCCCCAAGGCTGATAGCCCGTTCCCTCGTGACGGCAAAGCGGGATGGCATGATCCGTTCGCCCCGCGTCGCTGTCAATGGGTTCGGCCGCATCGGCCGATTGGCCACGCGCGCGCTCCTTGAGCAGGACGCACCCGTGGACCTGGTCGCCATCAACGACCTCTCGACGCCTTCGATGCTCGCTCACCTTCTGCGCAACGACAGCGTTCACGGCCGCTACGCTGGGACGATCGAAGTCGCAGGCGACAATCTGGTCTTGGATGGGGATGAGGTCCGCATCCTTTCCATCAAGGATCCCAAAGACCTTCCCTGGAAGGAACTCGACGTCGACATCGTCCTCGAATGCACCGGCAAATTCACGTCGAGGAAGGACCTGGAACCACACTTGGCGGCCGGCGCGCGGCGAGTAATCCTGAGCGCGCCCGGAAAAGACGTCGACGTGACCTTGGTGCGCGGAGTCAACCCAGACGCGTACAGCCCCGCCAAACACCGGCTCATCTCCAACGCTTCCTGCACAACCAACTGCCTCGCCCCCGTCCTCAAGGTATTGGATGACGCGTTCGGCGTCGAACACGGCTTCATGACGACCGTGCACGCGTACACCAACGACCAACGTTTGCTCGACTCGCAGCACAAGGATCCTCGCCGAGCACGCGGGGCACCCTTGTCAATGATCCCCACGACGACCGGTGCCGCACGCGCCATCGCCGAAGTCCTACCAAAGTTGGCCGGCAAGGTGGACGGCATGGCCATCCGGGTGCCCACACCGAACGTGTCCATCGTGGACCTCGTCGCTCGTCTGGGTCGACACGTGACGGCTGGTGACGTCGTGGCGGCCTTCGAGAAGGCCGCGTCCAATGAGATGCGTGGCATCCTTCGATGCGAACGGGACCTCTTGGTGTCGGTCGACTTCAACCATGACCCACACAGCGCGATCATCGACGCGCCCAGCGTCATGGTCCTGGACGGATCCCTGGTCAAAGTGTTGGCGTGGTACGACAACGAATGGGCCTACGCCGTGCGCACGGCCGAGTTGGTGCACACGATCGCGCGCGCCGAACCGGAATAGGGCGGCACCCGGCGTTCAGAGTGCGCAAGTTACCCCATCCCGTCCACTCGAGCCATTTAGGCCAAACAAGGCCCTGGATCACATTTCACACGCCAAATGCTAGAACTCAATATCCATGGTTCTTGAACTGCGTCTGGAAGGCCCGAGTCGGGATTATGACCTTGGTTTACCGGCAATTCTTTTCCCTGTGTTTTCGCGGCTTCCGGCGGCGTTGGCTAGGTTGAACTTTTATGGGGCATCGAGATGGGCAACCCGATGCCCACCTTCATGGATGTCCATCAGATGCCCGGAGTCACTAAAGCCAAGGTCGCGGAGGCCCACCAGAAAGACCTGGCCCTCCAGAAAAAACATGGAGTACAGTTCAAGACCTACTGGGTCGACGAGAAAAACGGCAAAGTGTTTTGCCTCTCAGACGCCCCCACCAAGGAAGCCGCGCTCGCCGTGCACAAGGAAGCCGGCCACCCGACGCAAGAGATCTATCAGGTCCACGAAGGGCACTGAACCAAGCGCGAGGGCGCGTCGTCGACCGGCGGCGTTAGTTGGACCCCCAGTCGGACGGGATTCATTTCGTCACCGCGTTTCGAAGCACTCGTTGGGCATGCTTCGACACCTCCGGGTCGTGGGTGACGATGACGACGGTTGTGCCGAGCGTCTTCTGCAACTCCTTGAGGAGGGCAAGGACGTTGTCCGCGTTCTTGCGGTCCAAGTTGCCGGTGGGCTCATCTGCGATGACGATGTCGGGACGGTTCACGAGGGCGCGAGCGATGGCGGCCCGTTGCTGCTGCCCTCCCGACAATTGCCCGGGAAGGTGCTTGGCGCGGTCCTCCATGCCGACCTGTTTGAGGATGCCCATGATTCGCTCGCGGCGCTCGCTTCCGCGAACGCCCCGCGGCACGAGGGGAAGGCCGACGTTGTCGTAGACGGTCAGGTCGGGCAGGAGATTGAACTTCTGGAATACGAACCCGATGCGTTCGTTTCGGATTGCGGCTCGTTGGCCTTCGCTGATCTTTTCCACGTTTTGGCCCGCGAGCGCGTACGTGCCGCTCGAGGGGGTGTCCAAGAGGCCCATGATGTGAACGAGGGTGGACTTGCCGCACCCGCTTGGCCCTTCGATGGCCATGAATTCGCCTTCTTGGATGTCCAGCTCTCGCAGGGAGAGAGCGCGGATTTTCGCTTTTCCGTTTCCGTATTCTTTCGTGATGTTTCGCATGCTTACTACGTTCATTCGTGAACCTCAGTCAGCCGCCGTGATGGCTTGAATCGGGTCTTTGCGTATCGTGACGAAGAAGGCGACGAAGGTGCCAAGCAGCGCGGACGCCAAGGTTTGGGCGAGGGCGGCGCCATAGGTGCTGGCGTCGAGCACGGGCGTCGTAGCGAACGAGGCGGTGGGAACGTTCAGGCTTACTGCAATGACCCACCCGAGGGCGCCTCCTCCAACGCAGCCGAGGAGGGCTACGTACAGCATTTTTTGGTTCATGTACGAGGCGAGGCGGGCCCGGGAGAACCCGATGCTTGCGAGGGCGCCGATGCTCTTGCGTTCGCCGATGAGGAGGAAAAGGCTCATGGCGAACAGGGTGGCCGCGCCCGCGGCACCGACAAGCCGTGCGGCGGCGGAAAGGACCTGTTGCGTCTGCGACTGTTCGTAGAATTGGCGTTCGAGTTCCGCCAGGTTGGCTTGGAGGGTCGCCGCCTGCAACGGGTAGTCACCGATCAACTGGGTGTACACGTTGCGGATGCTGGGCACGTCGGGTTGGACTTCGAGGAATGCGCCACCGATGGTGTCCCATGTCGCTCCGCCGCGGTCGACGAGGAGCTGTCCGGCGTTTCGGATGTTGGGAATGTTGAGGTTGGCGGGGTGAAAGTTTCCGATGATGCCGACGACTTGGTACGAGGTTCCGTCGACAGTAAAGGTAGCCCCCAAACCGTAGCCGGCGGTTGCCGCGCTCTGGGTGGCCACCCCCTGGCCGGGTCCTAGGATCCACGAGCCTTGGAGCAGCGAATAGTTATTGGCGCTTCGGCCTCGGAACTGGAACAATCCGCCAGCTTGGTTGCCCGCGGCGGTCGTCGAGGAGCCTGCTTCGACCAGGACGGATTCCGCCTGGGCATCGAGGCCGATCAGTACCAATTGATTGGAAATGTTTGCGAATCCGGGCGGAAGCGTCGCGTTGTTGGCGATGGATTGTGGGACCTCGATGCCCGACGCCTTGGCGCTGCGGGGGCTGACGTTCAACACTCCCGGGATTGCCGCGAGCGTGGTGACGTCGAGGCTGGGTTGCGTGGCGTTGGGGCCTCCGAAGCCAAACGTCGACAGCTGGACACGGTCCTGGCGGCCATCCTGGATCTCGGCCTTCAAGGCAGACTCCATTCCGGCGCCGACGGCATCGAACGTAAGGAAGGACGCCATCAGGATGGCCACTGCCGCGACGGCTGTCGCGTGGCGTTTCCAATCGAACCGGATGCGTGACCAGACGAGTCCCCAGGTCGTTCGAGCCAAAGCCATCACTCCAACAGGGCGCGCAGGTTTTCGACGGGGCTGGCGCGCAATACCCGGTGGTACGTGGGCAGCGTTGCCAATGCGTAGATGAGCACACTGGCGAGGGGAGCGACAAGGAGCCCGACGCTCGGACGGAACCCGATGTCCATGCCGAGGATGGGTGACGCCAAACCGAGGCTCGAGATGGCGTAGACGAGGCCGATCCCCACCGCTGCGCCCACGAGTCCCATCGTGGTGGCGACGAACGCCCAATGCATGTAGATCCTCTTGACGGGATAGCCGACCGCTTGCCGGATCCCGACGTCCCGGCGCACCTTCTTTTCCATCGCGGCAGTCACGAACGCGATGCCCAGGATCGCCATGAGGACGGCGCTGCTTGTCAGAAACCGGAACCAGAGCCCCGCGTTCTCCGCCGCGTCCAGGGCGGATGCGAGGACCTCGCCGTTGGCAAATAGGACCATGTCGGGCGGACTGAAGGCCGTTCCCGGCCCTTGGCCGGGGACTGCGCCTCCTGGACCTTGCAATTGCCCACCCCCACCGAGTCCCCCGGGCGGCGGGCCTCCGCCGCCCTGACGCCCGCCAAAGGTCCGGCCCCCAATCTGGAATTGTTCGGTGGACACGTTGAACCCTTGGGATTCGGCGTAGTCGACGACGCGGTCGGAGACGTCCAAGATGTTCGTGATGGTGGCCTGCACGACCGTGATGTTGCGTGACTGCCCGCCCCGGAAACCTGCGCGAAGGGCATTCTTCATCTGCTCGTCTGGCCCCACGAAGATGACGTCCGCGGGATTGCTGGTGGCGTCCGTGTAGGCGCGGTCATAGATTCCGCTGATCGCGAACGTGGCGTTCCATCCCGTTTGCTGCCCGAAGGGGCCGCCGAAGGCGCCGAACGATTGGATGATCGGGTCGCCCACCCGGTATCCGTTCTCGTCCGCATAGTCCGCGCTGACGGCGACTTCGCCAGCCTCGGGAGGGGTTCCGTCGAGCCATGTGATGCCGTCCCGGTAGAATTTCGCCTGCGTTTCCGAATCCTCTTGGAAAACGAAAAGGTACGGGTGACGGTGCAGGTCGTAGTCGTCGCCCGTCATCACCCATTGGTGCATCGAGGGCTGGCCCGTCGTCGACGGGGCAGCCTGGGTCGTTGTCCAATACGCGAGCGTCTGCTTCACGCCGGGGATCGACGCAAGGCCGGAGGCCAGCTCCTGCGGGTCGATCTGGGTGCTGACGAGTTGGAGGCCCATCCATTCGGCACCCAACTCGGAGAACTTGGCGTCGACGCCTTCCACGAGGCCTACGCCGATTTGGTCCAGGACGCTGAAGTTGAGGATGGCGAGAGCCACCAGGCTCGTCCCAAGAATCGTGGAACTTGTGAGGACCCGCATGGTGTGTTCACACGATGTGTAGCCCCGGGGGCATATAATGCGGCATGAATGATTCTCCCATCCTCCATAGAAGCCTGACCTGCATATGCAATGCGCGAAAGCGCCGCATGAACCCGATTTCAAAACGCTGTCCTGCCCCGATTCTTGGAGCCTCTTGTTCTGCGGCAAGGGGTTACCCGAACCCTTCAAAGCACCAAAGGCTGGTGCGCTCGGCGTGGTAGAGGCCAGCACCATCGCGGCGGTGGGCCTTCAACTCGCCACCGCCGCCGTCGCCGCTTACGGGGCTTGGCGTTGCATCCGATTGATGCGGTTCGGAAGCGATTCGCGGCTCAAGGCGCTCGCCTGGTTTTTCGGCCTCTTCGCCGCAAGCATCGCGCTGCACGCAGTCTGGGAATACCAGATCGGCAACCTCCTCGAGGTCAACCGCCCGGTGCCGGGAACACCACGACCGGGCGGCAATGAGACGAACCAGTCCAGCTTTGACCGCCCGTTCGTCGGATTCTTCCGGCCCGAGGGCATCGAACGCGTAACGCCCTGGCTCTTCGGGCACCACGTCCTCATGCTGGCAAGTCTCAGCGTGGCCGTCACCGCCTATGCGCGAAGGCGACCCGAACACGCCACCGCTGTAGTGGCCTTCTCGCCGCTTCTCCTCTTAGGTGACCTTACCGTCCTCTTGCTTGGCATGGAGGCTGCGTTGACGTTGTACCTGGCCACGCGAGCCATGATCAACCATGTCGAGCGGCGTAGCCCAGGCGCGCTCAAGGTGGCCATCGGATTCGCGCTCTTCTTCCTCGGGCACCTCATGTTCTTCTTGGCGCATCGCCCTGGCGAAGGTCGGCAAGGCATCGGCGACGTGCTGGCCTTGGTAGGCATCATCCTGCTGGTCGAGGTTCTTCCGGGGAAACAATAGATGCCGCGACCGTACCGGTCCAAGAGTCGCTTGGTGCTGGACGTGCTTTCGGCCATCGCCGACGAGGGTCCGGTGGGGATCACGCGCCTTCTCGTCGTGGCGAATCTCACGCACGGCCGCGTCCAGGAACTCGTCGGCGGCCTCGAGGATAAGGGATGGGTCGCGCCCTCCGAGGCGGAAGAAAAAACGACCTGGACCATCACGCCCCGGGGTCAGGAAGTCCTTCGCGAAATGCAACGCATCGACCAGGCCATGCGTGACTTCGGCCTCGGCTTGTAAGACCAAGCGGCCGGCCTCGCCCCTCGGCCTTCAGGCTTTCATCGGGGCGCAGTTCTTGGGCCGAGCGCCCCACCGCGGGTGGCGTCCCAGGCGCATGGGAGATCGGTTCATTCTCGAGTTGAACCGCCGCTTGGATCCAATATCCACAACGTTTGGCGCGCGTTTCGAAGGCCCGAGTCGGGATTATAGCCCTGATTTACCGGTAAATCTATTCCACGGCACCTGTGGAGCGTCCAGCGTCCGGCGGTGAGTTCCACCTATCCACGACGACGTGGAACTACACACGATGGGCGGAACGGCCACCTGCCATGCGACTAGTTAGCGTTATACCATTCGGCGTCATACTATTCGGTGTCATGCCAGACTCAAAGCGCATCGTTACCCCGCAAGACTTCCTCGACCGAAGGGAGGAACGCGTCCAACTCAAGGCCCTGGTAAAACGCAAGGAGAATCTCCTGGTGTACGGGCCGCGCCGCTTCGGCAAGACCAGTCTGATTGCCCGCATCGAGCACGACCTTCCCAGCACGACATTCCTGAACGTCGACTGCACATTTGCCACCAGCGTCGATGGATTATCGCAGCAGATCCTGCGCGCCATTGCGGATTCGGGGCTGGCCAAGTTGGAACGGTTTGGCGCTTGGGCTAAGGAGTCCGCACGGCGCCTGGAAGTCGGCGTCGAGTTCGGTGATGGCGTTCGCATCAATTTGCGCCGCGGCAGTGCGCAAGCCAAGCCCCTTGAGGACGCCCTCGAGTTCGCGACACGCATTGCCAAGGCTAGCGGCCGCCACGTCGTCCTGGTCCTGGATGAATTCCAAGTCGTCATGCTGAGCATGCCCGATGCAGTACCCAAACTACGAGGCCACGCCCAATCGCAGAGCGACGTCTCCTACCTTGTGTGTGGAAGCCAAGCAAGCGTTCTTCTGGGCCTCACGAAGCACAAGAATCCATTCTGGCGACAACTAACAGAGTTTCCTCTTGGCCCCATCGACGTCGACCACGCGATGGACGACTGGGCCAAGAAGGTCGGGCAAGAGGTCCCGCCGCCGGCGCGCCAGCTTCTGACGCGCGTCACGCGTGGCAACACGCAGCGCCTAGTTGGCATCGTCGAAGAGGCCCGTCGCGGCGGCAAAGGCTACGGAATCGCCAGCATCGAGTCGGCCATCCAACGCGAATTGGTCACCCACGGCCGAGGCTTCGAGCGCATCCTGGGTGATTTGACGCCCTACCAGAAGCTGGTCGCCATCGCCTTGGCCGTTGGTCGACCGACGAGGGTGTTCGGGTCGAAGTTCCTCACTCACTTCGAGCTCAGGGGCGCAAGCAGTGCCCGCAAAGCCACGCAGGCCCTATTCCATGCCGAAATCCTCGACGAGGACAACGCCTTCGTCGATCCCCTTTTCGCCCACTGGATCCGTGTCAACAATCCGGACGTCGGAACAGGATGGAAACCAGACCCGTAGTCAACGCGCGCTCTGAGGTCGGGCTTCAGGCAACGATAGGTTCAAGGCTGTGCTTGGCGGGGCTCCGCCCTGGTAAATGTCCCTTTGCTTCCCGCAGCAAGAAATCCATCCTTTACCGGTAAATCCGAGCCCGAACCATGTTTTCACCAGCGCGCGCCAAAACCCAATATCCACGGCCTTTGAGGTGCGTTTCGAAGGCCCGAGTCGGGATTAGGGCCCTGATTCACCGGTAAATCTATTCGGCTGCATTTGGGGTCGTAGAGAGTCGGGATTCATTTGGTCACCGCGTTTCGAAGCACCCGTTGGGCATGCGTCGACACCTCCGGGTCGTGGGTGACGATGACGACGGTTGTGCCGAGCGTCTTCTGCAACTCCTTGAGGAGACGACGATTCCGTTCACGTGCCACCTCGCGATGTACTCAGCCCGCGCCCGCTGGGGCGCTCGGCCCAAGAACTGCGCCGCGATGAAAGCCTGAAGGCCGCCGGCGCGGTCGCGACTAGTTTCCGGTCCTGAAGATACGCACGTCCTCGGCTGGATACTGGTCCGCGGTGGACCCGCCGCCGCTGGTCATCTTCAACCCCGTCTGGGCGGCTTGTACGCGTCCGGGAGTTCCGTCGGGCACGCCGAAGAGCTCGCGCAACTCGCCGCGGGCGGCCGAGTGGTACACGATTTCAATGACTTCTTGCCCCTCCTCTGGGAACGAGTAGAGCGGCACGAGCGCCGGGATCGGCGCGCCGGGCGCCGTGTTGATGAACCGGATCATGTACTCCGCCTCCCCGAAGGAAGGGGTGGCGCCTTCGGCGACGTCGACGGGTCGTTGGCCGAAGTAGAGGGGGTTGGAGACAAATTGGCTCGACGGGCCCGCGGGGTCGATGGGTAGTGCGAAGGTAAGCGCGTGCACCGCGTGCAACCGGATCGTGACCTGCGCCCGCCCATCCGGCAACGGGCGCTCCGTGATCGAACCCGAGACCTGGGTCTCCATTGAGCCGCCTAGCAGGTCATCGGCAACCCCCGCGTAATCGTTCCAGATGCCCAGTCCGTCGGCGGGGTCCCACCAGCGGAACGCGCAGAATGGGACATTGTCGATGTTCTGTAGGAACGGTGGGCACTGCCGTTCCGCCTCAAGGAATTCCTGGATGTCGCGACGGACCTCGTCGCTGCGCGCGCCGGATACGGGCGCGCCCATCAGCATTCCTACGACCAGCGCACCGAGGAAAACGATTCCGCGCATGTTGCTCCACCAGATCTCTCGGCCGCCCGAGGGCGGACGTAGCATACGTGTGCCACCTGACGCAGATTACTTGAGGCTTGGGAGTGCGCGGAATCTGGAGAACGTTTGGCCCGCGGTTCCGCGGTTTCCGCGAGTGGCGATGAGCCGGGTGCAGCGCATTGGTCTACCGTTCGAACCGCCCGTTCCAACGGCAAACTCGGGAATTCCGGCTGGCGCTGCGGCCGCCTCGGGCATGGGCTCAGTTCGTCATCGTCGTCGCCGGCTTCCTGCGGCCGGGGCCTTTGCGTCGGCGAGGACGTCTGCGACGTCGACGGCCCCCAGTCCGAGCTGCTCGGCCATGACCGCGAGCGCCCGGTGGTCCTCGGCCGACACGGTTCCATCCGAAGCGAGTCGGCGGGCCACGTGCCGCAGAGCGGTCAGGTCGCCTTCGGCCCTGCCAGCCCTAACGGACGGGGAGACAGGAACGGCCTTCGCCGCTAAGCGTTCGGCCGCGCGTTGGAGCGGCGCGATGGCGAAGACGAGCAGGCCGGCCGCACCGATGCCGATGTAGGTGGACCCAAGTTGGTCCCCCAGGAACTGTTGCGCTGCTTCGCTTGCGATGAAGAAAACAGCGATGAAGACGGCGGCGACCGTCGTCTTGCTCAGGCCCCAACGAATCTTGAGTTCGATGCCAAGCAATTGGTGGCGCACGATCCCATACGCGATGATGGCGACGCCTGCGAGGCGCGTGACGCCGTAGCCCCACAGGTCCGGCGCATCCGGGACAAGGAAGCGTTCCAGCATCGCTGCAAGGATGGCGCCAAGCGTGAGCCAAGCGGCGTTTCGCGGTGTCCGACCGCCATGGCGCACGAAATACGAAAGCCACCACGACGAAAGCGCGATGGGAAGGATCGCCGGGACCAGCAACGCATCGACGCGCCCCATCGCCTCGAGCATCAAGGTGTCGCCCGTGGCGAAGGCCGGCCATAGGACAGCCGCCGCATAGACGAATCCGATTTTTTGCCGGGAGGGGCCATCGACGTGCTTCCAGCGGAACGTGAGGAATGCGAGTGCCGCCCAGACGCCAGGCCCGAACACGAATCGGCTGACCTGGACGGCGGCCGATGTGACCGGTGTGGCCTCGGCGTTGGGCGTGGTGAAGACCACGATGCTGCCCGCTCGAACTAAGACTGCGATGATCGCCACGGCGAGGGCCCCGATCATGGCCGGCCGGTCTGCCCGCCGGATCGGGTTGGGATACACGGCCACGAACGCGAGGAGACCAGCGACGGCGAGCAACTGGAAGGCCGTGCGGGCGACGATCGCGGGCGGTGTCGAATGCTGGACGTCGATCAGGAGGTTCACAATGAAGACGGAGCCCCCCCACGCAAGGGCATAAGCGGCGAAGGAGATGTTGGCGGCGTCGCGGGCACGAACCACAAGGATTGCGATACCGAGTGCCACGAATGCGATCCCGCTCAGGGCGTTCGTGGCGTGGATGATGTCCAGGGCGTGCAACTAGGGTCTCCTGCGCAGACGGACCAATCGTCTTGATCGTCCCTCGCAGCACGGTGGCGGGATCCGCCTCGGCCTTTCAATTCCCACAGCAGAATCCGCATTAATGTCAGACGATAAGGATTCTGCGAACGCGACACCAGCGCCCGTCGAAGTCGGCCAATCCGGCGAAACACGGTACTCTTCGGCCAGACCTTCAAGTGGCGTAGATCTCGAATCGCGGTCGTTCCGAGCGTGTGGAAAACGCCCGAGTCGGGATTCTGGCATTAGTTTGCCGGTAAATCTATTCGGGCTCGATCTGTGTGTTTGTGCGCTTGAATACGGGAAGACCGCTGACGCGGTTCCGCCTTGCCACGCACCGTAAGTTGGAACTTTGTCTCCCGGGATTCTGGCGAATGCCACGTGGTTTCGTGAAGCGGCCAACCCCACCCCGCCAAACTCATAAATAGATGGGGCTGCACATATACGTGTAGCCCTGAGGAACTTGCTTCCATGACTACATTACAAGCCGTTCCGCGACCTGTTCACGCCAAACGCGGCGCCAATCCTACCCTGGAGACGCTTG
>CAYOZB010000041.1:0-21112 GCA_964408365.1 uncultured Halobacteriales archaeon | reverse complement strand
CCGTCTTCCCCGACCCAGTACGAGTTGAGGACTTGCAGGTTCGGGAACCGCTTGTTCGCGCGTTCCTCGGCGATCCACTGGATGGACTTCTTCTGGGTGATCTTGAGCATACCCATCTTGGAGGGGACACGGCCACCGTCGAAGCGGGTCTTTCGCAGGCCACCGCGTCGCACGCGTGCACGAACGATCACGAAGCCGGGTTTGGCCTTGTAGCCCAAAGCGCGGGCTCGGTCAAGTCGGAGCGGTTTTTCGACGCGGGTAAAACTCTCGCCGGCGCGCCAGGCGATCAATCGGTGCCAGTTGGCGCTTTGGAAACTCTTGTCCGGCTTCTTCCAGGCGTCTGCAATGTACTTGTAGGCTGGTTTCGACATGTGGTTCACGTCCTATCTCGCGTCGACCCCTTCCCGAAGGATGGGTCGTGTTTTGCGGGTTCACCCCGGAGGGCACATTCCCGGACGGGCGCTCATCCCCGTAGTTGGAGCTCGATTCCCCGTTAGGGGAAGGACGCGTCGAGACTAGGGACGCGTCTTAAACCTTACCGTTGGCGGTTTTGGCGCGTTGGCCGCCTCGCCTGGAATAGGCTTTGACTGGGGAAATCGCTCAGCGTCGGGTCTCAGGATCGACGACGCCATTGGCCGACGAGAAGCACGAGGCCGGCAAGGGCGACGAGCGTCAGGGCGGTGTCGAGTCCGGGCGAATTTCCTTTGGGGGATACCGGCGGGAGTGCCGCGAGCGGCACGGCCTCCGCTTCATCGAATTGGACGAGAGGCCGTTCGCCTTCCGAGAAGAATTCCACGACTTCGGCCGGGGGCGCGGGTTCGACGTTGGACAGGGTGAAGAAGCTCGCGTGGTCGCCTTCCGTTCCGTACCCATAGCTGTGCGTCGCGGTGACTTTGACCGTGAGGTTCGGCAGCGCCATGGGGTCAGCGGGCCCCTTGATTTCGAATGTGCAGGGAATCACGAACTCGTGGAACCCGCCGACTTTTTCCTGCACGAGGACTTCGGGTCCGTCGCTGCCAGTGCACGACGCGTACCCCATGTCGAGGGTCGCTTCGACGCTCGTCTGGTCGACGGCGCGTGACAGGACGAAGATGTGCATCTCGGCCGCGGTCGCGCCCGTGATGTTGGCGTACAGTGGGGTAAAACTTGGGAAGTTGTCGGTCCACGAACTGTCGGTGCTTTGGATTTGCCCGCCGCATCCGTCCAAGTCATTGGTCCAGTCGAACTCATCGATGAACCGGATGAGGGACACTGCGCGGTCGCAATACTGCATCAAATGCAGGTAGAAGGTTCGCGAGTTCGCGTTCCAAAAGTCGGCCTGCGTCTGGGCCGCAGCTGCCGGGACGACCGAGACCAGGACGATTGCGATTGCCGCGGCAGCGATGAATCGTGAACCGGACGTTGCCAGAAGCCGAGGAGAATGGTTTGCCATTTCGGTTCCCTCCTATTTGTCTTCCAGCGTCGACCAGCCGGGCGGCGCGGGTTCTTTGAAGAAAATGGTGTAGTAGATTTCGACGCGAGTCGGGGCGACGACGCCCAGAACGTTGGCGTCCGGGCCCCATCGGGCGCAGTTGCCGAGGTCGCACCAGCCGGGGAACAGGCGGAGTCGCCAGTCGCAGCAGTGGTCCTCGGGGGCAACCTGTCGTGCGGACAAGAGCGCCTCGTTGATCTCGAGCCGGATGGGAGGCGTGTCGGAGAGGACGAGGAAGTCCCGGGGGTCGCTCTGGTTGATGCTGCCGCAGCGACTGGTGTGCAGGCCGTCGCCGTTCGTTACGTTGGGCCCGAGTACTTCGAAGAGAACCCCGCGGCCAGATACGGCGGAGGATTGCGTCCATGTCAGTTCGGCGAGTTGCGTCTTCCAGGTGTCGTTCCGCAGGAGATCGCGGTAGCCTCCATTGTAGTTCGTGCCGCCATATCCGTTGTCATCCACCCCCGTTTCTTTCGAGTATGAGCCCAGGCAACCGCTCGCGCCGTCGGTGCAGCCGAACTGTGACTGGCATTGGTTTCCTCCGATGCAGTACTTTCCGAGGTAGCTTGAAAGGCCGGCCTGCGCGGCCTGCTGCCAGAACGGCGTCTGGGCGCATTCGAAACCGTACTTGAGAGTGCCGCCGCCGATCATCTTGCTCAGGTGGTCGGTCACGTAGTAAGCGACATCGGCAAAACCTTGGACGAGGCGGAAGGGTCGCTCGAGGACGTCCCCGGCCACGATGTCGACCGTCAGTGCCAAGGGTTCGAAGCCGTTGGCTTTCGCCTCGACCTGGTACTTTCCTGCCGGGATGAAGTTGAACGCGTAACGGCCGCCGTCGCTTGTTCTCGTCACCATGTAGGCGGCCGTTCCATCCGGCGTCAGGAGCGTGACAATGCCATTGGCGATCGGAAGAAGCGATTCGTCAACGACCGTGCCGGTGACGGACCCTGTTTCCTCGTCGTGTTCGGGGACGAATGTTGGCGCCGCGCTTTCCAACGGCTCGGCCGCACCTCCGACGCACGCGGCAAACGAAACGGTCAAAACCACGCACGATAGAAGAATTCCATTAAACCGCATATTGAGCACCGAGCGGACTAACCCCAACGATGAGGCGTGCTAACGGAGTATATGCCTTTTGTAGTGTTTTATATAGTCAGAAAAACCGGAAGCGGTTTTTCGAACCCGTTTCGGCGGTTCGCCCAATTTAGACGAACTTGAGAACATCCAATCCCCGTGCGATGTCGCCGGTGAGGATCCATCCCTGGTGGATCTTGGTGTTCCACGTGTTGGTGCCGTCGTTCCAACGGGTCACCATGTAGGGTTGGGTCGGGTCGCTGAAGTCGACGAGGGTCAACCCGCTGTGGTACCATCCGATGAGGGTCTGATCGCGTCCCGGCACGAGGGTGCCGATGTGCGCGGTGCAGTTCGGGAACACCATTCCGACGTTCGGCGTACCGTCCGTGTTCGGCTCGGGTTCGACCATGGGCGGGCTGAACCAGGAGAGGAGTGCCGGCGCTTTTTCGTTGGAGATGTCGAAGAACCAGACCGCTCCCACGGGGGTGGAATGGGTCATGCCGGTCACCGGGTCGCGTTGGCTCACCCAGCAGGAGCCGGGGGAGCCGCCGCCTTGGGCTTCGTCCGTGACAAGGAGGATCTTGCCGTCTTCGCTCGGGTACGCTTGGTGGTGCAATCCGTAGATGCGGAACGGATACCCGTACGACGGGGCCGGGGGCGGCAAGGGCGGGACTTGGGGCGGCAGGACCGGTAGGGAGGGGAACCGTTGGTCGTTGAGGGCGATCAAGGGGCTGTCGATGCGCGACACGAGGATAGGGGCGCGTGGGTCGGTGATGTCCCAGATCTGGCTTTCCTGGACGCCTGCGCAGTACGCGCGGTTGAGGTCGGGGCGGATGTCGGTAAGGTGGCAGCCGTGGTCGCCGAACGCCCCGATGATGATGGGGTCCTCGGGGTCCGCGAGGTCGATGATGTGGTTGATGCCGCCTTTCCCGGTGCTCGGCGTGTTGTAGACGAGCGTCGTGTTGGGGACTTTGATGACGTTGTGTACGGGCTGCACTTCGGGCATCGAGATCGTCGTGAGGAGAGCGGGCGATTCGGGGACGGTGACGTCGATGAAGTGCATGCCGGAGCCTTGTCCGGCGCCGACGGCGATGATGCGTCCGCCCAAGTCGACGACCGTGACGAACCGGATCAAGACCGCGGAGTTGTTGGTGTCGAGGTTCGGTCCGAGGGAGCCGACGATCTTGGCGTTGCCGGGGTCTTGGATGTCGACGACCCAGAACCCGTCCTTTTGGCCGGGGACGTACGCGTAGTGACCGTAGACGTCCATGCCGCCGCTCGTCCCGGCCTGCTTTCCGGTCGCGTCGACGGCTTGGCGGACGTGCTCGATGCCCGCAATGGGATCCGGGATCGGTACGCTTGAGGGGAGACTCGTGTCTTGGACGATCGTGGATGGGTCATCGCCCAGCGGGTTGCTGGGCCCGTCGAGGCAGCCGGCAAACGGCAAACAGGTCATGGCGAACGCAACGAGAAGGACGAAGCCGCGCATCAAAACGCGTCACGCCAGCGACCGCTATAAAAGCGTTCACGCAACGCCCTCAACGGGTTACTGGCCCGGCCAATCTACCCGAGTTTGAACACGTCGAGACCGCGGCCCCAGTCTCCCACATACACGTAGCCGTCGTACTGGTTCCAGTACGTCGACCAGACGTTCGCGCCGGCCGGGATCTGTTGGTCCAAGAGTTTCGGGCTCGAGGGTTCCGTAAAATCGACGAGCACGTTTCCGGACGTGTAGAATCCGCCGACGAGCAAGGGTCCGTCGTCGATGAAATTGAAGTAATGCGCCGTGCACAAGGCAGGTCCGAGGCCGCGTGGCGGCACGAAGAAACCTTTTTCGACCGGGTTCGTGGGGTCGCGGATGTCGTACGCCCACAACGCGCCGATGGGCGCAGGCGGCGTGCACGCGGGACCGATGAAGCCGCCGCTCTCGTCGCCCAGGACGAGGAGGGTGCCGTTGAGGGTCGTTACGGCCCAGTGGTGGACCTGCATCCGGGGGTTGATGATGCGCGAGATGATCGTGGGGGCAAGCGGGTCTTTGAGGTCCCAGATGGTGCTCTCGGAGGCGCCGGAACAGATTGCGCGTTGCCTGATGGGTTCCACGAAGATATCGTGGCAACCCCACCACGTGGTCGTTGCGGGGAACTGGAACACGGTGACCTTCGGGTTCTCCGGGTCGGTGATGTTCACGATCGCGAGGCCGCCGCCGGGTACTTTCTGGGCGGCTTGGGAATTGTAGATGAGTCCCGTGTCGCCGTAGACGGAGTGGGAATGCGAACCGCCAGGGACCTCGACCTGTTCCAGGATCGTCGGCTCTTCGGGGTCGGTCACGTCAACGAGGCGGATGCCACCTCCCGGGTTGCTGTTGGGGCATCCATCAGCGCCGCTGTGTGAGATGCTCATGATGCGGCGACCCGTGGAGAGTTCGGTGATGCCCACGTCGATCCCGGTGCAGGGAACCAGGCTCGCTTCGACCGGTTGGGTCGGCTCGGACACATTGTAGATCCGACTGCCGCCCGTGTGCGCGGACGCGTACACGAACCCAGGAAGGAATGCGATGTCGTTGAGGAGCATGGCGGGAAGCGACGCCTTGAGGGTGAGCGTTGTGAACGAATCCGTCGAGACAATATCGGATGGCAACGGGTCCGAGACCCGATCATCTTCTGGCGCCGGTTCATCCAAACAACCGACAATCACGAACGCGGCAACGAAGAAACTCAAGGCCCTTAATCCACCCATGATTCGGACCAGCCCCGTTCCGGAGCTAAAAACGTTGGCTCCGGGGAACCGAACCACATCCGCCCTTTAGAGGACGCTCATGCAGTTAGGGCAAATCGGGGGTCCAGAACCGCGCGGGGGGCGGACCCAGAGTCCACATTTTCCGCATTGGCGCTTCTGGTCGCCGGTCGAAACCGTTTCGGCGGCGCCCTTGACGGGCGCGCCCCACGGTCCGTACTTCGCGTTTTCGTCCTTGTTGATGCGTCGAAGGTACTGGAACCAGAAGATGAAGAGGCCGATCGGGATGAGCAGCAGCAGTGCGATCTGGAGGATCGTCCAACCGATGTCGGCGCGCTCGTCTCGGGCAAAGCGGCTGCGGACCCGCATCAGAACGCCTCCTACGCGGGGTGGGCGGCTTGTTCTTTCAGTTCGGCCTCTTTGACGCGGGCGGCCACGAGGGCTCCCAAGGCGACGGTGTAGAGGTTGCTCTTGGCGGCGCGGACGGAACTGATCTCGAACGGCAGTTTGGCCTTCCGAAGGCGCTCCTCGAATGCAGCCACGAACCCATTGGGGCTCGATGTGCCTCCCGTGATCACGACCGGGATGGTGACGCCTTCGTCGATGTTGACGCGGCGCAGTTCACTTTCGATCCAGCGGGTCGCGTAATCGAGAAGCGCATCGTAGTAGATGGCCAGGGCCGCTTGGACTTGGTTGAGTCCTTGGCGGTTGTCCATGTGGAATTTCTTCTCTTTCTCCACGGTGACCTTGTCGCGGGTCTGGCCGGTGGCTTCGGTGACTTGTTGGTCGATCCAGTCGCCGCCGCGTTGCACGCTGAAGCTCGTGAGGGGGACGCCGAGGTGGCTCAACGCGACGTTGACCATGCCGGCTCCGCAACTGATGCCCATGCCGGTGAACTCCTGATCCTTCAATTCCTGGTAGACGACCGTCAAGGCTTCGTTGATCACGTACGGCTCGTAGCCGATCTTTCGAAGCACATGCTCGAGGATCTTTTGGTGGTAGAGGATGTTCTTCTTGCCGTCGACCGGGTTGCCCGGCGAGGTGTAGAACACGATCTCATTGGGATAGGCCGGCTTGCCGAGGAGTTTCTCCATGATGAGACGCATCATGGGAATGGCTTCCTTCTCGTCGCGGGCCATGATGCCCTGTTTCATCGGACGCTTGGCGTCCGCGTTCATCACGGTGGAGAAATTGAGGGCGTCCTCGCCGACAATGACGTACTCGTTGCCGCGTTTCATGTGCATGATGTTGGCCTGTTGCAACATTTGCCCGGTGACTTCGTTCGCGTCCATCTCCAAGAACATGTTGCGCTGGTGACGGATCACGTATTTTCCGTTCTCAAGCTGCGAGGAGACGATGTTCATGGTGCCGACGTCGAGTCCTTTCCCCATCCTGTTTTCCCCCCTTACTTCTGCGTCTTGGGCGTCGAGTTGGCTGGAGCCACCGGCTTCGTCGAGGCTTTTCCGATCGGACGTGCGCCCGACGGTGCGGTCTTCGCCTTTCCACCGAAGAGACGTCGCAGCCACTGCCAGAAGCCCTTGTTCGCCTTGACGACTTCTTGCTGCTGTTTCTGCTGACGGAACTTGAGAAGAGCGGCGGTCGTGGCGTCGACTTCGGCCGTGCCCATCGAGGTCGTGCCCTTGGAGCCGCGGATGGCTCGGAGCTTGTCCGTGGCCGAGTCGACCTGCGGCGCGTCGAGCGTCACCGTGCGCGCAGTGCCCTTGCCGCCGATGATGGTGCCGGGGGCGAATTCGTCGTTGACACCGAACTGGATGCTTCCTTTCGAGGAGGACTGTGCGCCTTCGCCGCCCCAGCTCACGCTGTAGCGCCGCATGGCGAGTTCGATGTCGCGCTCGATGACGGCGTCGGGGATGTCGTAGTTGTAATCGGCGGCATCGGCGGAGCCGCCGCCTCCGCCGCCCATGCCTGCCGTGGCGCGGGCAACATAGTAGCCGATGAGGCTCGAGATGGTGCTTGCCAGGAGAGCGGCGAGTCCACAAACGTAGGGCACGATGCTCCAGAGTTCGTGGCCGGTCGCGGTGTTCCACTTGTACGGGTAGTACACCATGAACAAGGCGGTCGCGACGAGGGTGAGCAGGATGCCGATGCCGTCGAGGATGCGCATCGTCCACTTTGTGGGCAACGTGACGGAGATGCCGACGAGGATGGCCGGTGGCCCGAGGGCCGCGATGACGCCGCCGGTCTCGCGCCAATTGTAGCTCGCGAGGTCGGTTCGCTTGGACATCATGGCGAAGATGATGACGCCCGTGATGGCAAGGATGAATCCGATGATGATCAGAAAAAAGCCTGTGTACAGTTCGCCGCGGCTTTGCGGAGTGCCGAACTTGTCTTCGTAGAATTTCTCCAAACCTGTAGCCATGTCAGAGTCCCCCGACCCAAGAGACTGGAAAGAGAGGAGGAAGAGAATGGGGAAGAGAAGGACGGGCGCGCGGGCCCGTCGTGGACTTTACTTCTTTGCTTCGACGATCTCTTCGAGGGTCTCGGCCTCTTCTGCGCGCGCGGCGACGAGCGTACCCATCGCGACGGAGTAGAGGGGGCTGCGGGCCATCTTGATCTTGCCGACTTCGAACGGGAGGCTGACTTCGCTGATCTTCTTCTCGAAGAGTTCCTTGAAGCCCTTCGGGGCGGACGTTCCGCCGGTGATCGCGATCGGGACGACGAGGCCTTCCTCGACCTTCGCGCGGGTGAGTTCGCGCTGGAGGGTGCGGATCACGTACTCGATGAGGTTCTCGTAGTAGATCGTGAGCGCGCCCTGGACTTCGCCGAGCTGGGCGTCGAGGTTGATCTCGAACTCGCGCTCCTTGATCGCGGTGACCTTGTCCTTCGTCACACCGGTGGCTTCCGCGACGTTCTGGTCGATCCAGTCGCCGCCGCGGGCGACCGACATCGTGGTGACCGGCACACCGTAGTGCGCCAAGCAAAGGTTCGTCATGCCTGCGCCGAACGAGAGACCCATTCCGCTGAACTGGTTGTCTGCGAGCTCGGAGTAGACGACGGCCATTCCTTCATTGATGACCTTCGGGTTGTAGCCGATTTTCCGGAGGATGCTCTCGACCATCTTTTGGTGATAGAGGACGTCCTGGCCCGTGTCGATTGGGCGTGCCGGGGAGGTGTAGTAGATGAGTTCGTTCGCCTTCTTCGGCTTTCCGACGAGGCGCTCGATGATGAGCCGCATCATCGGGATCGCCGATTTTTCGTCGCGCGACAGGATGCCGCGCTGCATGGGTCGGCGCGTGGCCGTGTTAAAAATATTCGCGAAGTTGAGCGCGTCCTCACCGACGATGTACACCTGGTTGTCTTTCTTGATGTACAACACGTCGCTTCGTGCCAACATCTTTTCCGCCACGTCGCTGTATTCAATTTCGACGAACAGGTTGCGCTGCTGGGTCAGCGTGGTCTTGTCGCCGTGCCGCTCTGCGGCAATGATGTTCATTGTCCCTACGTCCAATCCCTTCGCCATAGTGTAACACTCCTTTGTCCTGTCGTCCATGTTCATAGTGCGGACGGTCTGTTCACGTTCACAGACGTCCAATCCATGGTTTATGGACATCACGCGCCGAGGGCGCGTAGGACCTATGGATTCACTCCTACAGAGAACCCCTACATAAGAGATTCGGCGAAGGAATCGAGCGCTGCGCAGACCCACGCGCCAGCACGGAGACGCACCGTTGAATCCACTCGTTGACCAGTGAACTTTGAAAAATTCTATCGGACAGCAAGGACGGCTCGAAACCGTCTTAAGCCATGCCCGATACACGGGTGCCCGCTTCCGACAAAGGATGCCGGGCGAATCCGGGGTCGATGATGGGATGTCGACGACGATTGTGATTGACGACGACGTGAAAGTGTGGATTGCTGCGCGCATGCTGGCGCAGGAAAAGGGCGAATTCAGCCTCTCCGAAGTGGGCGCACAGGCGCTGAAAACCCTCAAGGCGGACGCGAAAAAGCTCGAACGGTTCGCCCAGGATCGTTGCGTCGCGAACACCTCGGGCTCCGGAGAAAAACACTACAACTACCTCTTCAAGGTCGCCAACGGCCGCTACAGGATGTTCAAGCAAGGCGACGCCATCGAATACAGCCACGCCATGGCGCCGACCACTCCTGAGGTCCACCGCGTCCCCGCCGATTACAAGCGGTTGTTCTCCGCCGCCGCCCGGTTCCCCGCGGGATTGCGTCCCGCGGAGCCGATCGCGCCGACGGCCGCCCTGGTCGTGCCCGCGAAACCCGCGGTCAAGCCGGCCGGGAAAAGGGTCGACATGCCAGCCGCCGCACACGCACCGGCCCCCGCACTCGCCACGCCAGCGATCAACCATGGACTTCGCGCAGACCTGTCCGGCCTCGACGAACACCTGCCCGCCAACGTGGCCAAACGCACCATCCACGACATGTTGTTCCTCGAGATCGGAAAACTCGGGTCCCAACTCGACGCCCAGGACAAGCAGAGCTTCACCATCCAAGCCGACGGACACGCCGGAATGCTCCGCACGCGCGAAAACGTCTTGGTGAAGCTCCCCAAGGGCATCGCCATCGCCCATCAGGCAGACCTTGTCCTAGAGCTCGAGAACCCCGCACGCACCCTCTACCTCGATATCCTCGAGGCCGCCCATAACGCCGAGGACCTCAAGGCGCACGCGTTCGACGCGCTTCACCTGCGAAAGGACGGCAAGGGACGCTACAGCATCCTCGTTTTCCTGCGGACGCCGAATGGCACCCTCCAGGAGCAGGCGGAAGCGATCGCCTACGGGTACGACTTCTTCTTCGGCGTCGACTCGAACCACGTCAAGGACGGCAACAAGTTCTACGCCCTGAAGGCCCAGATCCTGCAATGGATGAACGGCAAGATCAAGCCAAGCGTCGCCTGAACGCCACCACGGCCAGGGCGGCCGCGACCGGCGCGAGGGACCACGGCGTCGGCAATTCGGGGCTCGGCGGGACGACGTCGGCGGTTTCGTTGAAGCGGATCGTGAATGTTGCCACCGAGGCGGCGCCGGGAGCCGCGGCGCTGCCCCGACAATTCGAGGCGGACGCCGGCCGCAGGGAAGCTTCTACGGTCACTTTGTAAGCGGTCTCGTGCGGCAGACCCCCGGATTCGACCGCCACGGCGATGGTCTGCGTGCTTTCGTACGACTGCGCGGCCGGAAGCCCCGCGTTGGACCCGTATGGACCCGGCCCGACCGGGAAGTTGAGAGAACCGGGAGTCACCTGGACCGTGGCGTTTGCGGCGGTCGCGTTGCCCTCGTCGGGCGAGATCTGCTGATCTGCCGCGCCCACGACATCCACGGCGAACGATGAGCTTCCCGTGCAAACCACGTTCGCGACGCGCAGCGTGACGTTGAAGGAGACGATCGCCACCCCGCGGGTCGAAACGACGTCCGTGGCGGGGCCGCCGTGCACCTCGAGCGCCGTCATGGGACCTTGGGCGGCGCCGATCGGGATCATGATCAAGAGGACGGGGAGAACCAAAAGTCGCAGCGTTCGCATGCGGACACCTCGCGTGAAGGGGCCGAGACCTGGTTTCCCTTAAAGCCTTGCAGCCCGCCGACCCGGCGCCGCCCTGGACCGCTGTCCTCGTTTGGTTCGCCAAAAGACTTTATGGGCAACGTCCCAATCCGCTCGACGCTAGGCGGTTTTGGATGGCACTCGCTGACAAGTTGGCTGCAATGGCTTCGTACGCGAACGAAGTCCAGGACATCATGGACAAAGACATCGAACTTCTGGATTTCGTGAAACGCCAGGAGCAGAACGGGTCCGACGGCATCGTCGCCATGACCAAGACCGGCTCCACCGTCTACCCGCACTCCCAACACGTCGGGACGTTCGGCAACGGCGGCTGGTTCTTCTGCCACCTCGTCAAAGAAGGCGGCCGGCTCACCGGCGTCCCCATCGCCAAGTTTTCCCCCGACCTCTACTTCGAGGCCAAGCCCATCGAGCGGCTCTGGGTCGAGAAGACCTTCGAACGTGAACAGAAGAAGTTCCAGACCGAAGTCGGCGGCGACGTCATCGAATGGACGCCTCTGACCCGCGAAATCACGATCCAACCCAACGGCCGCGTCGAACTCGGCGAATTCGCCACGTATTTCTCCGAAGGACGCGCGTTCGCCAACGTCGGCAAGGCCAAAGGTGAAGGAGCGCCGCTCCTCGGTATCGCGCCGACGACGTCTCACAACTCGTACAAGGTGGAATCCGACACGCTCATCGTGCCGCGGCTCGACAAGGTCGTCCGCTTGAGCGAACCCCGAAGCTTCCCTGCCGAATGGAACGAAGAGCGCAAGATGCTCCTCGTTTACCTCGAAGGCGTCAGCCTCCCGGCCAAAGCATAGACGCGCAAAAAAAATGGAAACGCCCCGCCACTCGGGCGGGGCGAGGAAAGAATTGGCGACTTAGAATGCTTTCGAGATTTCGTTGATCTCGTGGTCAATCGTGTACTCGATGTTGACCTTGTTGCCTCGCGTCACCGGCGCAGCGCGCTTGACGCTGTGGATCCGGATCGCGACGGGAGAATGAAGAAGGTCCAGGACTTTGTCCATCCGTTTTGCCAAGGCCAGGATCTTGTTGATGGGATAGTTCGACTTGTATTTCTTGTGCGCATCGTCTGGAGTAAGAATCTCGATCCGTAGTGACATAGCCCCGCCTGAAGAGACTGGACGCCGCGTGCCCCCGGTCCCCTATCATTCACGATGCACGGGAGGTCTGAGATTAACCTTTCGACCGAATGCTAGGCGGAAGCACGGCCATCATGCTCGGCGCGGGGACGCTACGCGGTCCGGACGATGTACGGGCCTTGGTCGTGGTACCCAAGCTTCCGGTAGTAAGGTTTCACGCCGGGTCCTGCGATGACGAACTGTCGACGGAGCCCGAATTCTTCCTTCGTGATGCGCCAGGATTCCTCAAGCAGCCTGCGTCCCATGCCGCGGTGTTGGACTTCTTCCTCCGGGGCGTCGCCGATCGGCACCATGGGCCCGTTGACCTTGAGTTCCCGCACGATCGCCGCGTCTCCGCCCTGGAGCTCGGTCCGGTGGGGCGCGGAGGGTACGCGTAGCCGAAGGTACCCGGCCAAGGTCTGGTCGCTCGGGTCCTCGTAGGAGAGGAAGACTTCTGTGCCGCCGCTTGACTGGTAGTCGCGTCGTACAAGTCGCCAGGCGTCGGGGGGTGTGCGTTTTTGGCCGCCGACTTGGCGGATGCCGACCTCGCGGCAGCGGATGCATTGGCAGGCCTGGCCATATTTCGCCTTCAATAGTCGGACGGCCATCTCGCGCACGTTCGATTTGTCGATGCCGCTCTCGATCATCGGAACGGGGATGTCGCGGTCGACGCGCATGATGCGCACCCACGGGGGCACGACGCGTTTGGCTTCCGCGATGACGTCGGCCGCGGTGTCGGTGTCGTAGGGCTTGTATTCGCCGCGCATGTAGTCCTCGTACAGCGGCGTCCCTTTGAGGACCAACGTGGGGTAGATCTTGAGCATGTCCGGTCGGTACGCTTCGTCCGCGAAGAGTGTCTTGAAATCCTCGATGTCGGAAGCGGGGGTCGCGCCGGGAAGCCCGGGCATCATGTGGTAGACGAGTTTGAAGCCGGCGTCTTTGGCGAGTTGGGTCGCTTTTCGTGTCTCGGCGAGGGTGTGTCCGCGGTGGACTTTCTTGAGGATGTCTTCGCGAAGGGTCTGCGCGCCGAGTTCCAAGCGCGTCGCGCCGAATTCGAGGATGATGTCGAGGTGATCTGCCAAAGCCCAGTCCGGCTTCGTCTCGACGGTCAGCCCGATCATGCGAGACGGAGCCTGCTCGTTCCGTGCCATCGCTTCATCGAGCGTCAACGCGCCCGGGAGCCCCAGCCGGTTCTTGTCGTGGGCGCCGCCGTCGTTGAGTGCATCGTAGCAGCGTTTGACGAACCATTGCTGGTAGTCGAGGTCGCGGGCGGTGAAGGTGCCGCCTTGGAGGATGAAGTCGACCTTGTCCGTCCGGTGACCGATCGTCTGCAATTGTCGGATGCGGTCCGCGGTCTGCTCGTACGGGTCATGCTGGAGCCGCGCCGCGCGTTGGGCCGCGGGCTCGAACCCAGTGTAGGATTTGGCGCTGTTCGTGTTCGGGCCACCCGGGCAATAGGTGCAAGTGCCGTGCGGACACCAGGACGGGCTGCTCTGGACGGTCACGATCGCCACTCCGGACGCGGTGCGGGTGGGCTTGATCTGGAGAAGAGGACGGAACCGTTCGCGTTCCTCGGTCGGGATCTGTTGCCACAAGTCGGCATCCGTCGGCAAACTGGACGCCTTGAGTTCGCGGGCGAGGCGAAGCTTCGCCTGCTGGATCTCCGCCTTGGAACGGAGCTTGCCGCTCCGGATCTGTTCCAAGATCGCCTGCGAAACGTTCACGGTGTTCGGCCCACGCGACGGGCCTCTTAAATAATGTCGTCCCTTAGGCGCAGCCCACTGATGAAGAAAGGAGAGGAGAAGGCGTTCGCGGCGACGACGCCCGCTCCGAAAGCACAGGAGAACGTCAAGGAGACTGGCAAGGAGCTCGACGAGGTTCGAGCACGCGTCAAAGACCTCGAGGAAGAGCGCGATCGGTTACGCGGACAGAACCAGGAGCTTCAAGACAAGCACCTTCGCGCCCGCGCCGATTACGACAACTTGGCCAAGCGTGCACAGAAAGAGGTCCAAGACACGGTCCGATTCGTCAAATCCGGCGTCCTCCTGCGCGTCGCATCCCTGGTCGAGACGTTCGAGATCCTCGTCCAAGACGTCGAAAAACGGTTGGGCCCAGAGGCCAAAGGCGTCAGGCTCGTCCTCGACGAAGCAAAACGACTCCTCAAGGACGAAGGCGTGAAGGAGATCCCGAGCAAAGGGTTGCCGTTCAATTTTCGGTTCCACCAAGCCGTCGAACGCGTCGAGACCAACACGCACGCCGAGGGCGTCATCGTCGACGTCGTCCAGCGTGGCTACCAGTTGGGCGACGAGATCCTTCGACCCGCATTGGTGAAGGTCGCCGCGCCGCCGAAACAGCCGCAAGAACCCGCGCCGACTGATGCGAAGACCTGAGGCAAATCGTCCGAGTCAAACACCTTTATAACAAACGGGCCGGCTCACGCGACCAATGGGACGCGGCGGGCCCGAGCGTCGTCAGAAAGAACCGTTCCAGCTTCTGACGAAAGCCATCGGCGGCCTGAGCTTGGCCGCGAGCCGCCACGCCAAGGTCACGCTCATCATCATCGCGCTGATCACGGTCGTTTTGGGTTACGGAACGACCAAGCTCACGACGAACGTCGACGTCGCGGACGTCCTTCCGCGCGGCGACTATAACACCACGGCCGCCCACAAGCTCACCGACCAATTCAAGAGCGCCTTCACCGAACAGGTCACGCTGCAGTTTCACGTCGACGGCGACACGTCCGGCTACAATTTCCAGTGCGGCCCGAATTATGCAACGGACTCCGCGCAAAAGATCCCCAGCCGCCGCACGACGGCAAACTGCGCGAACATCACGGACGAGGTGTACATCCGCGCCATCGCCCAGGCGATCGACTTCATCAAGAACGAGGACCCGCTCGTCGCGAGCACCATCGCTGTCTCCGACCTTTATCGACTCATCAACTGGACGCTCGGCGAGAACGGTCGCGGCGGGCAGAACGGTCCCGACTCCGCGTACGCGATCCCCGGCACGTCGCCCGCGGACGAACTGCGTTACCTCAGTGTAGAGCGAGCCGCGCAGGCGGCGATCCTCAGCGCCTTGGACGCACTGTCGTCGCCCAACTGGACCGCCACCGCGGTCCTCCTGATACCAGCGCCGCAGGAGCAGGCGAGCTTGGCCGAAATCGGTCGACGCGCCATCGCCGCACGCGAAGCGTACCTCGTGTGGGCGGCGAGCGACCCGAACGCTTACAAGGTATTCACGGGCGCGAACGCCCCGCTCTTGACCGTGGAATTGCCCGTCGCGAACGCGCACTCCAGCGAGTTAACGAAAGAGGATTTCTCGAAACTTTTGCCCCTCATCGCCGTCTTTATCCTAGCGTGTCTGTACATTGCGTTCCGAAACGTCAGCGCGACTCTCATTGGATTCTCCTCCCTCGCAATCGGAGTCATCTGGACCTATGGCGCCGAAGGATACCTCGGAATCGCCCTCAACCCGCTCAACTTGACGCTGATGCCGCTCATCATGGGGGTCGGCATTGACTATTCCATCCACGTCGTGGGCGAATTCCTCGAACACAAGTCGCACGGCATGACGGTCGAGAACGCGTTCCGAGAAGTCGGTCGCCGTGCGGGCCTTGCGTTGTTCATCGGAACCGCGACGACGGTGCTCGGCCTCCTCGTCATGGTCGTTTCTCCGAGCGTCTTGATCGCGGAGTTCGGCGCGCTCGCCGCGGGCGCCATGATGACGATCTACCTGCTCGCGTTGACCTACATCCCGGCCGCCATCAGCGTCCTGCCGCGGACCGACAGCATGGGTGCTTCGTTCCGGCCGTCCGCGATCTTTGAAGCGTTGGCGGCTGGTGTCGCGAAAGTCCGCATCATCGCCTTCCTGCTCGTCATCATCCTTTGTGTTGTGGGTTCCATCGGGAGTGCCAGACTCTACAACGAGGCCTTCGGTGACCCGGGGCGCAACTATCTCCAAGGCGACGAGATCCGACAGCAACACGAGGATGGCTTGAAGTGGTTCTACGAGCTTCAACAACCCAACGTCAAGGCCAACGTCATCGTCTTTGATGGGGACCTCACGGATCCAGCGGCGCATCGGTACATGCGGGCCCTGGAGGCCGAGCTGAAACGGGTCGACGAGAATGGGAAACAGGTCCATGGTCGGATCATCGCGGATACATTGCGGACGATCCCGTTCCTGATGGAGACCTGGCTGACAGTCAAGGGCGGGGGCCCGGGGGCGGTCGAATATTTGGCACAGGGACGCGCGGGCGCGCCCCCTTATCCAGCGACGCAAGAAGCAATCCGTGCTGAGTTCGACCAACTCTACGCGGGTCCCATGAAAGAATTGGGAAGCATCTTCACGAATGGTCCGCCGAACCCGGCGGGTGGCGGCTACAACCTGGGCGTGATGACCTTCAGCGTCAAGGCCGCCACGTACGAAGAGGCCGAGGATGTCTGGAAGCAGGTCTGGGGTCTCGATGTTGGCGGCGTCCGCGTCCCGGGTGCAATCGAGAACGTGAGTCACCTCAAGCCGGCGGACCTGAAGGTGGCCTTCGTGGGCAACACGGCGACGAACTACCTCTTCGTTGCAAAGGAAGTGCCCTACGTGCTGTACATGGGGGTGGCGGCCACGTTCGTTCTGATGGCCATCGTGATCCCATTCTTCCGGTCCTTCCGGGCCGTCGCGACGGTCGGCATCGTGAGCTTCGCGACGACCGCATGGTGGTTGGGACTGCTGCCGACGCTGGGCATCGGCATGGCGATAACCCTCGTCATCCCGATCGTGTTCATCATCGCGCTGGGCTCCGATTATACTGTGCACTTGATCTGGTCGTTCAAGAAGGTCGGCAGTGTCCGCGAAGTATTCCGAACCACTGGCAAAGCCATCCTGTTCAGCTGGGTCACAACGATCGGCCCATTCCTCATCTTCATCGGAATTCAAGATTTGAGTGTGCGAAAGACGATGGTTGCGACGGCCTTGGCCATCACCATCATTTTCGTGGCGACGTTGCTCATCGTGCCCATTTTCTATCCCCCCGAATCCTTGAGCCCCCCGGGGGCGGAAGAGGACGTTCCGGTCGCTCCCGCGGAGGCCGCACCACGGGGTTCGCAGGTTCGTGCTAGGGGAACACGAAAGTGAACGTCACGTAGGTGATGAGGACCATCGTGAACGCGTGGGTGAGGCCGGCCAACACTTTGCCGCTCGCGAAGAGGCCGCCGACGAGGCCGTTGCCGACGCCTTGCATGATGGCGGCTGTGAAGTAGAACGCGCGGTACTCTTGGCGGCTCGGCGTGCGGAGGTTGATGCCCACGGCGCTTCCCTCGACGTTCGCTTTTCCGGCGGCCTCGCTTGCCTTGAGGATCTCGGGGACGAGTTGGCCGTAGAGGACCGCGGCGACCACGAGGAAGACGAAGAACGTGATGTAGATGATGACCGAGTAGAGTCCCATCGTCTGTCGGCGTTCGTTCTCGAGGTTCTTGATCTCGCGTGCGTCGCGGGCGGCCGCGAGGAGCACGTCGGTCGTCGAGCCTCCGGAGCGGCTGGCTTCGATGATGAGCGTGATGGCGCGTTCGATGAGGGGCGTGTTGACGCGGTCCATCAATTGTTGTAACGCTTCGTTGAAGGGGACGTTCCAGGAGAGCTGGTCGGCCATCTTGCGGATCTCGGGCGTCAGTTCGCCGTATTCTCCCTTGGATGCGATCTGTACCGAGGCGGTGAGGGTCAATCCGCCGCGGTGGCTGGCGGCGACGTCGCGCAAAAAGTCAGGGAAGCGTTCTTCGAGTTTCCGGATGCGGCCGTGACGTCGCGCCATGTAGAACCCATAGGGTCCGAGGCCGATGAGGAGTCCGATGCTCAACATGTCGATCCACCGATCGGGGCCTAGGAATCGCAGCGGGAGGCCGCGGATGAGCAGATACGCTGCGATGATGGCGAAGATGGAAGCGATGCCGAGGCTGGTGTAGAGGATGATGCGGCCGGTCCGGGTCTCCTTGGAGACGGGTATCTTGTAGAGGTCGTAGACGTCTTCGGAGCGTGCGAGTCGGACGCTGAAGAAGATGCTGGCAACCATGCCGACGCCGAGGATGATGAAGACAAGTCCTTGGATGGGGCTTCGCACGCCGGTCGTGCCGACGCCGACGGCAAGCAGCAGGAAGAGGACGACGAACAGGAGGGAAAAGGCGGTGACGGCGGGGAGAATGATGGACTTCGTCTTGGAGATGTAGTCGCGGGCTCCGGGCAGGTTTCCTTCCCGGAACAGGGAGAGCAGGTTGGGTACGGGTCGGGCGACGACGAGGTCGATGGAGCAGAACACGGCGCTTGCCATGAGGAACAGCAAGGCGTCGCCGGAGTCGAAGTCGAGGTTCGCGGTGACCGCAAAGTTGCGCTCGGTCAGGACGATCGCGAAGAGGGCGAAGAGCGCCGTGACCGCCAAGGCGATCAGCAAGAACGGGGCGGTCGGGTAGCGTCGCTCGCGGGGCAGCGGCAACCGGAGGGAAAGGTAGTGGACGTGGGTGAGGTTTGCCAGGATCATCACCGCGCCAAATGCGGCGAGCCGGTTGGTGAGTGCTCGTGAGGGGGCGAAGGCGACGAGTTCAGCGCGGATCAGCAGCGCGGTGGTGAGGCCGACGAGGCCGAGGAGCCAGAGGAGGTTGAGCAGGACCGCGGACGCTTTGAGGTGGCCCATGTACCGGAGTTGGTCATAGGCTGCGCCACGGCTGCCTTTTCGAAGGACGGTGCGAAGCTCCGTAAGGGGGAAGGAGGCGCCGATGCCGATGCCGGTGAGGATGAGGCCGATGGCGGCCGAGAGGACGGAGATGCGGCCGTAGTTGGCATAGCTGGTTGCGGCTCCGATCACACCTGCGATCGCTACGAGCGGGCCGAGGAAGAGGAGGGTCACGACGAGGCGTTCGTAGAGGCGGAGCCGGGGCGCTTCCATGGTTTCGACGCGTTCGATGACCATTTTCATGGCTCCAACGTGATCGCTTTGATGGTCAGCACGAACCCTGCTTGCGCAAGCGGGAGGACCGCGAGGATCATCGTGTAGCCGATGACGAGGGCGTTGTCGCCGCTGCTTCCGAACATGGTCATGACCGACAGCAAGACGAGGATGAAGAGGGGTGCCGCGACAACGACCGTCACAAAGCTTTCCGCGAGGACACCCAGATTGTCAAGGAATTTTTTCTGGTCTTGGCGGCTCTCGTACGCGTACTGGTCGCTCTTGGCGCGGAAGTAGTTCTTCATGTCCCCGCCCGAAGTGATGTTGATGATGGTGCCTTGGAGGAAGTCTTGGAACTTGATGCTCGGGGATCGGTCGATTGCGGAGCTGAGGGCCCCGATGATGTCGCGCCCGAGGAGGTCGAGGTCGCGGCTGATCCACGCGGCTTCGCTGGCGATCTCGCCGTAGACGTTTTGTTTGGCGAGGGAGGCGAAGATCTTGTCAAGGGTGATGCCGGCGCTTGCCATGATGGCGATGTAGTTGAGGGCATACGGGAGCTTGGCGTCGATGTCTCGCGCGCGCGTTCCGGCGCGCAGGTCCGGGAGGAGGAACGTGGTGAGGTAGATTGTCGCCGCGAGGATGAACGGCATGGGGACGAGGACGGCGAAGATGCCCGCGGGCACCTCGACGACACCGACGATGCGTCCGACGGCGAGCAGGATCACAAGCGCGAGCGTCGCGAGGAACGCAACGGCCATGTTGAGGTACGAGTAGCTCAGGTAGACCTCGGGTCGCACGTTGATGTGGGCCCGTTGCAACGTGAGGCGTAGGTGCACGTTCGATTTGGCGGCGTTCGCGACGACGCGACCAAACAAGCGGTAGGCGGCTCGTTGGTAGCCGTTAAGTGACACGCGGGAGTCCTCCGACCTCGGGTCCGCTCTTCTCCATCTGGTCTTTGACGCGGCGCATGAGTTCGTCCGGGGTGCTGTAGTAGGCGCTGACCACGTTGACGACGTCCTCGATGCGTCGGATGCCTTTGGCCACCATCCATTCCAGGATCGTTGTGCGGTTGGCCCATTCGGCGTGGATCTTGTCGGCGGTCCAGTTGCGTTTCTCCATGACGCGTTCCAGGATGACGCTTTTTCCCATGTATCGGTACGTGTCGTTGGTGTTGTCCCAGACGAAGACGGTGTTGGTGAGCAGGTCCTTCGTCTCGGGGTCGATGCCGACGATCTCACAGACTTCTTTGATGCGTCGCACGAGTCGGAAGTTGACGCGGGCTTGGATCTGGATGGCGATCCCGCCGAGGGTCTGTAGCATGATGCGAGGCACGCTGATCGGCGGGTTTTCGAGACGGTACACGGCGCTCTGGACACTGTCGCCGTGGAGCGTGCTGTACGTCGCGTGCCCGGTGGCCATCGCTTGGAACAGGGTCTGCGCTTCGGGTCCTCGGACTTCTCCGACGATCAAGTATTCGGGACGCTGGCGGAGGGCCGCTTCGAGGAGTTTGTACATGTCGATGGTGCCCGTGACCTTGCCGGCCACCACTTCGCCGCCGAACCCGGTGCGGGTCAGTCCGGCGATCCAGTTCTCATGGGGCAGGTTGATCTCACGCGTGTCTTCGATGGAGACGATCTTTTTTTGGGGCGGAATGAACGTCGACACGGCGTTGAGCGTGCTCGTCTTGCCGCTCGCGGTCCCTCCAGCGTAGATGAGGCTCGCGCCTTCTTCCATAGCGAACCAGAAGAACGCCGCCATCTCCGGACTCATCGTTCCAAGGCGGCACAAGTCGGTCGGGGTGAGCGGGTCGGCGCGGAATTTTCGGATGGTGAACGAACTTCCACGCGTCGTGACTTCTTTCGACAGCGAGGCCTGCAACCGGCTCTTGTCGGGAAGGGTCGCGTCGAGGAGAGGGTCGGCAATGCTGATCTGTTTGCCGCACCGTTGGGCCAACCGGATGACGAACGAGTCGAGGTCCGCTTCCTCGGGAAAGATGATGTTGGTCTTGATGGATTCGTAGCTGCGGTGGAACAAGTAGATCGGGATCTGCGGTCCGTCGCAGCTGATGTCTTCGATCATGGGGTCGCGCATCAGCACGTCGATGGGTCCGTAGCCGATGAAGTCGCGAACGATGTAGTATCGGATGCGTTTTTTGCTGATCTCGTCGACCAAGATGGAGTGGTCGAGGATCGCTTGGTCCATGGCTTGGGTCAGGTATGTTTCCGCGTCCTGGTCGTCCTTTCGCAT
>CAYOZB010000040.1:0-21243 GCA_964408365.1 uncultured Halobacteriales archaeon | reverse complement strand
CGGCCTGGATGAGTTGTGTTGGCGTGGTCCCGATGGGAAGGTTTTGTTCCGAATTCCTCAGCCAAAACCTGTGTCGATGAGGAATGCCGTGCGCATTGTCGTAGCGCGTGACTTCCCGCCATTTCCCGGCGATGAAAGCACGGTAGTTCACGCTCGCCCATGAGAGGACACCCGGTGCAGAAAAGCCGAGGTCGATCACAACTTCATCGTCTGGACTCAACGGAATCACGTCTCTGCGTGATTTGTACATTTGATGTCTATTTCTATTTTGGTCAGCGCGCCATATGCCGAAGTTGGTAACCGCGTTTGCATGACGGCTCGGCGCGGCTGCGGGCGGTGGCGGAATCACGGGCTAAGACGCCGCGGGGCTCGAAGCGCCACGTCCATCTTGTTCCGGCCTTCCCCCCAGCTTGGCATGTTGCGCTCAACCTGTCGACGGCCGCTGCGCGCGAAGGTATGCCCTCGTCGCGCCGAGAAGCGTCAAGGCGGCGGCGATGAACGCCACGGCGGCAAGAACGGCCGGACCTGGAAACACTGCTGTGCCGTTTGCGGCCGCGGCCATCAAGGTTGCGACTCCGGCCGCCGCGTAGCCGCCGCCCACGACGAACTTGCCGACGCTACTCCGGCCGATCACCGCGAAGACGTGCATCAAGGCGAGGATGAGGCCGGCGATGATGATCACGGGAATCGCGATGGCGCTCCAGAACGAACTGCCCGAAGCGACCAGCAGGAGAGAAACGATAGAGGCGCCCGCGCCGACGACGGCGGTTGCCCCGAGGAACGTCCGGGGAGGACCCTGGGTGCCCGGCGAAGCGGGCGTCGTGTCTTGCGCCGATCCGATGACGGATGCGTCCGAATCCAAGCGTCCGACCCCCCTCGCGACCGGTTACTGGTCTGGCATGCCGGAGTACGTCGCCGGCTCAGCTGGACGCTCAAAATGGAAGAGCGACACGTAGTTGGTGTACTTGATCCCGGTCGAGACGCCGTAGCCAAGACCGCACCCGAGGTTCGGGTTCCACTGTTGTCCCAGCGGTCCGAGGGTCGTCCTGATGAGCGTCACGCACTGCGGCCCGGCGGTGTTGTTGATCTCGTCGCGGAACATGCCGGCGTAGGCGGGGGAGACGAAGAACTCGAACGCTTCTTCCGGGTAGGTCTTTTCCCCGTCCATCGCGTACTTTGCCGCGAGGGCTGTGTCGTTCGGTGCGCCCTCGATCCGCAGCGGCGCACCGCCGATCGCATTGCCCCAGCAGGGATCGCCCGAATTGCAGCCCGGCTCATGAGAGACGTAGAGCCAAAAATAGTCCTGGGTGTCCCAGTCGGTCTCGACGACAAGGTATCGCCACGAGTCGGCAGCCGTGTTCTTGTCGGCAGGCGAAGGCTCCCCCAACGGACACGGATTGATCGAGTTCACGAAGACCCCGGTCGTTACCGTGCAGATCTCGAACCCCGTCGTGATGACGAGTTCTGTATAGGGTGACGTGATGGGAAGATTGGCCAACATGAACTGGACTTCGAGCGGCGCGTCCTCGCCTTCAATCGTGACCTCGCGCGCCGCATTCAGGAAACCGATCGCCAACACTTCGATGCGGATGGAAATTCCGATGGGCAGACCGCCCAGCTCGAAGCGGCCCCCGTCATCCGTCGTCGCGGGCACACTTCCATTCGCTGCGACCATTGCACCGGCGATTGGCGCTAGTTCTTCGGAGATGACCAATCCACGGATGACACCGCCACCCAACGGCGGAGCAGCCGGATCAAAAGGCGGGTTGGTCGAAGTGGTGCCCCCAGAGACGCAGCCGCTGATGGCTAAAACTAGGGCGATGAGAACAACGACTGGGGAACGCATGGACAACAGTGAGCGACGTGCCAGCATATCTAGGGCACACCTACGCGCTTCATTCCGCGCCCGTTTACGACAGCGGATGGTCGTTGATCCACGCCTCGGCCTCACCGCGTTTGGCGGCGGGGTAGCCGTCGGCGAACATGGGCCGCTGGATCGTCGCCGTGTACACGTCGCCCACGACTTCGCTCCGACCATCGGTCCATACGGGATGAGCGGCTTGCCAACTGGATGAGATTCCGATGTAGTCGCCGAGGAACACCATGCCGTTCTGGTGCTTCGATAGTTGCGGGTCCCAACCGAAATCATCGGCGTCGCGTGCCCGGAAATTGGTGGCCCAAGTCTTGCCGCCATCGATGCTGTAGGTGTAGTATTGGTCGATGAGGTACTGACCAGGATCGCTGCGTTGGTCGAACCAGGTGACGTCTAACACGCCGCCGGGGTTGACGCTCACCGCGGGCAGGAACTGGTAGGACCCCAGGGGATCGTCGTTGAGTTTTACTGGTTCGCTCCACGTGTTTCCTTTGTCGAAACTCGCGCGGAAATAGATGTCCGACCCGTCGAGAAGCGTCCCGGCTTCGTCGTAGGTGCCGGCGGGGTAGACGAAATAGATGGCTCCACTGAACGGGCTGTCTTTCTCGCGGTCGGTGGCCATCACGGGCCATTGGTAGAGTCCGCGTCGGTCCCTTGGGCTCAACCCGTTCGGGATCTCAAACGACGGGTAGGTGAACGCGTAGTGGGATTGTTCCCACGTCTCGCCATAGTCGAAGCTTCGAGCGAACCCGGCGGCCGGCAGCCCGTCCGTCGACGCGGCCCACGAATAGTAGACTTCGGGGCCGGGTCCGACGTTGACGTAGCTTCCGAACCCAGAGGATGCCGTGGCGGGGGTCTCGGCGGGCGTGGAAAGGAGGACGGGTCCGATGAAGGTCTGGCCGTCGTCGGTGCTTCGGAAATACACGTTGCCTTCGGGGAACATGGACCATCCGACGTGGATCACGCCGTTGTCGCTCGCGGCGATCCAGCCTTTGTCGTTGAACGCCACCGGGTACGTGCCTTCGAAGAGCGGTTGGAACGTTTCGAACGTGTCTCCGCCATCGTTGCTCACGGCGACGATCTGCGTTGCACGGTTGAACGCCCAATCGTTGAGCGCCCCGTTCGGGCATTCTTCTTCGCACGTCTTGCTGCCCGTGACGCGGTCGGCTTGGTACGCCATGGCGAGGTAGTAGAAGCGGCCGTTGACGTCGAAGTACACGACGGGATCGGTGGTGCACCAGAACTGCGTGGCGTAGTTGATCTTCGACGGATCGGGCTCGTTGAGTTGCCTCCACGGGCTTCCGTCAAGGGAGCGGTCTTGGTACGCAGTGCGGGCTCCGTCGTGGGTGACGTAGATCCCGTCCCAAACGCATTCTCCGGCGTCCTCTGGGAAGTAATCCTTGGCGGCGCCGACGACGTTGCGTGGATCCTTCGGGTTGACCGCGATGCCGACCTCGTTCCCGGCGCGTCCCACGTCGGGGGTCATCTCGAAGTTGCAGCGGGTCTTGTTCGCGCCGAGAATGGGTTTGGCTTGGTCGGAATCGATGGCGTCCAAGGGTTCGTGGCAGAGGAAGTAGGGCCGGGGGAGGCCTTTGGAGTCGACTTGGCGCACTTCGAAGCCGGGACCGTGCGCGACGCGCGGTGACTGGGTGGGTTGTGGTTCGGGCCCTTCGACGCATCCCGCAAAGGTGGCAACGAGGAGGACCAGGACGCCGAGGACAGGAGTGGGACGCACGTGAGGCGGGTTGTCGGCCGGCGCTAAAACGGTTTCGCGGGTTCTGCCGCCGTCGGGGGCTCCAATCCGCGTCCGCGCATGCGTCCGATGGTCTCGAGGAACTGTTGTTCTTCGCGCACCAACGCTTGCGCGTCCCATCCGAGCAGGGGTCCGAGTTCCATGAGGATCGCGCCGCGCGCGTCCACGCCTTGGCCGGCTTGCAGGCCCCACATGGAGCGTCGAAGCAGGAAATCTTCCAGGCTCGCGCAGAATTCTTCCTCGACCGCGAACTTGACTTCGGCGCGAAGATAGGTCGGATCCTCAGTGATTGGCAGGGCGAGCGCAGGGTCGGCCTGGATGAGGGCGAGGATGTTTCGGCTTCGGGTCCCGTAGATCCGGAGCCAGTGTTCGATGGCGGGCAACGGGATTCCGGCCGCGACCGCGTCGGTGCGGAACACTTTCTGGAACGCGGTCCAATCTTTCGTCGCGCCACCGGGGAGTGGTTCGTCGATGGTGGCGGAGGGTGGAGCGCGTCGGCCCAGTTTTTCGTAGACCGCGGTGACGGCGTCTTCGGCGATCTGTCGGAACGTGGTGATCTTTCCGCCCACGATGGTGATGAGGCCCTGCGTGTCGCTTTCGACGGCGTTGTCGATGATCTCGTGTTTGCGGGTGATGTCGGCGGTGGCGCGTCCGAGTTGGCGACGCAACGGTCGCAGGCCGGCGGTGGTGTAGAGGATGTCTTTGCGTTCGATCTTCACGTCGAGGATCCGTTGGATCTCGCGCAGGAGGTATTCGATGTCGCCATCGTCGGCGTACACGTCCTCGTTTCGTTCGTAGTAGTCGGTGTCGGTCGTTCCGAGGAGCGTGTAGTCGCCCCAGGGGATGGCGAAGAAGATGCGTTCGGCATCTTCGGTCTCCATGATAAGCGCGTGGTGGTTGAACCGGGGAACGACAAGGTGGACGCCTTTGGTTCGTCGGAGCTTGGGTTCGGCGCTGGGGCTCACGAGGCGTTCGACCTCATCGAGCCACGGTCCGGCCGCGTTGATCGTTACTTCTGCGCGCACATCGTCGATCGTGCCGTCGCTTCGTCGGATCCGCACGCCTTCGACGCGGTTGCCGTTCCGGAGCACCTCGACGACTTCGGCGTGGTTCTCGATCCGCGCTCCGTGCTCGGCCGCGTGGACGACGTTCTCGACGCAGATCCGTTCCGGGTACTCGCACTGGGCATCGTAATAGATGAACCCGCCACGCAGACCTTCGCGTTTCAGGGACGGTTCGAGACGCAATGCTTCGTCTTCGAGGAGGATCTTGTGGTGGGGCATGCCGCGTCGGATGTTCATCACATCGTAGAGGCCGATGCCGGCCCACAACATGGCGAACGCATGCCCTTTGCCGCGGTAATTCGGGAACAAGAACGGCAACGGCTTGACGAGGTGCGGCGCGTTCGCGAGAAGTCTGCGCCGTTCGTGGAGTGCTTCGTAGACGAGGCCGAAGTCGAGTTTCTCCAAATACCGCAATCCGCCGTGGATGATGCGGGTGGAGCGACTGGAGGTTCCGCTTCCGAAGTCGTGTTTCTCGAAAAGTGCGACCTTGAGGCCGCGAAGGGCCGCGTCGCGGGCGACACCCGTGCCTAGGATGCCACCGCCAATGACGACGAGGTCGTACGCCACGGACGGCGCCCAAGTGCCATTACGGCTTAAGGTTTCGTCGGCCCGCCTCGAGGGGTAGGGCCAAAAAGCGGGGCGCACTGCTTGGCCACGATGCGGCGAGGATGGGTCGGCCTAGTGGTGTTGGGTGTATTGTTTGCGGGTTGCGCGGGAGGAAGCAATGACCCTTCCAGTTCCCCCACGGTCCAGACGACCGGCGCCGCTCCCGCGACACCCACCGGCACGAGTCCCGCAACGGGATCCGTGAAACTGGTCCCCTTCTTGTCTGGGCTCGACTCACCGGTCTATGTGACCCACGCAGGGGACGGGTCAGGTCGGTTGTTCATCGTGGAGCAGACCGGGAAGATCAAGATCTGGAAGAACGGGGCCATCTTGCCGACGCCGTTTCTTGACGTCACATCGCTCATCGTCTCGGGCGGCGAGCAAGGCCTCCTCGGTCTTGCGTTCCATCCGGACTTTGAAACGAACGGCGCCTTCATCATCGACTACACCCGCGGCGGCAACCCCGCGGTCAGCGGAGACACCGTCATCGCCCGATACACGGTCTCACCGGGCAACCCCGACGTCGCCGACATCACCAGTGCGCAAAGCATCCTCACGATCGACCAGCCGTTTGCCAACCACAACGGCGGCATGGTCGACTATGGTCCCGACGGGTTCGTGTACATCGGCATGGGCGACGGCGGACTCGCGGACGATCCTCAGAACAATGCGCAGAACCCGCAAGCGCTCCTTGGGAAGATGTTGCGTATCGCCATCGAAGACACGGGCACCTACACGGTGCCGAGCGACAACCCGTTCGTGAACGTGCCCACGCATCGTCCTGAGATCTGGGCGACCGGACTCCGGAACCCGTGGCGACACACCTTCGATCGCGCGACGGGTGATCTCTACATGGGCGACGTCGGCCAGAACGCGTGGGAGGAGATCAGCTTCCAACCCGCATCGAGCAGCGGCGGCGAGAACTACGGATGGGACGTGTACGAAGGGACGCACAACTACCAGCCGGGCATCGTGATCCAACACACGTTGCCGATCGCGGAGTACGACCACGACGCAGGCGACTGCTCCGTCACGGGCGGGTACGTCTACCGCGGAACGGGCGTTCCCGCGTTGCAGGGATACTACGTCCTTGGTGATTATTGCACGGGAAAAATGTGGACGCTCGCGAAGATCGGCGCCAACTGGGCGCTTTCGGAGTTCATGGACACCGAATACGCCGTCTCGTCCTTCGGCGAAGACGAAGCCGGCGAACTCTACCTCGTCGAACACACGGGGGCCGTGTACAAGTTCGCGCCGACGTGATCAACGCACGATCGGTTTCGAGATCGGCACCCGCGGACCATAGAACGGCGCACGGGTCGCAACCACCTGTTCGAAGGCACGACGGATCCCGGCCTCGTCCAACCCCCGGGTCGCGACGAGGTTGGTGTTGACGTTGATGCACCCCTTGAGGTGTCCGTCTGCGGTGACGCGGACGCGGTGGCAGTGCTGGCAGAAATCGGCGTTGCCCACGGGGTCGACGAGTTCGACCCACGCCGATTTGATCTGGTACCGGCGACGGTGATGCATCTCGCGTTGCTCGGTGCTCGTCGCCATCAATGAGAGTCGCTCGTGGACGGCTTGGATGTCGATTCCGGTCGCTGCGCGGAACGCCATCTCCGGCATGAACTGGATCAGTTGCAACTCGAGACCGGGGACCGCGCCGACGAAATCGATGAGGCTCTCGAGGTTCTGCAGTGTCGACTTGTACAGGACCAGGTTGAGCTTGACGGGTTTCAAATCCGCTTCGAGGGCGGCGCGGACGCCACGAAGGACCGGCGCGAGTTGTCCGCCGCGGATCTCCTCGAACTCGTCGGGTCGCAAGGAGTCGACAGAGACGTTGACGCGTTCCAACCCGGCGTCCGCGAGGTCGCGCGCCCGGTGTTCCAGCATGGAACCGTTCGTGGTGAGGCTCGTCTCGACCAGGGGGCTCGTGCGTTGGATGATCTCCTCGAGGTCGGGACGTACCAAGGGTTCGCCGCCCGTGTACTTGACGCGCGTCACACCGAGGCTGTGGGCGACTTGGACGATGCGGACGACCTCGTCGGCAGTCATCTCGTTCGGCGCCACGGACGCGGCTGGGGCGACGGGGCGGCCTTGGCCTTCGTTGTGGCAGTAGAAGCAGCGGAAGTTGCAGCGCTCGGTGACGCTGATGCGAAGATCCGTAAGCGGCCGTCCGAAATTGTCGACGAGCAAAGCGAGGAAGGCGCGATTCGAGTCGGCGCGATATAAGTCTGTGGATACGCCGAGGCTACTGCGGCGCCTTGGGCGGTCGCGCCCCTTTTGGGATGAGGCCGGAATTACTTTCTTCGACGTCCCATGATCGCGAGGGCGCCGATGACACCCATTGCGATTAGGGCTGAAGTCGTTGGCGTCCCGTTGCCCGCGTCCAATCCGTCTTCGGCGGCCTCGTTTGGGATGTCGCGGTCGGCCACGACGGTCGTCCGGAGACGAGCAATCGCGACGGTCGCGGGGTCGTCGATGTTTTCCACGAGCACGAACAGCTCGGCTCGCTCGCCTTCGGCCGCATCGATCGGGACGTCAACGGTCACGACGAACTCCTTGGACTCGCCGGGCCCGAGCGTGAGTTCGGGCTGCGAGATCCGTGCCCACTCGATGTTGTGGCCCTCCACGGACACTTTGAGTTCCTGCTCGGTCTGGGCTTCGTTCTTGATCGTGAACCGGTACACGGAGCTTCGGCCTGGATTGGCCGGCTTCTCGAATGGCGAGAGGGCTCCCAATTCGAGGCTGCCCACCTCGGCAAACGCCTGGTCGATGGGGTCATGGTATTCGCTTAGCGGTAACGTGATCTGGGATTCCGGCAGGAACAAGGTGGGTGATGCAGGGTCGAAGCCGAGGGCCGCTTGGTTGTGCAGGTATTCGACGTGGATCCGCACGTTGCTCCCAGGCACGTACGGCACAAGGTCGCGCGATGGGTCCGCTTTGAGCGGGACCATGTACGTGGTCTTCGAACGCTGGCCCGGCGTCACGGGATCCAGCGTTCCTTCGATGAGCGGGAACCAGCTGCCTCGGATGCAGTTGGCGAACCCCGGGTGCACTCCATCCGTGTTCGTGGGATCGCAGTACAGCAATTGGACGCTCAGCCGAGAGACGACGTCGCCGATGCCGGATTCGATGGCCACTTGGGCGATGCCTTCGACTTGGTGGTCCAAGTCCAACCCGATCAGAAGCGCCGGATCCAACGGGAACGACCATCCTTGGTAGAATTCGGCGCCGGTCTCGGTCTGGCGGTGGGCGTACCAATTGCTCTTCGTGGGGCCGTCCGTCGCGTTCGGATCCGGGTCTTTCTGGAGCGTGTTCGACCACAATGCGACCTGGGGGCTAACGGTTTCGGAGACGGGATCAAGCGCCGTGCCGAACGAGGTGGGCTTTGAGTGTAGGTATAGGACGTTGTGGTGACCGGCGGGTTGCGGAACATCCGCCCAGCGGATTCCCAACGGCAAGCGGGATTCGGTCCCATCGGTGGCGGTTTTTGCGACGAGGTGGAATACTCCGGTCTCGCCGTGTCGATGGGTGAACTCAGTGCTGAGGATCACGGGGACGGTGGCGGAACCAGTTGGATCAAGACGGACCCTTGCGGGAACCCTTCCAGTCCAGGAAGATTCTAGGTCTCGAAGTTCGAGGAACACGGTCTCCACGTTCGTTCCGAGGTTCTCGACGAGGACTTCGAACACCATGGTGGTGGATTCGCCGTTGCTGAACCGGATGGGTGTGGGGCTGCTGAGCTCGATCACGCCCTGCGTGCCGTCGCTGACTTGGAGCCGGAAGGTGGGCGCTCCATCCACGTCGGGGGCGCGGTCGACGACCTCCGGCGGGTCGCCCACGCCGAAGGCGACCATGGGGACCGCTGTGAATGCGTCGACATAGCTACTCGCGATGGCGTAAAACCCGTCGATCGGCGTCCCGCGACGTGCGGCGAGGCCGCTTCCGTCAAGAAGGTCGCTCTTCGAGACGTGGACGAGGGCCGTGGCGCTGGCAGCGTCGACGGTAACGTTCAGGCAGCCGATTTGACGGTACGTGGCGGAGCCTGGGTTCCAGACCTGCAAGGTCGCGTGGGTTTCCCCAAACGATTCTTGGCAGCCGGCCCCGAAGAGAAGGATCCGATAGTCTTGACCGAGCACGTTGAGCCCCAGTTGCACGGAGCGGAATCCGGTACGAGCCGCGCCGGATTGGGCAGGCGGCCGTTCCCATTGCGCGAGTTTGACGCCGAGGTCGAGTCCCGTTGCCGTTTCGTTTTCGATCCAGATGCGCACGACATCGACGTCCTCGTACCCAGACGGAGCCGTCGTGTTGCCGGTCGGCGAGCGAAGCATTTGGTCGCCAACCGGATCCTCGGCGACCCCGGGGTGCGACGACCCGGTTTGGGCCACGATCGACGTCGAGACAGAACACAAAGTCGTGACGAGGAGGATGGCGGTTAGGTTGTGCCAGGCCGACATCGTTTTGGCCGTTCACATCGGCCTTAAAAGACTTCGTGGTCGACTCATGTAAAGGCCGCGGTAATCGTCATCCAATGATCGGCAAAACGCGGGCGCGCAACTGTTCGTACGTCGTGCCTAACAGTCCAACGAGCTCGCCCATGCGTTCGAGGAACTTTTCCTCTTCGCGTTGGACGTCGCGGCTTGCTTCGGTGAAGACCTCTCTGCGCGCGGATTCCAGGAGATTGAACGTCTGATGCAGGAGCTCCTGGACCTCGCCTCGCATGATTTCGCGTTCGGTGACCCTTGTCGACAAGCTTCTCGCCCTCTTCGGATTCCCGGGCTGGGAATCACACCAAACTCCTCTTCGGGATCATCCGCTTATTACTGGTTGAGCAACAAGGTAAAATACCGTAAAAAATGGGGCTTGTTTTGGGCTATTTTTGCAAGGCACGGAGGGCCTTGAGGTCTTTCTCGTACCCCTTCTCTGCGAGCGGCGTCTCGAGGACCATCGGGGCGTCCTTGAACCGGCTGTCTTGGAGGAGGGGACGGAACCCTTCGACGCCCATCAAGCCGTGGCCGATGTTCTCGTGGCGGTCGATGTGGCTGTTGAGGGCCATCTTCGAATCGTTGAGGTGGAAGGCCTTGATGTTCGAGACGCCGAGGGTCTCGTCGGCTTTCTTCATCACTTCCTTGTAGCTCGCGGGGGACGTGATGTCGTACCCGGCGGCAAAGAGGTGGCACGTATCGAAACAGTACCCGACGCGTTTGTCGTTGCCCGTGAAGTTCCGGATCGCGGCAAGGTCCTCGAATCTGTCGCCGACGTTTGTCCCTTGTCCCGCCATGAATTCCAAAAGGATCATGACCTTCGATCCCTGGGTCTTGTGCAAGACGTCGATGATGGCGTCCGCGATGCGTCGCGTGCCCGCGGGCATGCCCGCGCCCAAGTGCGAGCCGGGATGCATGTTGAGGTACGGGATGCCGAGTTGTTCGCACCGCTGGGCTTCATCGAGGAGCCCCGCGCGGCTCTTGTCGAGGATCGTTTGGTCCAAGGCGGCGACGTTGATGAGGTAGGAGCCGTGGACCATCACGCCGCGCAGCCCTGATTTCTTGTAGGCGTCACGGTACGCTTGGACGTCGGCTTCAGCGAAGGCCTTCGCGGCCCACTGTCGCTGGTTCTTGGAAAAGATCTGGATGCATTCCGCAGTCACGTTGAGCGCATTCTGCGGCGCGTTCTGCACGCCGCCCGCGATGGAAACATGCGCGCCAAGGACCATGCCGCGCCGCGCACGCGACCATCGCATTATGTGGTTTGCGGGGCCGTCGCGAGGATGGAGGGCGTCGCTAGAGACGTGTCCCGTAGTCCGGTTGGAAAGGCCGCAGCGCTTCGACGGAATCGCCCGTGATGCGGATGATGACGCTTGCCGTGTTGGGGGCGATGTCTTCCTCGTGGATGAGCCGCTTCGGGTTGGCGATGACCTCGAACTCGTAGACCCCATCCGGGACGTCTGCGATGTCGAGGTAGTTGCCGTTTCGCCACCACAAGTAGGCGTCCCACCAGCCGCGCGCCAACCCGTAAGAGTAATCCTCTGGTGCGGCGCCGGGAGCGCGGCAGTCGTTCCAGTCGAGGTCGGGTTTGCTTTCGGGTAGGAGTCCGATCGGGTAGAACCCCCAGCCGAACTTTTGGCTGGTGCTGAGGCGTTCGCCGCGGGTCTGCGACTCGAAGTCGTATTCGAAGAGGCTGAAGCGGACGACGTCGTCATGGTGGTGGTGGCTGTGTTGTGTGTGCCAGGCGCCGACGCCGGCTTCCTGAAGGACCATGGTGCCGTCGGCGTGTTCGATGCACTGGCGGACCGTCTGCGGTTCTTCGCTCGTGCCGGAGAATAGCAACTGCAGTCGTGCCGGGCCGAGATTCCCCAAGCTTACCGTAACGCGCATGCAGCGCGTGGCCTGCTGGTCGATGTATTCGTCGACGCCGCATCCGGGGGCCCAAGGTGCTGGACTTGCGCCCAGCGACGGGAACCCCTGGACGGGTTGTCCGTATTCGACGCGGAAATCTTGGATGGCTGTGATCGCGAGGTCCGGCAGGACGATCCCGCTGGTCGCGGCCGGTTCGACGGGGTCGATGCGCAGGAATCCCTCGTAGCCCGCGCGGGTGATGACCGGTGGCTCGGGGTACTCGTATTCGTGACGGATCTGGATCTCCACTCGGTAGTCGCCTTCGATCGGTTCTTCGAAGAGCAACAATTTTGCGTAACGGGCCCACACAGCCTGGGATTGCCTGCCGTTCGGATCGGTGACGAGGAGTTCGAACCGCGGGAACTCCATGTCAAAGTCCCCTTGACGGCCGTCCGGCTGGTTCGTGATCATCACGCGCAACGTTTCGCGGTTCTTCCATCCCGCCTCGGGGACGTCGACGTGGAACCAGATGACGTCGCAGTTCTTCGGCGAACAGGGGGCAAGGGTCGTGTCAACGGGATCGTACACGAGGATGCGTCCCTGCCAATCGAGCATCTGCCCGACCGTGGCCGTCTCATTGCCCAACGAAAGCACATGGTCAAGGGACAATTCGCCGACGTTCACCGCGCCCAGTGTTCGTACCGCCGGCGTGAGACAGCCGGCGCTGAGAACCAACACCACGAGGAGCGCGAGACGCATTGGCGTCCAAGCCGGATTGAGACTACTTAACTCTTGGGTGAGGCATCGCTGATTTCGCCAATCTTTGTCGTGCGCAGCGCGGCGATGGCTTCGGCGAGGACGTGGAGTGCCGGTTGGCTTTGCGCGCCGAACCACGTGAACGCTTGCCCGTCGACGATCTTGACCGAGTCGATCGGCAGTTCGAACCGCTCGGAGAAGAATTTCCGGTCCTGTTCGCGGAACCGGTACGGCTCGGTGGGCAATAGGATTGCATCGGGCTCGTGGATGAGGACTTCTTCTTTCTCGACGGCGAAATATTTCTTCGCCACCACGTCGTCGAACACGTTCATGCCGCCCGCGATGCGCAACAGGTCGGCCATGTACGTGCGGACTCCCATCGTCATGATCGGGTTCTTCCAGATCGGCACGAAACAACGAATGGGGGGAAGAAGTTGCGAAGCGCTTCGGATCTTGTGCGCTTCTTCCGAGAGGTCGGCCGCCATCTTCTCCGCTTCATGCACGCGACCCACGAGTTTCCCGATCGCCCGCAACTCGCCGGACACGTGCGCGACAGTCTCGATGCGCGTCGTGTGGACCTGGATGCCCAACGCCTGGATCGCTGAGAGATGCTCCGGCTTGTTCTCATCCTCATCCGCAAGGACCAAGTCAGGACGCAACAGTTTCACCGAGTCGAGGTTGGGGTCCTTCGTGCCGCCGATCACCGCCGCAGTCATCCGGGCATCTTCGGGCCGCACGCAGAACTTCGTCACGCCCACCAGACTGCCGCCGAGCCCCCACATGTGGATGGTCTCCGTAATGCTGGGGACGAGACTGATGATCCTCATTTGGCACCCTTCGCCGCCAATTCTCCAAGGGTCGTGTCCAAGTGCGCGAGGAACTCGTCGACCTTGCCGATGGGAACCGTTGCGCCGGACGCGCCGGGGTGCCCGCCGCCGTGGCCGCCGACTTTCTGCGCGGCTTGGCCCAGACCGATCGACAAATCGACACCGGCGTGGTAGAGCCGGGGGCTGCCGCGGCTGCTGAATTTGGCGACGTCGGCGAGGCGGCACAGGACGATGAAGGGCTTGTCGTCGCCATGCACGTACGTGAGCAAGGTGTGCGCGTAGACGCCCGTGTTGGAGCCGTCCTTCGTCTCGGCCCAGCGCATGTGTTTTCCTTCTTGGACGCGAAGACGCATCCGATCCACTTCATGCAGGATGTTGGAGAGACGCTTCCGGTAGACCGCTTTGGCTTCGCGGGCGGCGTTCACGTCGCCATGCAGCGTGCGCAGCGCAACATCGTGGGCTTTTGCGGCGGTCGCCGCTTCCATCAACTGCGCTAACCCGAAGATTGTGGGAACGCCGCTCGTGTGGTGGAGGGCGTACCGTTCGCCGACGAGGATCGGCATGCGCTCGATGACGACGCCGCGTTTCTTCAGTGGCTCGGTGAGGGCCGCGGCGAGTTTGTCGGCGGCGGCACCGGTCAGTTCGATCGTGGGCATCTCGGGCTTGATGCCGAGCTTTGCAAGGAGTCCACGAACAGCGTCGGGTCGACCGGTGTATTCTTCGAAGTACGGGTCGAGGCTGTCGGCAATCGCCTGCTCGACCGTGTCGCCGACGAGCGCGAATCCGGGAGAGGAGGAGAGGACGCCTTTTTTCATGGCGCCGGCGACGACGTAGCCGACGAGGCCGTTGAACCCGCCCAAGTGTTGTCGGTCGCTGATGGCACCGGCGACACCCGCGAAGGAAACATCCCAGTGGTCTCCCACCTCGGCGGCGAACATGGCGGCGAGGATCGAGGTGGACACGTGTTCGACCTTGTCGCCGCCGAGTCGACGCGGGTTGACCTCGAACGTGTTCTGGACCTTCACGTCCTGGACGCGGTGATGGTCCAGGATCAAGGTGGGGACGCGGAAGCTGTCGATGTAGTCAATCATGCTCGAGCCGGAATCGAGGACAACGTAGCCGTCGCGGGGTTCCTTGAAGGCGATGTCGACGTCGGCGGGCGCGTGGACCGGCATGATCTTGAGATCCACATCGTACCCGGCGCGTCGCAACGCGTTGCCGACCTGGTACGTGCTCGTGATGCCGTCCGAATCGTCATCGCCGACGATACGGATGCGGGCCGGCGCCGGGACCCATTCTTGCCACCAGGTCCACGCTTCTTTGATGCGCTCGAACATGCCGTAATCCATGCCGGTGCGCTTGACGTCCTCGATCTGTACGTTCATCCGTGATCGTCCCGCGAGTGGAACCTGCGGCACAGTTGCGGCTCGTTTATATCCGTTATGCGGGCATCGCGCGATGCCTTGGAATTCCTCACGGTCCCGGTCGGTCAACTCCAATGCAACTGCTACATCCTCTGGTCCGACCCGAAGGACGCCGTCGTCATCGATCCGGGTGACGAGCCCGAGAAAATCTTCGCCGCATTGGAATCTCGTCAACTCACGCCGCGGCTCATCCTCAACACGCACGGACACTTCGACCACACGGGAGCGGTCGACGCGGTGCGCAAGAAGTACAATGCGACATATCGTATCCACGCGGACGAACAGCAGATCCTTCGGTGGATCCCGGCGGGCACCAAGATGTGGGGCATCACGATCCCCGCGGCGCCCATTCCCCTCGAGTTCGTCGCGGACCGTCAGAAGTTCAAACACCACGACCTGGTCGTCGAAGCCATCCACGCGCCCGGACACACACCCGGCAGCGCCTGTTACTACGTCGAGAAACTCAAATCAGTCTTCACGGGCGACACGTTGTTCGCCGCGTCGATCGGCCGGACCGACTTCCCGGGCGGAAGCATGCCGCAGATCCTCGACTCCATCCACGAACGACTCCTCACATTGCCGCCGGAGACCAAGGTCTTTCCAGGACACGGGCCCGCAACGACCATTCAGGCAGAAGCGGAATCGAATCCGTTTCTCCAGTAATCGCGGTACGGCTCATCGCATGAGCGTGTGAGCAAACGTTTATTGCGCGCCCTGTTTCGCCCCGCAATGATTACCCTAGCGGACGTTGAGAAGGCGCAGGAACGCGTCAAGGACCACGTCCACCACACGCCACTTCGCCACTCCACGACGTTCTCCAAGATGACCGGCGCAGAGGTCTACTTCAAAATGGAGAACCTCCAACGCACGGGCTCCTTCAAGATCCGCGGCGCACTCAACAAGATCCTCACCCTAACACCGGAAGAGCGCAAGCGCGGCGTCGTTGCGGCGTCCGCCGGCAATCATGCCCAGGGCGTCGCGTTGGCTGCGCAATTGAACAACACGAAAGCGACCATCGTGATGCCGTCGAACGCTTCGATCCAGAAGGCGGAAGCGACACGCGGCTACGGCGCCGAAGTCATCCTCCACGGCAAGGACTACAACGAGGCGGCCGAAAAGTGCCTCGAACTCCAGAAAGAACGCGGCCTCACGCTCGTGCACGCGTTCGATGATCCGGCCATCATGGCGGGCCAAGGCACCGCCGGCCTCGAGATCATGGAGGATCTCCCGGACGTCGACATCGTAATCGTCGCGGTCGGCGGCGGGGGACTCATCAGCGGCATCGCGACCGCGGTGAAAGGGAAACGGCCGAAGACGAAGATTGTCGGCGTGCAACCCGAAGCAACGGCGTCGTTACCGGCGTCACTCAAAGCGGGGAAAGCGACGCCGAACCCGTCGCCGGGTCCCACGATCGCGGACGGCTTGGCCACAAAATCGGTCGGACCGAAGGCGTTCGAAGTGATGAAAAGAGTCGTGGACCAAGCGGTCACCGTCACGGACGACGAGATCGCCCACGCGATCCTCCTGATGTTGGAGCGTCAGAAGAACGTGGTCGAAGGCGGCGGAGCGGCGAGCGTCGCCGCGCTCATTTCCGGAAAAGTCGACGTCAAAGGGAAAAAAGTCGTCTGCGTCATCTCCGGCGGAAACATCGACATCAACCTTCTCGACAGCATCATCCTCCGGGGCTTGGAGGAAGCCGGACGCATCGTCCGCGTCTCGACGATCATCTCGGACCGGCCCGGACACCTTCGACAGTTGCTCAATGTGATCGCGGACCAACGCGGAAACATCCGCGACATCCGACACGAACGCAACCGCATGGGAATCCCCTTGGGACAAACGATCGTCGACGTCGACATCGAGACCCAAGGCGCCCAGCACCGCGACCACTTGTTGGCCGAGATCAGGAAAGCCGGGTACGAACTCCGGACATCATCGTAGGCCAGGACCCAGGGTGAGGAGCCCCTTTAAGCGTCCCCGAGGTGGAAGTGCGACGGAGGCGTGTTGGCGCTTCCCGAGGACATGTCCATGGCAGCCACCCTCCCGCGACCCTCGACGCTGTTTCTGATTGCGAACTTGGCACTCGTCGGCATCACGTTGTCGAACGTGTTCATCGTGGAATCCTATACGGACCCCGGGGGCAGCCACGGCCGCGACGTGACCGAAGGGCAACGTTCCGTGATGCGCACAACCGTGTACGTGGAACCTGGGAACGTGCTCCGCCTGCCGGTTCCTTGGTCCTTCAACGGCCCCGTGAAGGAGCACGTCACCTTCTACATCGTCGAGGGCGGCCAAGGGACGCCACCCTCGGATGCTCACGAAGGATCGGATTACTTGTACGGCAGCGAATCCGAATTCGTCGACGGCAGAACGCCTCCCGTGGTGTACCACATCGACCAGGCGCCCCTGGAGATCACGGAGTTCGAATTCCGACGGCCTGAGCCCCCCGCAGGCAAGGCGCATTTCGAGCCGGAAGGATGGAAACCGAAAATCGACGAATACGAAAGCCTCGACTTGGTGTGGGTCTACGACCGAAGCGTCGTGCCCGCGTCGGAACTAGGGATTGCGAACAATGGGTGGAACCGGGCCCGGACAAATGGTATCTGGGGCGGATTCGATTTCGTCGGCCCCGCCGAGATTTCCGGCTTCTGGCTCGACGCGCAACCCGTCCTATCCGGCTTGGCCTGGCTCTGCGTCGTCGCCGTCGTGGGAGCGGGCATTTACTGGTGGTCTTCGTCGCGGCGCTCCTTCACACCGGGCGCCCAAACCGGGCCGACGGAAGGAATGCTGCGTTTGGCGGATTCGGCCGAGGGGTACCTGCGCCACCTTCGCCAGCTAGGGCTACTCAACGGAGTCTTGTTGGTCCTGGGTGGATTGTTTGGGATCACCGCGGCCAATTACTTCATGGCGGGTCCGTTCTGGCAGTACCCGACAGGATCCTGGAACGAACTGGTCTTGGTTTTCCTCGTCATCGCCTACGTGGGACTGATCCTCATGTGGTTCGTCCATTATCGACGGCTCGCAGCCGAATTCCGGCGCGTGCATGCACACTTGGCGCAACCCCCGATCATCGCGTAAGCTCACGCCCGGGAGCCTCGATGGACGCGAAGCCGCTGGAGAAACCGGATCTTTACTTGGTGGCCCGGTTCCTCGACAAGCTCTGGACGCCGGACGGCATGCCCGGCGTCGAGTACACCAAAGCCAAACTGCAAACCGCCGTCGGGCTGAAGTACGAGTTATTCACGCGTTACGTTGATTTCCTGCTTGGACGCGGCTTCATCTCGATCGAACGCACAAAACGCGGAGACCAGGTCCGGTTGACCGAGGCCGGCCGCGACGCGCACAAACGTTTGGTGGAATGGCTGCGCCAAGTATTCGGGGAGTCCGCGCTGAAGCCGCGAGGGCGCGCAAATTCAAAGGACGATCCGGCGCCGGGCCCTCAACGGTTCGTTAGCGGGAGCTAGAACAGAAAAATCATTTCCGCGGACGACCGACGCCGTGCACCGCAGCGAGGTACTCGCAGACCTCATACGGGTCGTTGAGGAACACTTTGCCGTTGTAGGCCTTCGGGTTGACGTTCTTCGCTTTGTCCGCTGCTTTCGGGTCGGCTAAGATGATGACGGGCGAGGACTGGTTCTCGGACCCGCGCTCCGCGACGATCTCGGTTCGCGGTCGTGTGAACTTGATGTACTTGATGTCGAGGCTCTTGCGGATGTGCGGGTAGAAGCTCAGCATGCCCTCGACCATGGCGCACTCGGAGCAGAACTGCTTGAACCCCTCGTCGGCAAAGTCGGGCTTGAGGAGGAAGAGACGGTCCTTCATCGCACTCGACGATGAAGGATGGTCGGATTTGGAGGTTTCCGTCTACCGCACCGTGACGACGAAATCGCCGCTCTGCTTGAACGGGGTGACGGCGATGGCGCCCTTGCCGCTCCACGCGCCCTTTTCGTACGTGGCTTCGATCGTGTATTTGCCCTTGAGGACACCTTTGGTGTTGAGGGTGGTCTCGTGCTTGAGCAAGCCCCACTGTTCGTCGGTGACGACGCGGCTGTCTTCGATCTTGGTCCTTCGCGTGCCGAGGGTCTTGCCGTTGAGTTCGACCGTGAAACTGAGATTGAATGTCTCCTTGTCTTTGCTGGCCTCACGGTAGCCGTATTGGAGGTAGAGATCCCCCACGTCGCCGGGTTTGGCGATGAATTTCGTCGTGGGTTCGGCGTGGAACTCGAACTTTGCGCCGTTGACGACCAGTTTTCCGACCTTGAATTCGTGCCGTTTCGGCTCCATGGAACGAATCGGACTTCTTCGTCCTTGATGAAAAAGTCTTGCTCCGGGGAAAATCCGGAAGGGAATGGGGGAAAATTAGCCGCAGCGGCAGGCGCCCTTGGCGTCCAGGGCGGCCCATTCTTCGGGGGTCTTGGGCGTGTGGATCAACGGGATGCCCTCCCATTCGGCCCAATAGTCGGCTGGTTTCTGCTTGGCTTCTGCCACGTCTAACGGACCGGCGTGCGCGGTATTTGGCGGTTTGGTATCCCCGACGAAGCCTTTTCCACGTCCGGTCCATTCGCGCGGACGAAGATGCCCAAAAGCACGGCGAAACCCCATCCTGGATTCAAAGAACGGGTCGAGGAGAGTTTCGCCCGACAACGCATCATGAACCTGCTCGGCGCCACGCTCGGAAAGGTCAAACCGGGAAGCGTCGAGATCGCACTGCCGCGACGCGACGACCTCGTCCAACAACACGGATTCCTGCACGCGGGCGTCCTCGGCACCATCGCCGACAGCGCGGGCGGATACGCCGGCTACACGTTGATGCCGCCCACCTCGAGCGTCCTGACCATCGAATACAAACTCCATTTGTTGCGTCCCGCGGTGGGCGAGAAGTTCCTCGCGCGCGGAGTCGTCAAACGCGCCGGACGGAACATCACAATCACAGAAATGGAGGTCGAAGCCTTGGACGGACGCAAACGCACGTTGTGCGCATGGGGAACGCAGACCCTGATGCAGGTCTCGGCCGACGGACTCGGCAAACCGCCCGGGTGATCCTCATGCGACGAATCATGTCCATCCTCACCGTCTTGGCCTTCGCCGGCTGCGTCACCGCCGACGATGGCCCCGCCCCATCCACCACGAACTCCTCCCCCTCCAACCCTGCGCCGAGCGGACCGTTCGGGATCTCGTCGTCCGTCTTCGAACACATGGGCGACATCCCGCGAAAGCACACCTGCGACGACACGGCGAACAACGTCTCCCCGCCGTTGTCGTTCGCGAACGTGCCCGCGAACGCGTCCACGTTGGCTCTCATCATGGAAGACCCGGACGCACCCAGTGGCACCATCAACCACTGGACGTTCTGGAACCTCCCGAAAAACAAGACCGAACTCGCCGAAGCCGTCAACATCGCCACCGAGGGCGGACGCGAAGGCAACAATTACGGCGGACCGTGCCCTCCCGACGGCGAACATCGCTACTTCTTCTACGCCTACGCGGTCGACTCCGAACTGACACTCGCGGCCGGAGCGGGCGTCGCCGAGATGCGACAAGCCCTCTCGGGCCACGTCGTCGACGAGGCCGAAATGTACGGCCTGTACTGCCGACCCAACGTGCCGCCCTTGCCTTGCGCCGACCCGGTCTGAAACAACCGTCAAGCGGCCTTTGGGCAAAGGTAATGGCCTGCGCACGCGTGGCGTTGCGGGATGTCCCAAGCGGCCGTCTCAACGCCCTCGCAACGATCCTCGGCGCCGCGGTGGGAGCACCTGCAGAAAGACGAACTGTTCCGACCCCTCATGACGTGGGGAGCCAATGGAGTCCCTCGGTTCCGGAACTTCATCCGCGGCCAGTGGCGCGACGGAACCAAATGGATCCCTGTCACCACGCCCATCGATGGGACGGTCATCGGGGAAGTCCCGGACAGCAACGGCGCCGACATCGAAGCCGCCTTGCAGTCCGCCCACGACGCGCGACGCGTCATCCGCGACCTGCCCGGCCATGCCCGCATCGAACTCTTCGAACGCGCAGCGCAGATCATCCTCGACCACAAGGAGACCCTTGAAGAGGTCCTCCTCATGGAAGCCGGCAAGCCGTCGCATGACCGTCACGCCGAAGTCAACGCCGCCTCGATGCGGCTTCGCGCGACCCACTTGGAGGCCCGGAAGATCTACGGCGAATACTTGCCTGGCGACTGGTCGCAGGACACCGTCGGCAAGATGGCGCTCGTCATCCGCGAACCGTTGGGCGTCGTCGCCTGCATCGGACCGTTCAATTATCCATTGTTCATCCCGACCGCCAAGATCACGCCCGCACTCCTTGCGGGCAACACGGTCGTCGCCAAGGGCAGCCACCAGACGCCACTGGCCCTCTTCATGTTCGCACGGATCCTCGAATCCGCCGGATTGCCACCGGGAACCTTCAACGTGATCACCGGCCAAGGCGCCACGGTCGGCGAAGCCATGGTGAGCGATCCCCGCGTCCGGATGGTGAGCTTCACCGGCTCCACCGCCGTGGGCAAGAAGATCCACGCGACCGGTGGGTTGAAAAAATACCACTTGGAACTCGGCGGCAAAGGACACGCCCTCGTGCTCGAGGAAGCCGACGTCGCCATGGCG
>CAYOZB010000039.1:0-21345 GCA_964408365.1 uncultured Halobacteriales archaeon | reverse complement strand
CCGGTGCCGCCCGTCTGGGGCGGCGGCGCGTGGTAGGCGTTTGCGGCCGTGAAGCTCAGTTCGCGTCGCACGGGCGCGCAGCACGCGTTGCTGACGCGCACGATGTAGGTGCCTTGGGGGATCGAGTCGATTCGGTATGCGCCGTGGGCGTCCGTCGTGGCGCTGCCTTTGACGGCGTTGGACGTGTCGAGGAGTTCGACGAGGGCGCCATGCCTGGGCTGCGATGACTCGGGATCGAAGACGGTGCCCTGAAGCGCATATGGGCCCGGGTCGTGGCCCGCGGTCGTGGGCGACGGAAGAAGAAGGACGAGGAGGAGGGCCGCGGCGGACCACTTCATCCTCGTTCCAACCCTTGGGGCGGCAAAAGGTTTGCTGTCCTTTGAGTCCGTCGTGGAACGCTCGGGGCGTATCGCGGCGGCTCCCTAGTGCCAAGGGCCGACGGCGTTCCTGGGGAACCGTTCTACACTTGCTTTTCGAGGGCCTGCGCGTGATCGTCAAGGAACCGCGCCCAAGCATGGTCGTCCCGTCGCAACAGGGCGAGGACTTCTGCGGCAGTCATTGGCGGTAGGCCGAGTTCGTTCCACCGGTCGCGCGCCCATCCTGCGATTTGGTCAACCTGTTTAACGCCGGATTCACGCAACGTAACGATGCTCGCGTAGGCGCGGCCTCGGATGTAGGCGATGAGAAGACCCGGCGCGTATTTTTCCTGCTTCTTCGCGTAGGATTCCTGTTCCCGGAAAATGGTCTCCACGCGGTCCCACCGGACCTCGGTCTTCTCGACGATCCGTTTCAGGTCTTGGAGGTCGGAGGGGCGGCAGGGGTACGTTTTGAAGACGAAGATTGTCTCGACGTCGGGCTGTAAGAGCTCGAAGTTGCCGTGCTGGATCTTCACGCAGCCGCGGAGCGCCGTGCCCTGCATGGTCCAGTGGTTCCACGTCGGATGGCGCAGATCGATGACGTCGATGCTTTCTTGAGGATTCTCGAGTCGAATCTGTAATTCCCCGAACTGCCCAAAGTTCTGGGTTTCCTTGTAGCCGGCGCGTTGCAAGGCAGCGCGGACTTGGTCGAAGTCTTCGCGCTTTTCGAAGGCGAAGTCCACGTCCTTCGTCGTATCTTTCAGACCGTGCAAAGTAAGGCACGTACCACCATGTGCGAAGCCGCGGGCACCCCTGCGGACATTCTTCCCAAGATTTCGTTCCAGCCATTCCCGAAGCATCGGGCCGGTCTTGTTCTCGGCCACGTTCATCTCGTCCCGTAAAGGCCTTCGAATTCCTGGAACCGTGTGGCGGAAACTGTTCCCTTCACGTTGTATCGACGACCTTCTTCGGATTCGTCCCCAAACGCGACCAGATTTTCGGTTTTAGAGTTGGGCCTGAAATCGTCAGGAATCTTGTCGTCTTGGCCGCTCATGTGAAGAATGAAGGCCAACCGATTCGTCATGTGCTGATCGTTCGCTAGTCGCCAGAAAGTTTCCCAATCCTTGACTTGGTTCCTTGCCAGCAACGGTGCGAGCAGAACATGGCGCTCGTCGCCGGTTCCGATCAGCCAAATGGCGAGCCGCTCTGGCGTCGGATAGAGGACCTGTCCTTCATCGGCTGGGTCGCGCAATACGAACGGGGGCGCCGCAATCTCTTTCAGGGCCGCAAAACCCCTTGCCTCGGAGACAAACGCGTCCCTCTGCCCGGCCAATGGAAGGCCGTAGTGGGAAAGCGCCCAGCTCGGTCCCGCAAGGCTTTCTCCGGGCCTGAATGTGGCTGCTTCCGCATCAACGAAAGAGTCGAGGAACTTCTGTCCGGCCGGCGTGACGCGGTAGCCGGCCGATGGCCGGCCGGGGCCTGCCTTTGGAAGAAACTGCTTCTCGAGGAAGCCGTTCTCCGTGAGGCGATCGGCGGCGGTCCGCGCCCATGTTCGGGACAATCCACTGGAGCGCTGGATGACCGTAAGGGGCGTGACGGTTCCGTACGCGGCGCCTCGGAGAATGGATGCGGCGCGGTCCATCGGAATCATCATTTGAAACACTATTAGCGTCTAAAATATTTAAATAATGTGTCAGTTGATGACAGTAATGGACATTAAAGACGGTATCTTTCGCTCCGGGCATGACGCGAAATGGCGCCCCGGGCGTTGCCGGGCCCTCCGTGTGCGCGGCTACTTTGCTGGAGCGTCTTCGACGACCGGCACAGGCCTAGCCGTCACGGCAACCTGCAAGGAGCCGCGCATCTCTCCCGCCGTCCAGATCCGCCACGTTCCCTCGCCACCGGTCACGTTGAGGATGCGTGGCGGGTCGTTTCGGAAGCACACGAAGCTCGTTGCGTTCGGGCTTGACGTCTCATTGTAGCGGATCTGGGTTGTGTTGCCGTCCGGTCCTTGGACATAGAATCGTGGGTTCTGCGCGTAGAAGGCAGGGCAGTTTTGGAGCCACTGTGCGCGGACCTGCAACGATTGGGTTTCGGCGGGCGCTTCGAACGTCTCGTTGGCCTGCGCGCCCATTCCGAACTCGGGGTACTTGTAGGTTTGATTGTGGATTTCGCGCGGCGCCCAGCTCGCGGGCGGCCGCGTGGTTTCGATCGGGCTGGTCGATGATGGCGTGGTCTCCGGTGCGATGGGCTCTACGACTGTGTCGACGCACCCGGCCGAGCCAACGAACGATAATCCAACCAAGAGAGCGACGAGAACTTTCATCGACGAGCCGAAGGGGCAGTGCGGCAAGGGAAAAACTTTGGCCTTCCCGCGCGAACGAACGAATTCTAGACGCGGCGGTAACACGAAGAATGCGGGCGGCCCGGGCACGCTCGAAACTCGACGCGTTCCAGGCGAAGCTTCCGCCCCCTCTCTTAATACCTGAAGAGCGTCGAAGTGTCCGATGGATGCACACAAGAGGGATCGCGACGCGTTTTGGGCCGCGTTGGCTCAGCTGGTCGTTCCGGCCTGCTATTTTTTCCTCGCGATCGGGACTGTCGTTGAATGGTGGGAGCTCGCGATGGCGCTACCCGCCGTTGGCAGCCTATTGGCCACCGGTGCCTGGGCCAGGAACGCATCGAAGGTTGGCCGAGATGCGGCGAAGATCGCTGACCATTCGCCCGTGAAGCCGGTGGCGGTGACCATCGTCGTTCAGCTCGTTGGTTTTGCCATCGCCGTGCCGGCATGGGCACTGGTTCAGTTTGTGGCGGGGCTACAGGCCCAACCGAGCGCGCTATTTTGGGCCTACTGGGTCAGTTTCGCCGTCCTCGCCTCGGCGCCCTTCCTCGAAGTCATTCGGCGGGAACGTCGAAACTTCGAGCGCAAATTGCCCGACGCCCGCCTCCTTGCCCTATCGAACAACCTCATCCTCGATCGGGGAACCAATCGCCTAGCGAAGAATGGCAATGCACGGCGGCCGACGACTTTCGGCAAGAAGCAACGGAAAGCGGCCGCGCCACCAAAGCGTCGACCCCGAACCCGCCAGTAGCCAGGGTTTCACCTTCGCCTGTCACCTTATTGACGGCTGACGGGCGCTGGCCAGCCGGAGACTGCCGACGACGACCGATTACCAGGAGGGATTTGTGACCCGGGACTGCTCGCTGCGCAACGTTGAAGGCGTAGTCCACGATCGAGGTGCTCGTGGTCGAAGCCGTCCCCGTCGCCTTTCGCGGCTCGGCATGGTTTGACGCGCGCGACTATTTCCGAACCGACCTGGACGACGAGAAAGAATTCTTTTTCAAGGTCGCGAAATGGGAATCGCGCGACGACGTCGTAGAGGGGTTCGAAGACGGCGTGTACATGTGGGCGGAGAATGCGCGTACTTTCGACCTGCCCGCACCGTCCGACCGCTGAATGCGAATCGAGCGGTGCTCCTCCTCGGGCCCACCCCGCAATGGCTACGGATCCTGAACGGCGCGAGAAATCCCTAGCTGGGCGGGTTCATCTTGCCCTTTCCTGGATGGCCGGGTGCGTGATACGGGCGATCGCATTCGCCGCTTTGACCAGTGGCTCCGCTCGGACCTCGAACCGGATGAGGTCATGGCCGTCCTCGCGGCCCGCCGGTACAGCGTCAGGACGCTTCCACGAATCGTCGGCGTTCACGCGAACGCGAGTGGGATCGCAGGCCAAAACGTAGGTGGAATCGGGGGGCATGTGTGCGACCGATACGAGGTGGATCTCGGAGTTCCAGGCCTCGGCCACGGTCTGGGTCAGGCGACGCGCGTGCGGCGGCGCGGCCCGCAGCAAGAAACTGCGCTGTGACGGTGCGGCCGCGATGATGACGGGCCTGTGCCATGCGTCAATCGCTTCCATGGCTTCGCCAAGCACGTCCTCCCATGCGCCCGCGTCATCGCCGGAAATAATCTCAAACAGTTTCTGGCGCCCGTCCTTTGGGGGCGCGAAGAACCCGTTCCGATCGTTGAGTAGCCGCTGTTCGACCATGGTTGCGAGGTTCTCGCCACATCCAGAAACGTACACGGCGTTGGTCATTGCCGGATTGTAAGGTGGGATCCGAACCCGGAGGCCGATACCTGCCGACGGATGGCCCTGGGGCTCCGTTTGTAGGAGCGACTTCAACGATAGGCGGGACCAGTAGGCGTCACAGATGCCGTCGACGAAGTCATCGAGGTAGCGTTCCGGTCGGGGTTCCATGGTGAAGCGACCTCGTAGTGGCGGCCCGGGAGAAAAAGGAGTGGTCGTGTACTAGGGGACGGACTAGGAGCGGTAGTGACGCACCTCGTTCAGGGGACGATGTGGTGAGCGACCGTGAACTGGTCGGCAGACGCGTTGAACTGACTGAAAATCGCAGAGTGCGTTTGGCTCTTGAAGGCGTCCTTGCGCTCCTCGAAGAACGCCCGGTCATACCACGCTACGCCGAAGTGAATCGTCAGCCCTTCTTGATGCGCACGCTGCCAGTCGTAGAAACGCCGACCATCGGGGCGCTTGGACATCTGTTGGTCACCAATACGATTCGGGGCTCCAGGCCCAGGCGATGCGGGCCGCGCCGCCGAAGCCGCCGGGTGGCACCCATGTTTCATTTCGTCCAAGGGCGGCTTCGATGGCGGCGAGTTTGGACGCGGGGATGCTGTTGGTCGTGACGGGGGTCCGAATCGTATCCCAACGGAGTCGGTCCGCGCGCAGGTCATCGGCGACTCGTCGAAGCACGCCCCCCGCCACGCGGTACTCGATTGCGTCCCATCGGGTTCGATCGCGGATGAGGCGGCGGGTCTCGTCGTGAGCCGTCCACAAGCGGTACGCGGTCCCGTCGACGGCGCCCGCAGGCCGAGGCCCGCGCAACGCCTCAAGGAGGTCAGCCGCATCACGAAGGATGGTCTGGATGGGATGGTTGGTGGACCGGCGTTGGTTTGCGTCCGCGCTCTCGACGGTGTAGGCCTCTCGGATGCGGGTCCCATCGAGGGGTTGTCGCAGAAGGACGTGGAGGTCGAAGATCTGCTTCGCCACGCTCTGGTTTGGTTGCGCGTGGGTCGCGTTGGGTCCCATTTCGCGGCCGATCGTGCGGGGGCCGAGGACCCCGAACTTCTGGGCGAAGAAGCCCTCTAATGTCGGCGCGCGGACCTTTGTTTTCCAGTTGAAGGGCGGCAGACGGACGTCCATTGGTTCCCATTCGTCGTGTTCTGCGTCTGTGGGCTGGACGACCTCGACGAGGATGCGCAACGGGGCCGCTCGGTCCGGGTCCTGGGTGCGTGCGAACGTGACGACGTGCTTGACGCCCTGGATCTTCAATTTCCCGGGTGGGTCCTGGAGCTGGATTCCGCTGTTGGGGAACCGGTCGACGAAGCGGCGCAGGCCCATGTGAACGGTTTTGGGGTCCTTGGCGCGTAGATCGTCGTCGACGCTGAGCCGGGCCCGTGTTGCGAGTCTCGCGTGGAGCGCCGTTCCGCCCTGGAATTCGAATTCGACGCCGTCGGCCGCAAGGTGGGCAACGATTTCCAGGGCCAGGTGGTTCTGGAGTTGGTAGACGCGGCGCGACTCAGGGTGAGCCGGATCGAAGGCTTCGGGTGGTCCGATGAGGTTCGGGACGTCCTTGGGGTCGAAGGGCGCGGCGACCAGGCAGGCTCACGCCCCAGGTTCGACGCGAATGTGGGGAAAGTGGTTGACGATTTGGTCTCGCGTTGCCAGTTGGGGGATCTTCATGGCGGCCCAGGTCAGGAAGCTGGCCGCGAGGGCGGTCTGGCCGCGGCTGCCTGCTACGCGCAGGGCGAGCTCGACGCCGAATTGGGGGTTCTCGAGGAGGCGCAGGGCGGCTCCCGGCTGAAGCGGGGGCAGGGTGAGCAGGTCGTTGAAGGTGCGTTCCGGGACGGGGGCGCGGATCCCGCCACGGGGGACGGTACCTTGGAGGCTCGTGTTGGGTATGAGGAACACGTCGGGTCGGTCGCGGACGCTCCTTGGACTGTCCCAGAGGAGGGTTCCCAGTCGCGCGCGGATCTTGGCGGTCCGGACGGCCCAGTGGTTGGACAAGGCGCTGGTGATGGCTTCGGCGGCGGCCGGGGGTGTCTCGAGGACGATGAAGTGGTCTACGATTGCGTCGTGGAGGAGGGGCGCCAGGGTTTCGTCGGACCAGGCGACGACGCGCTGCAGGACGCTGGGCATCACGCGGCCCGTGAGTGCCCGGACAATTGGGCGTAGGGCTGGGTCGGCCTGGCCGGGCTCCGGTGGGGGTGCTTTTTCGAACTCCTTGGGGCCGACGCGTCGCAGGACGCCGTCTTGGACCAGGTGGCTCAGGTATACGCTGACGCTCTTCTCGTGAAGGTGCGGGAAGGCTCTGATGGCGTCGTCGCGGAGGAACCTCTGCGGGAGACGGTTGAGGTTGTCGAGGAAACTGTCTGGGACTCCCGGCACACATATTCATTAGTGCTACCGGTTAAAGAATCTACCCATTAAGGAATCTACCTATCAATTCCATGGTGTGGTCTACGCTCGCGTGGGGGCTGGCTCACTGGGCCCGTAATGTGTGGTTGTGCGAAAGGGCGCGGCTGGACCAATTGGGCGGTGATCTCCAGGGCGAGCGCGCTGATGACCACGTTGCGGGCGTACGCGGTGCCGCCGTAGGTCGCCGCGTCGAAGGTGCTGAGCGGCGCGATGAGTTTGCCGTAATCGGCGGGGGCGAAGAGGCTCACGAGTCCGCCTCGAGGAAGTCCTTGAGGAAGCCGGGGGCGGTTGGGCTGGGGGACGGCTTTAGCGAACCGGTGCGTGCCGGCCCGGCCGCGCGCTGGGCGCGGTGGTGAATGTGGACCGAGCGGTTCCGTGAGCCTGGGGCGCCTCGATCTCCGTTGCCAACGAATCGAGGTGTCTGTCCACGGCCTGGCGAACCTGCTGGCGCCAATCCGGGGCGACCTTTCGCTTGCCCACCTTGGCGAGGTCCTTGTCGACGTGGTGGTGCTTGATCTCAACGATGACGCGGCCCGCTGGGGTCTCGACGATGAGGTCGCCGTGCATTTGGCTGCGTTCGAATTCGACCCAGGTCGAGCCCAGAGTGCGCAGGTCTTCCTCGATCCTGCGGCGCATGATGCCCGGGTCCGCGTCGGGCATGTGGGCGAAGTAGTTGCGGAGGTTGGACGCCCATTCTTCGGATTCGCTGCGGTGGAACTCGTCTGCTTCGAAGATGAGTTGGGTCAGGGGTGCGAAGGAGACGACGCGTTCGCGCCGCTCGACGCCGGCCTTGATGAAACCGCCGTTCTCCAATGTGGTGAGGATCTTGGAGACGTAGCCGGTGGACAGCTTGGTGGCCTTGGCGATCGAGCTCTGTGTGCGGTTGCCGTCGAAGACCGCTTGCAGGACTTCGCGGTGTTTGGGGCTCCACCCGTGGCGCAGCCAGACGGCCGCGGTGGGGAACTCTTCCTCTTGCATGTTGTCGCGTCGGACGTGGAACAGGGGAATGTTCATGATCATCGCGAAGGCGGTGGCCACGGAGACCATGACGCCGGGCCCACCGGCAGTGTTGAAGGCGACGCTACGGGGAATGGGCAGGGAGCGGTACGTGTCGAGGTAGGTGCGGAACGCGGCCTTGGCGTCGAAGACGGTCTCGATGACGACGTGGTGGACCTTGATGCCCAGCGCGTCGGCGACGGTGGCAATGTCTTTGGCGGCCTTCTTGGATTCCGGGACCTTGTCGTAGAACAGGTAGACGCTCTCGAGCTGGGGTCGGTTTCGGATGGAGGGGATGATGTACTGTGGGGAGAAGCCAACGTTGGCGAAAAGGTGCACGAGGAACCGTACTGTCCACAATCGTATAATACGGTTTCCTGAACCCTGCAAGTGTTTCCACTCGAAGTCGAAGTTTTCCTGATTCTGGAAAACTACAAATGGGGCCGGCCTCCTGGGGGAACGCTACCGACGCGGCAGGGTGCCGCGTCTTCAGCCGGTGCGACCATGGTCAAGGCGTTCAAGTTCCTCCATCTCAGCGATACCCACCTCGGCAAGGACCAGTACGGCATCGCTCAACGCGCGCACGACTTCGCCCGAAGCCTCGCCGCGGCATTGCAGCACGGCGTCGACGAGAAGGTCGACTTCATCCTCATCGCCGGTGACTTCTTCGACAAGAAGAACCCCGACTCGACGGCGTTCATCCACGCGATCCAAGCTTTGGGCATCCCCCGCCAGGCGAAGATCCCCGTCTTCTTGATCGCGGGCAACCACGACAAAGGGTACAACGACCAGGAATCCTGCTGGCTGGACGTCCTCAGCACCGAGGGGCACTGCCACCTCCTGAATCACACCGTCGACGCCGATGGCAACCTCAAGCTCGTACCCTGGAACCCTAACGACCGGACCGGGTCCTACTGGGACCATCCCTCCCTGCCGGTCCGCATCCTCGGAGTCCCCTACCTGGGAAGCGCCACGGCCGCGCAGATCCCCATCATCGCTTCCCAAGTTCCCCGCGACGACCGCTACAACGTCATGATGATGCACATCGGCGTCAGCGGCCAAATCCCGGGCGACGACGGCAGCGTCCCCGTCGGCGCGTTCGCTCCACTTCGACCCAAGGTCGACTACTTGGGTCTCGGTCACTACCACAAACGGTTCCACATCGAGGGCTGGATCCACAACCCGGGCGGAACCGAGAACCGCGAGATCGCCGAAGTCCGCCGCGAGCACGGCTACCTCATCGTCACGGTCCAAGACGGCAAATCCGACCCGCAGTTCTTCCCGGGACTGCGCCGGCCCTACCACGACCTGTACTACACGGTCCAGCCGGACGAGACGCCGACGAGCCTGCGCGCCAACCTGCACCCCCTCATCGAGGCAGCGACCAAGAAGGACGCGGAACGCGCTATTGTGAACGTGACCCTCGAGGGAACGTTGTTGGAACAGTACGCGACGCTGCAAGTCAAGGAGATCGAGGCCGAACTCAACCAGGAAGGCACCTCACTGGCGGTCTGGCTCGATGCGCGCTTCCAGCAGAACGTTGCGCACGTGCGCGTCCGAGACGGCGCCTTCGACCTCGCCGCCGTGGAGCGCGACGTGATCAAGAAGTTCCTACCGACTGCCCTTCCCCATTCGCCGCCCGCGAGCCACGATGAAGTCACAGCCGAGATCCTCCGCCTGAAGAACGCGACCACCACGCCCTCGCCGCCGGAACAACTCTACGACTCGTTCCACGCGTGGCGCCGACGCGCCTTGCCTTTGGAGGCGAAGCCCCAATGATCACCCGGGTCGAGCTCGTCAACTTCAAGAGCCACGCCAGCCCGGGCAACGTGTTCGAATTCACGGGCGGCGCCAACGCCGTCCTCGGACCCACCGGCGCGGGCAAGACGAGCGTCCTCCAAGCCATCGGCCTCTGCGTCTTCGATTTCGGCCAACCACGCCACTACCTGCGCAAAGGCACCAAGAAGGGCGAAGCCATCGTCACGTTCCGAAGCCCCATCGACCACAAGCACTACACGATCAAACGGCAACTCGGCGGAAGCCGGTTCCACCTTCTCGACGAACACGGCGCGACGCTCGCGGAGACCAAGGACGAAGCCCTGCGGACCGTGCGGGCCAAGTTGGGATTGGACGCGAACGCCGACCTCGAAGGCCTCTTCGCGGAACTCATCGGCACGCCGCAAGGCCAGTTGACCGGCGCCTTCTTGCAAAAGAAGGAACACCGCGTGGAGATCTTCAACCACATCCTGAAGATCGAACAGTACCGCAACGCGTACGAGGCCCTACGGCCGGTCGAATCCCACGGCCGAACCAAGATCGGTCAAGTCAACGAGCAGATCATCGCCGTCGAAACCCGCTTGGAGGGCGCGCCCCAACGGGCTGCGGACCTGCAAGCGACCACGGACGCGACAGTCAAGGCGCGCGACACGTCCACCAAAGCAGTCGAGGCCCAAGGCGTCGCCGTCCAAGCACTGCAAAGCGTCGGGGCGGAGAAACAGAAGGCGGACGAGGCCCGCGAGGCCTTGCAAGGGCTCAGCCACAAGGTGGTCGTCCACCAGCAGGCCACCAAGGACCTGGAGCGCCGACTCGCCGAATCCACCCAGGCACAAGCCTGGCTCGACGAGAACGACGCCGACCTCAAGCTAGGCCGGGCGGCCGAGAAATACGTCGAGGAACACGAGGCCACCTTCAAGCAACACCAGTCCGATCTGCGCACCGTTACGGACACGAACCTGCAACACCAGAAACTCCAGCAAGACATCGGGAAGTGGGAAGCGCGGCGAATCGAGAAGGCAAAGGAGCTCGAGACGGCTCCCGATTTTGTGGCCCTTACAGCTCAACTCGCCGGCCTCGAAGGCGCCGAAAAGGAAGCCGACGCCGCGTCCCAGAAAACGGTTGGCGCCCTAGAGCAGGCCAAAGCCCGCGTCACCGAGTTGCCCCGGGTCAAGAAGAACTGGGGCGAACTGGAAAAAATCCGCGTCGCCGCCGCCAGCGTACCCATCGCGTTCCAAAACGGCAACCACCGCGCCCGGCTCGACGAAGGCAAGCTACGCGTCCACCACCTGACAACGCTCCAGGGGAGCCTGGACGGCCAATTCGCGGCCCTCGCCTCCAAAACGTGTCCACTTCTGGATGTCTCGTGCCCCATTCCAATCGCCAACCTGAGTCAAGCACGTGACGAGAAGAAACGCCACCTCGTCGTCGACGTTCGCGAAGCCGAAGGAGCGCTCGTAAGCCTGCAACGCGACGCGACCTTGGAAGAAACATACGCGCGCCAGCTCCAAACCTGGGAACCCCGACAAGCGGAACACCAAGAAGCTGCGGCGCTCATCGCGGAATTGCAAAAGATTCACGATGGCCTTCCCGGCTTCCAACAGGAAGCCACGGCCAAGAAGCAAATCCTTGTCGAGGCGCAAACGGCCCGACGCGCTTGCGAGACCAAGATCAGCCAGCGTGCCCACTACGACAATCTTCGGTCCCAGGTGCAGGAGCTCGACCGCGACATGAACGCGGGACGCGCGGACCTCAAGAAGCTGGAAGACCTGGTTGCCAACGTCCAGGCGAACGTTAGAGCGCTTGCTCCCGTCGCCGAGGCTTACGAATCCCAGCGGGCCACGCGCCGGCGACTAGCAGGCCGGATGGAGCAAGCCGGGGCGCGCGTAGGTCTCGCCGCGGAGAAGACTCAACGCGCTGCCGAATTGGGCGCCGCCGGCACGTTGTTGCAGGCATTGACATCGGAAGAAGAAGGCGAGAAGAAACGCGTGGCCTCCCTGTGGACTCTGGGTCACCAGCAGCGTCTCGTTGCCGCTCAGAAGGCGGATAAGGACGCGCACGCGAACGTCGTCGCCTCGGACGCCGCGCTAAAAGGCGTCATCCAGCGAGGCCTGGATCTACAGAAACTGGTCGACCAGGACAACGTGAACCAGGCCCTGCGCAACGCGCGCCGTGCCGAGGCCGCCGATCTGGAATCCACCCAGTCGCACCTGGAGATCGTGCGCAAGATCCTCAACGACGCGGGCCCCGTGATCGCCAAGCACTTCGTGGCCGCCATCAGCGTCCTCGCCAATCAGAAGTACCAGGAACTCACCGGGGGCCAGCCCGCGCGCCTTCGGTGGACCGAGACCTACGACGTCGAGATCACCGACATGGACGGCCACACGAAGGGCTTCGCGGAATTGAGCGGCGGAGAGCAGGTCATGGCTGCACTGGCCATCCGGTTGGCGCTCTTGAGCGAGACCAGTAGGCTGTCGTTCGCCTTCTTCGACGAGCCCACCATCCACTTGGACGAAGATACCCGCAATCACGTGGCCGATGTCCTCAACCACACCGGCTTCGAACAAATGGTCGTCGTCAGCCATGACGATAGCTTCAGCGAGAAGATCCACCACGCGGTCCGCCTCAGGAAGAACGGCACCCGGACCGAACCCGTACGCGCCTTCAACGTTCCCGGGGGCGCCTCGTGAAGAACCCGCGCCTGCTCGTCCAGCGTCTGATCGAAGCCATGCCCCGCCTCAAGGAACACGGCGACCGCGTCCGGGAAGCCGCCCGCTTGTACGGCCAAGGACTCGCGTCCCTCTTGACATTGCCGCGCACCGAGCTCGAAGCCCGCCTCGCCTCCTTGGGCGAGGAACACGTGGGCGCCCGCCCCACCGACGAATACGAAATCGGCTCCCTCGTTCGACCCCACCCGGCGCCACCCAAGACGATCCAAGAGGCCGCAACGTGGGCCGCCAACGTGTTGGGATCCCGCAACGCGGCCTACGTCGACGGCAGCCAAGTCCACACGACCGGCGAGTACAACATCCCCTGGGGCGCCGCCAACATCCACGGCAGCGTCTACCGCACCGGCGCCAAGGCCGACCACCACGACGACGCCTTGGTCTTCACACCCAGCGACTTCGAACCCTACGAAGAACTCAACGTCTACAATCCGAACCTCGTCATCGATTACAAGCGCTGGGAGATGGAGATCGACTTCCTCATCCGGGCCATGAAAGAGGATCCTGGCGTGTACGCGATCTTCGATGGTAGCCTGGTCAACAGCTTCGCCACCAATTATGGACGCCTCGCCAAGCACTACAACGACAAGCTCACCCAGGCTTTGCGCGTCAGCGCCGACACCCAGAGCCCCCTCGTGGGCTACACCGACACGAGTCGAGCCCGCGACCTCACCGAACTCGTGCACTTCCTCGCGCCCGAATTGCCACGCTCGTACCTGCCCGACGCGAGCCTCGTCGCCCCGCTGCTCACCCCGCACGCAGATGCGCGCACCGTGCGGTGGGTCTGCGACCGCACCGACGGCATCCTCGACGAGTACGAAGGCCAAGGCATCCAGTTCCACTACGCGAACCTCAACCCGCTCGCTCCGTGCCGCGTCGAATACCCGGACTGGGTCGACACGAAGACGGCCGACGCGATCAACGACCACCTCTTCGCCCAATGCCTGGCCTTCAACGGGTACCCCCGGAGCATCGACGAGTGCCACGTCGGCAGCAGCGTCACCTTCGACGAATCCAACGCGCTGCGCACCACGTTCCAAGCGTTGTGCCGTCGCGAGGGAGTCCCTATCCGTATGAGCAACAAGCACGCCAGCAAGCGCCGAAAAGGAGTCTGGATCAGATGAACCAAAGCCCCACCCGCCCCGCAACCACCACGATCGCCAGCACGCAAGCCGCTTCCACGGCGCCGGCCGCGCAGGCGATCGGTGCCATCGTGCGCAGCCTCGGCCACGACGAACACTACGCGCGCCTGAGCGCTCCGCACGAAACCGTGAGTGGGACCGTTCCGCCGGCTGAGTACGGTCAATTCGTTCGCATCGACCACGATAGCCAGACCAACCTGATCGGCATCGTCACGGGCATCCTCAGCGTCGACGCGAGCGCCGGCAAATACAATCCCCTCTTCCAGAAGGAGACCCCGTTCGCGGAGCTCTTCACCAACGAGCTCGACGAGCGCACCACGTTCGCCCGGATCACCCCGGTCGGCAAACAGGACCCGAAGGGTCCCAACCACGCCTTCCCCAAAGAGGCACCCCGCCTTGGCAGTGCCGTCTATCTGCTCAAAGACGATGAGATCCGCGCGTTCCACGCGCCCCACGGGCGCGTCCGGATGGCGTACTATGAGAACATGTTCCAAAGCCAAAGCGTCCCCAAACCAGTCCTCCAAACGGTCCTGCACCGCCTACGGGACCTCTTCCCCGCTGCGCACCCGATCCTGGACGCGTTGCTTCAGGAGACCACGTACAAGAGGTGGCAACAATGACGACGCCGAGCATTGGACGCATTCGCGGCAACGACGAGCCCGAACGCCCGCTCACGCTCAGCTACGTGACGCGGGAGCGTCAGGCGTTGCGCATCGGCGAATTCGTGTACTACCGCGACCCCGAGATCGTCGCCGCGGCCGACCAGAAGGTCTTGTGCCGGATCATCCAGCGGCAGAACTTGACCCAGATGCCGGAGCCGTATTTCGGAAAGCCCGACCTCGACCCCACTGACATCCTGGACTTCACGGGCGCCCCGGACCACCCACTCAAGGACTACGCGGTCTACGCGACGATCCTGGGACGCCAGAATCCGACGGGCGGCTTCCAAGCGCCCCGGACCCCTCCCAACGTTGGCGCGAGCACCCACATCGCCGAAGACGATTATCTGGAAGCGAGCATCAACAAAGTCGCGTACGCGGATGCACAGGGCCGTCGCGTCAGCGGCGGGCTGCACATCGGGTACGTCCTGGACCGCGACACGCGCGTCAAGGTCGTCCTCGACGCCAACAGCATCCTCACCACCCACCTTGCCGTCCTGGCCGCTACGGGCCAAGGAAAATCGTACCTGGTCGGCGTCCTCCTTGAGGAATTGCTCAAGGCGCACCAGCGCACGCCCATCCTGGTCCTCGATCCGCACGGGGAGTACGCGGCGATGACGGACGCCACGACGAACCTGCGCGAAGGAACCTACGCGCCCCAGGTGGACGTGCGCAAGTCTGGCCAAATCCGCGTGCCCATCAAGGACCTCGAAGTCGGCGAACTATTGGCCATCCTCCGAGGCATCAGCGAACACCAAGAGGGCGTCATCCGAAACGCGTTCAGCGACTGGAAACGCGCGGGCATCCACACCAAGACCGCCCTCCACGAATGCATCCTGAACGTGAACGGCGACCAGGACGCGGAGGACGAGGATGGGCGCACGCGAAAGCACCACATCAGCGCCGTCGCCGCGGCCGCCGCCCGGTTCGAACAATACGTGGGCCGCAAACCCTACTTCGTCGACGACGCGGGCGAAACGATGAAGGACCTCATCCGCCCCGGCACCGTCACCATCCTCAACCTCAGCGACCTGGACGACCGCGAACAAGTCGGCCTCGCCCACACCGTGCTCAGCCTCTTACTCAAGTCCCGCCGGATGACCAAGAACGGCGACGTGGACACGGACTCGTTCTTCCACCTGCCCTACCCGTGCCTCGTCGTCGCCGAGGAGGCACACCGCCTCGCCCCGGCATCCTCCAACGAACCCACGGCGCCGACATTGCGCACGATCCTGAGCGAGGGCCGCAAGTTCCAACTCGGCGTCATCGTCGTCAGCCAGCGACCCGGCAAGCTGGACAGCAACGTGTTGAGCCAGTGTTTGAGCCAGATCGTCAGCCGCATCAGCAACCCCACCGACCAAGAACAGATCCGGGCCAGCGCCGAGTCGGCCACCGACGACCTCCTAGACCTCTTGCCAAGCCTGGGCACGGGTGAGGTCGTCATCTTCGGCAGCTGCGTCCGCACGCCCGTCGTCGCCAAGGTCCGCCCCCGCGTCACCACGCATGGCGGCACCCACGGGGACCCCACCCAAGACGTGTTGGATTACGTCGAACGCATGAAAGGGACCACCAAAGCCCAGCCCACTCGGCTTCCCGTGAAACCCAAGATGCAGCCGCTCGTCGTTACACAAGGAACTTGATGACTCCCGAAACCAAGCAGGAAGCCACGGGTGCCGAGAAGCAGGCCGCGCAGCAGTTGCTGGTCGAAGGCGAACCTCGGGCGGCCGGCGTGGACACCAAGCTGGACCACCTGCTTCGCCGCGCGGACTCGTTGGCCGCCAAGATCGGCGAGCACCAACAGATGCTCGCCCACATCCTGCAAGGCGGCCCCGCGGAGACCAAGAAGCGGTTGCGCATCCTGTTCCACCTCGTCGGCGAGGCGCGGGTCGGCCGCGACGACCTCTTGGGAAGCAGCGGCGCCACCCTCAGCGAACTCCTGCTCATGGCGCAACTCGGCCTCATCCGGCCCAGCCGCGGCGGCTTCGCCCTCACAGCCCGAGCCGAATCCCTGCTCGGCATCCTCCTGTTCTTCGACGCAGAGGTCATGGGCGCGCTGAGCAAAGGATTCGGCGACCTCCTGCAGGCGGCCCTTCACGGAGACCTGGACGCATCCACCATGGCACAGATCCTGGCCGCTGGCGCACGGCGCCTCAGCGAACAATTGGGCGACCAGACCCGCACGGAGAGTCTGCGCGTGCTCGACCAGGCGCGTCCCGAACGCGAAAAAGCACTCGACCACGTGACCCGCATGCTCGGCCGCCTACGGGGCAAGATCGACAGCGACGCCGAGGGCGAGTTACGCGCCGCGGCGAACACGCTCAACGCGAGCTACATGCACCAGGAAGCCACGCACCTGCGAACGTGGCGCCAGGACGTCCGCTACGCGCAGGGCCACACGCACGCCGACCTCGTGCTGCGCCTATCCACCCACTCCCTTCCCAGCCTATTGCAAGCGATGGACAACGCGGACCTACGCGGCCCCGGCTTCGCCAAGGCGATCCAGCAGCCGAGCCTCGTCGAAGTCCGGCGCATCTTCCAACGCGAACACGCGCCCCCCGTCGACCCAGCCACGCTCGAGGTGGTGGCGCCCACCGCCGGCACGCAGCGGATGCGCCCCAGCTGGGCCCAGCTTCTCAAAGAACTCGAGAAGGCACGCGACGGCGCAGCACTCCATGAGGCGACATCCGGCCCGACGACGTACTTTGCCGCCACCAGCGCCGCCCTCATCCCCAACCATCCCCTTCGGCGTCGATTCGCCGACCTCGAACTACGCGTCCACGAGGACCGCATCCACGAGGGAGCGTTCCTCGACGTTCCACGCATCACCATCCACAAGAGGAAACCAAAATGAGCGCCATCCTGACCCGCCTGATGACCGACCAATACGCGTCCGCCACCGACTTTCCCGAACTCGCCGCAGAGGCGACGCGACGCGAACTGACTGCCAAGGCTGCCGAATGGGGCGCTCGGTTCAGCTACGATCGGCGCGCCAAGACGGCGGCCTTGATTGTTCCCGCACGCGAGGGTGCCTACTCCCCCACCGAACGCGCCGCCTTGCTCATCGCCTACGTCACCTTGCGGATCCAAAGCGACGCGTACCGCACGGTCCACCAGAACGAGCCGATGGTCCGCCTCACCACCGAAGGCCAGGACGCGATGCGCGACGCCCGTCAATTCCACCTGCGGGCGGAACAACTCAACGCCAACTACCCCAACGTCTTCGTCCGCATCAACGAAGCCACCGGCGCCCTCAACGCGCTCGTGGATGGCAAGTTCCTTGAGCACGCCGGAGACGGCTCCTACAAGGAAGGGCCCCTGCTGGGGCACGCGTTCGAGCGCGAGAAAGTCGAATACCTCATCGAGGGAGAACTCGCAGGCCTCTTCGACGGCCTCAAACCCGAACTCTCCAAAGCCGACGCCTTGGACGAGCTCGTCCTCGCCACCATCCAACAACTGCCGCCGGGTGAGGCCCGAAAACCCGCCCTGTTGGAACGCGTCAAGCACACGTGGAGCCGGATCAAGCCCGCCCTGCGCCGCCTGCAGGACCGCGGCCTCATCAAGACCGCGGGATCCGGACCCGCCACGTACTACTTCGTGCCCGAGGTGGTCTAACCCCTTGTTCCGCCGTTTGCAGCTCGTCAACTGGGGCCCCTTCACGGCCCACGAATTCAACCTCCATGCGCCCATCATCGACCTCTGCGGCGACAACGGCGCCGGCAAGACCACCATCCTCGACGCGTTCGCCTTGGTCCTCGGCGTCGAGATTGTCACCAACAACCGCAAGTTCTCGCACTACCAGCGCGACCGCAACCCCGCCTTCGTGGCCGTCACGGTGGAGAATCCCCAGCGGCCCTCGGGTCGCCGGGCCTTCGTCGGCCACGATGCCCAGTTCACGGTCCTCGCGCGCTTCGACGACGCCGAGACGCCGCAACGCCGCTTCCTCATCCTCAAGGGCAACATGGACGTCAAGGAGGCCATCGCGCTTTCCGCCCGCGCGGGCACAAACACGAAGTGGCTCGCGTTCAAGGAATACAACGCCAAATGGGACGCCGCCGGGTTCCCCGCCAAGGACCGCGTCAACCGCACCTTCAGCCACAAGCGACCCGCGGACATCCGCGAGTCCAAGCCGACGGCGCTCTACCAGCTCTTCGAGACGTTCGCCAGCGATCCGGAAGTGAACCTCAAACTCGCCGAGGCCCGCAAGAGCTTCGACCGGGCGGACAACGACCTGATGATCGCGACGAAGAATCAGGAGAACCAGCGCACCCGCCTCCTCCAGCTGAACAACGACTTGGACGAAGCCAAGACGTACACGGGCGACGTCGCCGAGAAGGAACGCCAGCGCCGTCTACTCAAGGTCGCTACGTATCAGCGTCTCGAAGCGGAGTTGCAACGCCAAGGCGACCAGCGGTCCACAGAGGAAGCCGCGCGCGCCAAACTCGTTATCGAGCACCAAGACCTGGAGAGCCGGAGGCCCGGCCTGCAGCAGGCTGTCGATACCGAGAAACTCCAACGCGACGGCCACCAGAAGCAGTTCGACGAGGCCGACGAACGCCTGAACGGCATCGAGGAGCAGCGCGCCCAAGCCTTCGTGGATCAGGAACGCGTCGAATCGGAAAAACGCGAACTCACCAAACTCCAACACCTCCCTCCGACCACGACCATCCGGTCCAACCTCGCCGACCTTGACAAGGCAGCCGAGACGCGGACGCGGGACGTCGCCCGGATCGAGACCCTCAGTGAGGCCGCGTCGGCCCGCCGACGAGCGCTGACAGAGGACGGCGTGCCACCCCAGGTCCTGGCGGCCATCGACGAACTCCGCGCAGAGAAGGTCGTATTCACGGAGGCCCGAACGTTCCTGCCGTCCTCCGAGCCGCAGGTGTTCGAGGACGCGTTGGGACCGCTTCGGTTCGGGATCCTCGTCAAAGATGCGGCGACGCAGGCCCGCACCGCCCAAGTGCTGGCCAAGCATCGCTACCCCGGCCCCATCAGCACGCTTTCTTCTGATCAATATGTGAAGAGGACCGGCAGCGGTTGGACGCCGCACGGTGATGGGCACTCATCGGAGCTCGGCGTCTTCGTGGCGCAAGACTTCGACCCCGTCCTTAACCGCCGACTCGCCGCGGAGCTCGTCAAGACCCTCGACAAGCAGTTGGCGGGTTTCAAGGCTGAATTGAAACAACACGAAGCTGCCGCGGCCGAGGCCGCCAAGAAGCGATCCGAATTCTTGGGCATGCTGGGACAAGCCCAGATCCGCGACGGCCTCGTGGTCAAGAGCAAGACGTGGGACGACACGCTGGCCAACTGCAAGGACATCCTCTTGCAATACAAGCAGCGCAAGGAGCACTACGATCGAGTCAAAGGGCTACTCGACGGGGCCAACGCGCGCGTCACCGGAGCTACCCAGCGCGTGGGAGACCTGGACAAACGCTTGCAGGAGATCGGCAAACTTCTCAAACCCGTTCCGCAGATCGCCCAGGAACTTGAAACGCAGATGCGCGAAGCGTTCCAAGAGTGCAAGGAATTCCTCGACCCGTTGAAGGCGGAAGTCATCTCTGAAAAAAGCCATAGCACCACGTTCGAGAAGCTGGAGCGCAAGCTGCGTGAAGCCAAGGTCTGGACCATCGACGCGATCCAAGCCACCACCAAGGAACGGGACCAGCTCAAACTGCAAAACGAAAAGGACGCCGGCCGCCTCACCGAGAAGACGACCAACCTCTCCACGGCCAAGAAGAACATGGTCGACCTTGAGGAAGACCAGAAGAACGCGATCCGCAAAGAGTTCCAAGCGGCCAAGAAACGCATCGAAGCCCTGGCGCCGGCGCTCGGCTTTGCCGCTGAACTCAACTTGAAGACCGACGACGAAGGTCGCCCGGCCCTTCACTACTTGGTTCGTTTCGGCCACGAACACTTCGTTCCCATCTCGGGCGAAGAACTCAGCACCGGCGAGGGCGGAATCGCCGCGTACGCGTTCTGCCTAGGGCTGAGCAACCCGGAACAACCCGGCTGGTACTGCCTGGACGAGCCGAGCCAGAACTTCGACTACGGCAACACGGACAACCTGTTCCGCATCCTTCGACAGACCAACGCACAAGTCATCATGACGAGTCCCAAGGACCAAGACTACGGCGACCAAGTCGACGTGCTGCGATACTACCTGGGCCAAGTCAAAAACAAGCGCGCACCCCAACCCGAGTTCTTCCGCGTCAAGACCGTGGTGGCGACGCCGTGACGTGTGCCCACGTATGGGAACCGCGGCCGCCGAACGCAACGATAGATGGCGGAATCCGGACGACGGTGTGGCCGGCGGGAAGCCGGTGCACCAAGTGCCCCCATCTTCGTGGCGGGAACCGGGGGTACGTTCGCAAACGGATCGAGTCCGTGGACGGACCGCGCGGCCCGTTGCCACCAGGGATCCTTGGACTCCTTCGAAACGGTGCGGCCGAACTTCGAGCTCCGGCGAGCCTCAAGCTTGCCGTGTTGGCCGAGAGCCTCGCCAAAGGTGGCGCGTTGGACGCGGAGTTCGAGATGCACGCTCGAGCCCGACGGTGGGCGGTGACCATGCTCAAGGCTCCCGAGCATACGGGTCACGTCCGGCGGCTTGACACGCTTCGCGAAGAAGCCACGCGCGCCGTCCCGGACGCGGCGTCGTGGATCCGGAACGCCACCGAAGCCGACCTCGACTTGGCCCTCGCAGTTACAGCCGTTCCCAATTGGCGCAAGCTGGGCTGGCCCGCTCGCATCTGGACCTCTCTGCTTCGAGGAACCAGCAAAGAGGGCGACGTCAGCCGCGTCGTACAAGCCCTCGGAGGCCGGACCTCCCAACGTGGCCACGCACTCTGGTTCTACGGAAACGGCGTCCTACACACCGCGGCCCGATCGTTCACGATCGCGGGCGAGGAATGCATCACCAGCAGCCACCTCACCGACCTGACTGGGGTCACGGCCGACGAAATTCGAGTCATCGAGAACCGCGACCTCGCATCCATCATCACGGACGGCCTCGTCCTTGCCGTCGACGGCAACCCCAAGCCCGCCCACTTAGCGATCATGCAAGCCGCCCGCAACGCCAACATCCCGTGCCGCGCCTGGTTCGACATGGACGCCGAAGGCGTCCGAATGGCCCGACTCGTCTCCGAAATCCAAGGCGTCACCATCGAAGGCTTCGCCGCCTATCCACTGGAATGGGGCATCTCCCTG
>CAYOZB010000038.1:0-21778 GCA_964408365.1 uncultured Halobacteriales archaeon | reverse complement strand
AAGTGGACGATCCAAGCGCTCCGGGAAGAGGGCAACGTGCCCAACCGTCCGGTCAAGACGCAGGTCCACATCATGGACGTCGTCATCGAGCCGGAACGGGTCGTGTTCATGGTGGAGAAGGGGCACTTGGGATTGGCGCTGGGTCGCGGTGCCATCAATTTGCAAAGGCTCAAGGAACGGTTCTCGAAGGACGTCAAGTTCATCGAGCACGATGAGGACAAGGCCGTTTTTGTGAAGAACGTGTTCAAGCCGTTCGTGCCCGAGAAGGTCGACGTCGAGCAGAAAAAAGGCGGCGGCCCGCTCGTTGCGACCGTGACGCTGAAGCCCGAGGACAAGGGCAAAGCGATCGGCAAAGGCGGCAAGAACATCAACCTCGTCCGGACGCTTGCGAAGCGTCACCACCAGATCGAGGAAGTCAAGGTCCTTTAGGGTTCGATCGCGCCTTCTTGCGTATCGAAATCTGAACCGAGACCATTTCGCCCGCCTTTACGCCCAACTTTTCGGCTTCGGCCCTCGTGACGGGGATGATGTATCCGTCGCCGAATTTTTGGGGCCGACGCGAGAACGAAATTTCCTTCATCAACACGGTAGCGGCTTGGATCGCAAAAAGGTTCGTCTCCTTGCCGGGAAGGGTTGGCACTACAGAGTGGATTCAGGGATGTAGTGCCAACTCTCGACGCGCTGGAGCGCAAATCCGGCCACGCGTTAGCACTACGAAGCGGCATCATTCGGGTAGTGCCAACCGTGTTTGGTTTGCGGGCCTTGGTTGGCACTACACCGTGCTAGGTGCTCGTGTAGTGCCAACTTCCCCGCGATCACGACCCCTCTCGGCCGATCCACCGAATAATTTTCTGGCGAACCTTGTCGCCTTCACGGATATTCTTGACTTCGCAGTGGTACGTAATTCCCTTCACAACTTTCCGCCGCACGAACACAACGATAAGGTGGCGCTCGATCGAAATCCAACTTTGGAGGGGGTGAGTGAATGTCGCTCCCACGAAGTGAATGTGCTCGCCAAGGTTGGCACTACGGAGCCATGGTCCTCTTGTAGTGCCAACGTGCTCGATTACGTCGCCTGGCCGCCATGTCCATCAGATCACGAGGAAGCCCAGGTTGGCACTACACGTCGATTCGGAACGTGTAGTGCCAACTTGACGGAGATCAGTGGTGGCCCAACGGCGGAAGCTGGACTCCACCGCTCGTCGAACTGCCGCCTTGGCGGACCTGGTCGACCGCGTAGTCCTGCCGGAGCACATTGTACGTAGACTCCAGGATGTCGCCGCTTTTCAGATGCTCGCCTGTGTGAAGTCCAAGGTGATCATCCCGACACATTGACGCGTGCTCCCAACCGTCCGTGTAGCACATCATCGTCATCATGCCGCCGGGGCTGATGTAATCGTTGTACTCGCTGAGGGGCATGTGGTCGTGGATCATCCACGGCCCCGGATTGTCCAAGAGCACGTACGCGTCGTAGCGCTCCCCCGGCGCGAGGAGGATCGTGTCCATCGCCTGCGTCGTGCGCTGGAACTCCTCGTGTGTGTCCACGTCGTACGGACGCTCGTGCGACGCGAGCGTCGGCACGCGGTACCCGTCCTTGTGCGTCACATACATGTGATGCCCATGCAGGTGGAGCGCGTGCACCTCCGAACCAGCGTTGATGATGCGCAATCGCAACGTCTGACCGTTCTTGACAAGGATCGGCTCCGTGTCCGGGAACGCCTTGCCGTTGATCAGATACGTGTCGTAGTCCGCGAAGTAGGGCGGGTAGGTGACCGGGTACCAGTCGCGCTCCTCCCGGAATCCGGGGGAATTTGCGACCTGGTCATTGCCAGTGACCTCGTTGTAGTAATTGTTCATGATGAGGTAATCGCGGACGGACCCGTAGAAGTCGTTCGCGCTCACCATAGGGTCGCCACTCTTGCTCAAGGCGCTTACGATGGCGGCTTGGTTTTGGTGCGCGTGCGATTTGTCCCATTCATCGAGCGTCAGGATGGCTTCGGCGTCGTATTTTGGATCGTCGGCCGGATCCGCGGGGTCGACGATGAACGCGCCGTACATGCCCATGTCCAAGTGGTGGGCCGTGTCCACGTGGCAGTGGTACCAATATGTTCCGGACTGGTTAAGCTTGAATTCGTAGCTGAACGACGGCCCCACGCCTCCTGCAGTGGCGTCGCCGATTGGCAGCTGGCTGACGTACGGAACCCCGTCCATTCCCCATGGCAGGTGAATTCCGTGCCAGTGGATCGTGTGTGACATCGGCATGGAGAGCGACCAGAAGTTGACCCGAACCGTATCCCCTTCCCGGACCCGCAGGATAGGGCCGGGAACTGTCGCGGCCGCTTGGCTTTGAGTATCCAGGCTAAAGGCCCACGCGTCGACGCGGGTCCCGCGGTACAGCTCCCAACCGCCTTGAAGTTGGCCCGGCTGTCCGGCGGTCGTCGTCAGCGCGTTCAAGAACAGGTCGTACTCGTAGAATTGGCCCTCGTAGGCAGGGGTTTTCCCGCGGCCGTCGTTGTCGTTGCCGCCCCCGAAGAAGCAGCCCGCCAAGGCAACCGCTACCGCTACGAGCACGGTCACAAGAACAGCTGCAAAGGTACGCATCAGTCGAAGGTTCTCCTCTTCTAATTCCACGGGCCCGCGTCATATAACTATTGTCGATTTCGGTCGCCTATCGGGACGTCCTGGTTCGGGTTGACGAAACCGGTATCGGCGGCCCCATTACGTATTTATAAAAGCGGCCTATCGCGCAGCCAGCAACCCCGTCCCGGGTTCCTTCGTTTTGTGAGGTCTTCGCTTGGTCATCCGCATCGGTCCCGCCGGCATTCCGCTCTCATGCAAAGGCCGCACCATCAAGGACGGCGTCATCTACACCCGCAACCTCGAATTGGACGCCATCCAGGTCCAGTTCGTGCGCGGCATCCGCACGGCCGAAGACGAAGCCTTGGAAGTCGGACGCGTCGCCAAAGAAGCCAACGTCGAAGTCCACGTCCACGCACCCTACTACACCAACCTCGCAGGCGACGAACCCAACACCGAGATGGCGTTTGACAAGATCATCACCGCCGGAGCCCTCGCCGACGCCATGGGGGCCAAGACCCTCGCCGTCCACTGCGGACTCTACAACGACGCCGGACCGCAGAAGACCATGGAGATCATGGTCTCAAACATCGGCCAGATCCGCGACGCCTTCAAAGACGACGGATTGAAAGTCAAACTCGGACTTGAGACCTCTGGCAAACAAGCCATCTTCGGCAGCCTCGAAGAGATCCTCGAAGTCTGCAAACAGGTCCCCGGAGTCGTGCCGATCCTCGACTTCGCCCACATCCACGCACGCACCAACGGCAGCCTCCAAGCACAGGAGGACTTCCAGCACGTGTTCGACATGTGCAAGTTCCTCAACCTCGAAGAATACGTCGTCCACTTCACCGGCATCCTCTACGAGAACGGCAACGAACGCCACCACTTGCCCATCAAGAAAGGCGACCTACGGTTCGAACCCCTCGTGGACTGCATCCTCGACAACAACTACAACACGACCCTGATCTCGCACAGCCCGATCCTCGAGCACGACGCGATGTACATGAAGATCGTCTTGGACCGCGTCCGCGAACGCCGCGAAGCCAAGGCGCAGCGCGAGACCCTCATCGCCGTGCAGGAAGCGGAGAAAGAAAAACTCCGAAAAGAACGCGAGAAAGCCCAACTCCTCAAGCAGAAAGAGCGCGAGAAACTCGAGAAACAGAAACAGAAAGAAGTCGCCGCCAAGAAAAAGGAAGCCGACAAGAAGAAGGCGCTCGCGGAGAAAGAGAAAGCCAAGGCACAGAAGGCCAAGGCCGCCGCCCAAGCCGCCAAGAAAAAACCCGCAGCCAAGAAACCCGCGCCCAAGAAGAAGGCGAAAAAGTAATGCGAAAAAACGGCGCCAAGGCCACCGGGCACCGTCCGCTTACCGCTGCGACCGACTACGTCCTCGAGCAAGCAAAGAAGATCATCGCCGAGACCGACCCGGCGAAAGTCGAGGAACTCTTGCGCATGCTCGCGAAGGCCAAACGCGTCTTCGTCTACGGCGCCGGACGCAGCGGCCTCGTCGCCCGCGCCTTCGCCATCCGACTCCTCCACCTCGGCTACCAAACCTACGTGATCGGCGAGACCATCAGCGCCCCGGTCCAGCCCACCGACGCCATGCTCCTCATCTCCGGCAGCGGCGAGACCTACCCGGTCGCCATGTCCGCCGAGATCGCCCAGAACATCGGGGCCCGCGTCGCGTGCCTCACCACCAACCCGCACAGCAAAGTGGCGAGTTTCAGCGACATCATCGTCGAGATCCCCACCCGCAACATCAACGGCGAACGCGCACCGCTCGCTCCCCTGGGCACCTTGTTCGAGACGAGCACCTGGATCTTCCTCGACGGCGTCGTCGCCGAACTCATGGAACGCCGCAAACAAAGCGAAGAAATGATGCGCCAACGCCACGCGACGATGGAATAACGTCGGCCACGGCGGATGTTAGTCGAACCGGTCTTCCCAGATCACGTACCCCAACGGGTCGAGTCGCGTGTACTGTTTTCCCGGTTCCTTGTCCACGGTGGGGCTGTTCGAGTAGATGGTGTAGATCACGGATTGCCAGGGTAGGATCGCCGCGAACGCGTCCGCGTCCGGGTACCGGATCCGGATCGTCGCGTTGACCGGCTCCGTCCCGTTGACATTGACCCCGTAATCGATGCGCTTCTTCGACACGACGGTCACGCCGGGGAAGAACATGGTGTACCCTTGCGGCGGATCGCCGTTGGCTTCGACGAGCACCCGTTTTTTCGTCGTGGGATTGAAGTACAGATCCTTCTGCTCAGAACCCACTTCGATCGGTTTGCCCGTCGCGTTGAATTGCGGGTTCGGCATGCCCGGGTTGATGCTCCACCCGAACTGCGCCCACGCGTTCCAAGAGGAATCATCGTAGTCGGCGTTGAGGCCCAACGCGAGGTACTCCGGGTTGAAGATCCCAAAGTACACCATCAGTGCATCCACATCAAAGGGATCATCCGAGATGCCCGACACGTCGACGGTCATCCAATCGTCGCGGGTGTCGCTCGGATCGCCCGACTTGAGCGACGCGCCGACCCACACCTCGACCCACACATGAAAGTCGCCGACGCTGGCGTTGGGATTGTCCAAGTAGCCATGCACGGGCCGCGCGGGAACGCCGGCGATGCGCAGCATCGTGATGTACAATGTCGCCAAGTCGCCGCAGATCCCCAACTTGCGATCATACGTCTCCCCCGCAGACTGCAACCCACCCGCGTCGCCGCGTTGGCTCGCCGTGAGCTTGCCGGAATCGTAATCGGCGTACTCGAACAACCAGATGAACAGTTTCTCCGAGATCGCCAATGTGTTCCGCTCGGTGCCCACGATCTCCCGCGTCTTCGCGATGAGCGTGCTGTTCGCGATCTCGAACCCATACCCGTCGCCCAAGTGCGCCGTCTTGATCGCGGACGGGACCTCGTCCACGGATGCGTACTTCGACGGCGTGGAAATGTCCCAGATCTTCATGAACGACGTGTAGTTGGCATGGATCCCGTAAAGGAACGAGCCTTTGCCTGGATTCGTCATCGGCGCCTTCACCGTCACCTTCTGCTCGTTGCTCGGCGCACTCAACGTGCCGGCTCCGTTCACGGACCGGATCCGGTACGTGTACGCACCATTGCCCAACTGGTCCTCAAGGTGAGACAGCGACATCGTGCGGCCGACCTGATGGAACGCAGTGACACCCACCTTCCGCTCCACCTCGTACCCTGCAATGCCCGACGTGTCACTGACTGGACTCCAGGACAGCGAGAAACTGTACCCGGGCGGAGGCAAGATCTGCTCCAACACGGGAGCGGGTGGCGCAGTGGAGTCCACACGGAAGGGTCCGAAGCTCGTCGCGCGGCCCACATCGCCGCCGGCCTTCGGACGCACGCGCACAAACCATTCGCCATCCCCGGGCAACGCGACCTTGGCTTCCGAATGCGAGAACGTACCCAACATCACGTCGACGCCACCCGTCCCCGCACGCGGACCGTGCCCGGCGCGAAGCTCGTACACGATCCCGTCACCCAGATCGGTCCATTCCAGTTCCAACGTATGGCTCGACGACCACCCGGCCGGGGCGACCGACGACTCCACCAGTCGAAGATCCAAATTGATCAGGCGACTCGGTTGCCCAAATGCGAAGAACCGCGTGATCGCATCCACGCTGCCGCCCATCGACTGTTCCGCCGAATCCGGCACCAATCCACGCACCGGTGAAGGCAACGCATGATAGGTCGCCTTCGTGGCGCGGCCCGCCGAAGCCGGCGAAACGAGAAGCCACCCGAAGAGCAACAAAAACACGACGCCCAACGCGACCCATTTGTACAAACGTGGGGACAAGCGCCGCAAGCGCAGCGAACATGGCCCTCCTTCGATTATAACCATTACCTCGTCCAAGAGGAACCGTTTCGACCCGGACGTCGCCTAAAAGAGGACCACCCGCCTTCGCCGCGACCGTGGCGGACAACTGGACCGAACGGTTCCGTCCCAAGAGACTCGTGGATGTCCTCGGAAACCCGCAAGCCGTCGAAGCCCTCCGAGCCTGGGCCAACGCCTGGCACGAAGGCAAACCCGGGAAGAAAGCCGTCCTCCTCCACGGACCCCCCGGCTCCGGCAAGACCAGCGCCGCCCTGGCCCTCGCCACCGAATACGGGTGGGGCATCATCGAACTCAACGCCTCGGACATCCGAAGCGGACCCGCCATCAAACGCATCGCGGGCGCGGGCGCCATGCACGAGACCTTCAGCGACACCGGCGAGTTCTTCTCCAGCGCCAAAGGCAAACGAAAACTGATCGTCCTCGACGAAGCCGACAACCTCTACGAACGCGGGGGTGAAGGAGCCGTTGTGGGGGACGAGAACTTCAGCGACCGCGGCGGCCGACGCGCCATCCTGGAGACCATCGCCGCCGCCCAACAACCCATCATCCTCATCGCCAACGACTCCTACCAACTGACCCGCGGCGCAAGCTCCGGCTTCACCAAGAACGTCCTCGTCATCCCCTTCCGCCAGTTGGCCGCGCCGACCGTGCAAAAAATGCTCACAAAAGTCGCCGTCGAGCAAGGCCTCAAAGTCGATGAATCCGTGCTCCGGGAGATCGCGCAAAGCTCCCACGGCGACGCCCGGAGCGCCCTCAACGACCTCCAAGCCATCGCCCAAGGACTCCCGGAGGTCCGACGCGACGCCGTGGAAGTGCTTGGAGAACGCAACCGCGGCGAAACCATGTTCCGCGCCCTCAGCACCCTCTTCAAAGGAGGCGACGGACGCGCGGCACGCGAAGCCATCTTCGCCGTGGACGAAACACCCGACTTTGTCCTCAGCTGGGTCGACGAGAACGTACCGCGCGAATACCGAGACCCCCGCGACCTCGCAGACGCCTACGAATGGCTCTCCCGCGCCGACGTGTTCCTCGGGCGCGTCATGCGACGACAAAGCTACGGATTGTGGGGCACCGCCACCGACCTCATCAGCATGGGCGTCAGCAGCGCCCGGACCCGCAACTACGGAACGCCGCCCGGATACCAGTTCCCATCCTGGATCCGCAAAATGTCAAGCTCCAAACGGGACCGGGAACTCCGGAAACTCGCGGCGAGCAAGATCGCACAATCCTTCCACGTCGGAAACCGCGTCGCCCGCATCGACTTCATCCCGTTCTTCCAAAGCATCTTCCCCCGCGTCCCCAGCCTCGCCGAGCACATCCTTTTGCGCATCGACGCCGACGAAGACGAGATCCGACTCCTCATGGGACCCGACGCCCCCGAGGACCTCGTCGACCAGGTCGCCCGGCACGTCGAAGCCCGAAAACTACAACCCCCCGCGCAGCAGGAGGTCGAACAAGACGAACCCCCGGCCACGCCCATCGAGGAACCGCCCAAAAAAGGCGCCTCCAGCCGCAGCCTCATGGATTTCTAACCCGACGCGGGAAGCCGACCCAACCGGGTCCAATACTCGTTCCACTGACGCAACAATTGTGTAAACTGTTCGAACTTGACGGGCTTGACCAAGTACGAATTGGCGCCGGCCTCGTAGGCCTCCGCGATGTCGCTCTCCCGTTCGCTGGCCGACAACACGGTGATGGGCACCGTGCGGACCGCTTGGTTGTTCCGCAGGCGTCGCAACAACTCAAAGCCCGACAACCCCGGCAGGTTGATGTCCAACAACACCAGGTCCGGCCGCACCGTGCCCGCCTCAAGCTGCGCCAACGCTTCTTCCCCCGTCGCCACCGCGCGAAGATCATGACCCAAGCCGAGCTTCTTGAACGCGCGTTCCACGATGAGGATATCGTCCTCCGAATCCTCCACCAGCAACACCACGAGCCGTCTCATACCGAAGGCTCCCGCGGCAACGTGAACACGACCGTCGTGCCCGCGTCCTCCTTCGAATCGATCCGGATCTGGCCACCGTGCTGCTCCACGATGGTCCGCACGATCGCCAACCCCGCCCCCGTCCCCGGGTACTGGTTGCGCGGATGCAACCGCGTGAACAATCCAAACACACGATCCTGATACTTCACCGGGATCCCGATGCCGTTGTCCTTCACGCTGAACTCCACGAACCCGTCCCGCGTCGAAGCCAAGATCTCGACGCGCGGCACCGGGGACTCGTTGAACTTCAACCCGTTGCTCACAAGGTTCGTGAACACCTCCATGACGCGCGACGGCTGCCCCCAGACACGCGGAATCGGCTCGTGCACCACCAGTTCCCCTTTTCGATCGCGGATCATCGCATCCAACGATTCCCGCACCTCGCTAAGCGCCTGCGTCATGTCCAGTTTCTCGAACGGCAACGGCTTGTGACGGATCCGCGACACCTGCAACAGCGCATCCAACAGCGCCCGCATGCGCAACGCGCCCTCGTGGATCCGGCGCAAGTAATCGTTCGCCTGCAGATCGAGCTTCCCCGCATAATCCTCCATGAGGAACTGGCTGAAGTTCGACATGCTCCGAAGCGGTTCCGCAAGATCGTGACTGGCCGTGTAGATGAACGCATCCAATTCCCGGTTCGTCACTGACAGGTTCTTCGCCGTGTCCTGAAGTTCCTCGAACAACAATTTTTGGCCCATGCCGAGGGCCAAGTGAAGGGCCACCGACTGCAAGACCGGCAACTCCTCCTCCGCCGTGTGCCGCGTCGTCGACATGAGCGACGCCAACACCGCAACCACATCATCGCCCACGAAGACCGGCACCGCGATCCCCAGCGAATCATCCCGCACCGGCAACAACGCTCCCTTCGCTGCCGACGCTTGGATCCCCGCCTTCGCATCGACCCACTGCGGCCGACGCTCCAAGAATGCCCGGGCGACAGGCGACCCATCCGATGGTTCCAATCTCACCGTCGCGAACTCCGCGGGGAAATTTTCGTGCTTGGGATACGAGGCGCCTGCCAACGTGAGGATCGGTGCCTTCGGATCCCGCAAATAGATGCCTAGACCCTCGTAGTCCAACGCCCCCCGAAGGGACTTCGCCGCCTCGGCGCACAACGCCTTCGCATCCTGGGATGAGTTGACCGCTTCCGCGACCGCCACAAGCCCGGCCTTCTCCCGGCGCGTCTTCTGCAACTGTTGGACGTCCCGAATGACCGCCGTGATCCGTCGTTCCGCCTCGAACGTCGACTTCGACAAGGTGAGCTCCACGACCGTGCGACGACCGTCCTTGCGAAGCGCCACCAGCTCCAGCGGCGCCAACTTCGGCCCCGCCACCTCGAAGATCCGGGCGCGGCTTTCCGGGCCCAACACGCCGTCCGCCAAGAACAACGAGATGTCCTGGCCTGCCACCTCTTCCTTCGTGTACCCGAAGATCCGCTCCGCCGCACGGTTGAAGAACGCGATCCGACCGTCGCCATCGAGCTCGATGATCCCATCGGGGGCGCCCTCGGTGAGCTCCCGATACCGTCGCTCCGCGTGGCGGAGAGTGGTGATGTTGTGGAAATCCGCGACCGCGCCTTGCACCACGCCGCCAGCGTCCTTCAGCGGCACCAAGCCCACGCTGAGGACTTCCGACGTTTTCGCGTCGATGCCAATCTCAATGTCACGCACGTCAGCGCCGTCTCGAAGGCACTGTTGAAGCGCCGGCTCGATCGTCTGCCGCGCCCCCGCCGACAGGTGCTCCGTGAGGAGAGTGCCATTCCAGTTCTGCGGATCGCGCACGACGAGCATCTGTTGCGCGGCCCGGTTGAGGTGTAGGACGCGGCCCTGCCCGTCCAGGATCGCGATCCCGTCGGCCACGTTCTCGATGACCGCAAACAGTTCCGCACGCCGGCGCAGCGCCTCCCGCTCCGCCTTCTCGACGTTCTGCCGAAGCTGTCGTTCCTCCGCGTAGAGACTCACGTGTTCCAGATACAGCCCGAACAAGACCACGAGATAGCTCGTGATCTTGAAGGCGTGCGCCACGAAGAACAACGCATCCCCCGCCACCGCAGACGTCGACGCGAACACCTGGGCGACCGAGGCCAACCCGAGGCTCGCGAGGCCGCCGATCCGCATGCCCCGGTCCACACCCGGGGGCGTACGGAGGATGACGAACGCCGCTGCCATGTACAGCAGGATCGGCAGGAGCTCGAGGACACTGGACATACCCGTCGCCCCGTAGTACGCGGGGAGAGGCAAGAGCACGACGAGCGCGACGAGGAACACGATCTGGGCAAACGTCCACAACAAGCCCCGAACCAGCAGCCGGTTCGGCAAGTCGTCGAGGAACCGTTGACGGAACGCCAGCGCGGCGCCCAGGAACCCGATGCCGAAACTGATCCGGCCCATCCACCACAAGTACCCGTCGAGATTCTGGAGCAGAACCCCGAACCCGCCCGCGGTCGACGCTGGGACGGGCCCGTGCGGCACGAGCGGATGGATCAGATCGAAGATCGCGGCGCCCAAGAAGCCGAGGCTCAACGGGAGGTAGACCCGTTCGCGCGAGATCGCGTACTTGGCGCTGCTGAGGAAAAAGATGGAGACCGCCGCGAACACGGCAAAATACTCCAGCTGCAGGTGAAGCGCGTTCGACTCCGGCAGGTCCGGCGCCTGGGCGAGGACACCGCCGAGCAAGGCGAGAAGGACGATGGTGGCGGCTCCGATCAACAATCCTCGGTTGAGCCGCCTCGGCCACGCGTCAACCGGATCCGAAGCGTTCGGCGTCGCCATCAGTACCCGAGCCTTTGCACCTTCGTCATCGAATCGAGGAGGTTCGCAAGCTCACGCACGGCGAACTCGAATTCGCGTCGCGCGGCAGCCGCCTCCTGGCCCGTCGTGGGGGAAACGGCGAACAAGAAACCGAACTCACCGACCGGGGCGCACAGCAGGACGCCGTCGGCGAACTCGGCAACGAGGATCCGCAGTTCGTTGGTGCCCAAGCCCTGGCCCAAGAACCGGCTCGAACTCGTCGCACTCGCGACCATCGCGCACAACGTCTCGGCCGACAATGACCCTGCGCGTCGGATCCGCGTGGTGACCCGGAACCCGTCTGGGGAAGCGAACCCCACCGCGGAGAACACGCCGCGACTTCGTTCCACGAGGTCATCGATCGCCGATTCGAGTTCCGCGACGGCCGCGCGACGCTCCGACCCCGTCCCGATTGGAGCCGTGACGACCGGACGCGACAACGCCAACTGCAGTTTCGTCCGGACCTCGTTGGCGTAGTCCGGTGAATCCTTCGCGATGAACCCTTGCGCCCCCAGCGCCAAGGCGCGGGCGACCACGAACTCGGACCCGACCCCGGATTGGATGAGCACCGGGATGGAACTCCCGGATTCTTTCAACCGCAACAGGATCTCGGTGCCGGTCATGTCCCCCAAGCTGTAGTCGAGGACAATGAGGTGATATCCGCCCCGCAACGCTTTTTGCAGCCCGTCGGCCCCGCTCGAGGCGGTCTCGACCTTCAAAGGCAGCTCACGCACGGCCCGTGCGAACAACGCCAAATCGTCGCTGTTGTCATCGACGACCAAGACGGACCCGGACGGACCCGGGGCAGGGTTCACGAACGCCAACGATTCTCCCTCGTGTTGGAGCGAGCGACCGCTTATAGCCGGTCGCTTCCCGGCCCTTGCGCAATCGAACGCCGGCTCTTTCCAAGAAAACCCTCCATACCTTTTTAAGCGACCCGGATTTCCCGCCGAACAGCTTTCCTCGTCCATTCGGACGACGGCTCACAGGTCAGGTAGTTTTCGATGGATGGATCCTCCGAACAGCAGGGCACGTGGTGGAAGCGCCACGGCTGGACCTTCGTTCTTGTCACCCTCGCCGTGCTCCTCGCCGGAGGCTTGCGCGTTGGTTTCAACTATGAACCAGCAATCAACGACGGCGTCTACCGCTTCGCCGGAAACGACGATTACTACCACCAAGCCGTCGTCCAAAACACCCAAGAAACGGGCGACCACACCATCGTCGACCCCCTCCTCAACTACCCCGTCCCGTACCGCAACCCCCGTCCCCCCTTGTACGACTGGCACGTCGCGGTCGCCGGCCAGATCCTCGGCTTCATGAGCGGCGAAGCCGCCCCCGGCAACGCGGCCCCTGAAGCAGGCAAGTACGCGCTCGAATGGGGCTCGGCCTTGTGGGGCGCCCTGACCGTCATCCCCATCTGGCTCATCGGACGCGCCGCCTTCGGCAACCGGGTCGGCATATGGGCCGGCTTCCTCCTCGCCGCCAGCCCCGCGCACATCCAACGCTCCGGCTTCGGCCTCGGCGACCACGACGCCTTCATCGTCTTCTTCCTCTGCTTAGGCGCCTACTTTCTCCTGCGCGCGCTCCAACTGACACGCGACGATACGCGGGTCGAACGCTGGAACAGCCTCGACAGCGTCGCCAACGGGTTCGGGACCTACATCACCACCCACCGCGAAGGCCTCGTGTACGCGTTCCTCGCAGGCGTCTCCTGGGCCGCCATCGGCCTCGCGTGGGAAGGGTTCCCCTACGTGCTCGCCCTCTACTCCATCTACTACACTTTCCAACTCGTCTCCAACCAGATCCGACGACGCGACTCCACCGGCGACGCTTTGGTGTTCGGCATCGTCATCGGCCTAATGATCGCCCTCACCCTCCCCTACTACTGGATCCACGGAAACGTGAGCGGTACCCTCAACTCGATGATGTACCTCGTCGTGATCCTCGCAGTCCTCGGCATCGCACTCATCCCGACGCGCGACCTCCCAGCGATCCTCGTCCTCCCAGGACTCGCCCTCGTCGGCGTCCTCGGACTCTTGGTCCTCCTGTTCGTCATCCCCGACGTCGGCCGATTGCTGCTCTCCGCGAACGGCTACTTCAACCAATCCAAACTCTACTCGACCATCGCTGAGGCCCAACGCACCGAACTGGGCGTGTTCGTCTTCTCGATCGGGTTCATGACGTTCTTCTTCGCCCTCATCGGGTTCGTCATGGCCCTCATGCGCTACTTCAGGGTCCACGAGCGGGCCATGCTGTTTCTCGTCGCTTGGGGCGTCCTCGCCATCTACATGGGCTTTGCCGCCACCCGTTTCATCTTCAACGCCGCACCGATCTTTTCGGTCCTCGGCGGCTGGGTCGTCGTGCGCGTCGTCGACTGGATGAACTTCAAGGAACGCGTCAAGAACTTCCAAAGCCTCCGACACGAATCGTTCTTCAAGGCCACTCGCAGCACGTTCGGCGCCAAACAGATCGCAGGCAGCCTGTTCCTGCTCCTGACGCTCGTCATCCCGAACCTCTGGTTCGCGGTCGACGCCGGCATCCCCACGGAAGCCCGGCTCAACTACCGCCAGAACCACCCCGGCGCGTCGGATCTGATCGACAACCGCACCGGGGCCTTCGGCCAAGGATTCCTCCAACGCGATTGGCTCACGGTGTACGGTTGGCTCGGCGAACAGGACAACGAACTGCCGCCTCACCAACGTCCCGGGCACATGGCTTGGTGGGACTACGGGTTCTGGGAAGTCTCTCTCGCCCGACACCCGACCGTTGCGGACAACTTCCAGAACGGGTACGAACTCTCCGGACGATTCCTCGCCGCACAGTCCGAGAAAGAAGCCGTCGACTGGATGTCCATCCGCATCCTTGAGGGCGACTTCTACCGTCTGCGACCCGCGGGCATGAGCAGCGAGATGACCACGTTCCTCGAAGACGTGCGCACCGGCGCAAGCGCCGAGATGTCCGACGCGCTCGCCAAGACCCAACGCTACGACTTACTCTACCCGATCCTCCAGAAGGACCTCACGACCCTCGACGAATCCATCGAGTTCTACGAAGGCGTCCAACAGGTCACCGGGTTCCGGATCGAATACTTCCTCGTCGACAACCGCATGCTGCCCTACGACAACCCCCAGACCCAGGGCATCGAAGCCGGCAGCATCCTGTACGCGCCGATCTTCTTGGCGAACAAGAACCCCGACGATTTCGTCCAGACCGTCTACGTGGACAGCCAAAACAGGGAGTACCAAGTACGGGCCTACACCGTCGACGCCAACGGCAATTCGGTCCAAGAGGACCCGGTCAAGATCGTCGACCAAGGCGGACGCTGCTACTTCGTCTCCGGCGGCCTCCTCTACCGCGCCGACGATCGTTGCGAACAGATTGACTACACCTTCAACGGCGGCCAAGGACTCCAACTCCAAGGCACCCGGCTGCAACTCAAGGACCAATACTACAACACCACGTTCTACAAGGGATTCGTCGGTGGGACCAAACCCCTGTTCGGCGACTACCCGCCGGAACTGTTCAGCGGTATCGGCACCCCGGGCGCCGGCCTCAAGCATTTCCGGTTCGTCAACGGCACGAGCGCCGTCAAGCTCCTCCAGTACTACGAGGGAGCCGTCGTCACCGGCAGGGCCACGGCAAGCGGCCAATCCATGATCGGGTTCCAGGCCGTCGCCCTCGACCCGTTCGGCATCTCGCACGACAATGTCACCATCGGAGCCGACGGCACCTTCCGGCTCGTGGCCCCCTTCAACCTGCCGGGCGAAGACAAGGTCAAGATCGTTATCCGCGCCGCCGGAGCTACGAGCGGCGAAGTCGCCAATGAGACCGTCGACATCAGTTTGGCCGCTGCGCGACGCGACACGGACTACAATTTCACGGTCGACTTCGACGTCCAACCGGCGAACCTCGCCGGCTTGGTCTATGATGACCGCGACCGCAACGGCCAGTACAACGCGTCCGTCGATTTGCCGATGGCGGGCGCCACGGTCCGCGTCGATGGCAAGACCGCCACCAGCGGCCCCGACGGTCGCTTCAGCATCGCCGACCTCCTGCCGGGCAGCAAGTCCGCCACCGCCAGCAAAGCCGGCTACCAGAACGGAACCGGCTCGGCGAACATCCCCGCGGGCGGAACCGGCAACATCACGATCGGCCTGCGACCCGCGAGCGTCCCCGTCAGCGGCACGCTCATGGGAGCTGGCAACACGCCATTGTCCCAGTTCACCGTCCGGTTCGACGCCGTGAACCCATCCGTGGATCGCACAAGCAACGCGACGGCCGTGACGAACCCCCAGGGTGCCTTCTCGGGCAGTTTGACCCCGGGCGGCGATTACCGCGTCGTCGTCGACGACACCACCCTCGAGGACAACAAGACCGTCCGGTACAAGGGCGAGACGACGATCAAGGTGCCCCTCGGGTCGCCTCCGATCACGATTTCGTCGAGCCAACTCGTGTTGACGCGGACGGAAGAATAAGCGCGCGTCTAGATCGACGTGCCGTGGATCTCATCCAAGCGGTAGCTGTCGATGGGCCGGTCGCCCAGCACGATCTCGAGTTCGATCGGTGTGAGCATCGGTTTCGGGTATCGACCGTAGTCGTCGATCGCGACCCGCGGACATGCCGTCGAGACGAATGCGTCCAAGTGTCGGAAATTGATGAGGTAATCGGGCGAGAACTGCCGCAGCAGGATGAGGTACGCTTTGCGTCCTTTCCGTTCGATGCGTTGCTTCAACGCCTTGGCCATGTTCCATCGTAGTTGGCCCTGTTTGCTGGATGCGAGGACGCCGAACGTCTTGGCGTCGCGCGTCGCGGCGATGGCGCCGTAGCGTTGTTTGAGGAACCGTCGGCGTTCTTCTTCCATCGTCCGGACCTCGTTGGTGTAGGGGTCGGCGCAGATGATGGGTTTCTCGGTGTTGAGCGCCAAGCCGAGGGGATGGAAGTTGCCGCTGCCGACGTACAGGTACGACTCGGCCAGTTTGCTCGCGGCCGTGTAGTTGCAACCGAGGACCTGACCGGGGGCGGAGATGCGGGTGTCTCCCTCGTCGACGAGGGCTTCGAACCCGTGTTTCTTGAGGATCTCGACGGCTTGGGGCAGTTTGTGGAGATGTTGGGTGGTGCCGATCAAGCCGATCTTCTTGCCGACGAGGTGGGGGATCGCCTTCTCGACGCTGGGGCGGATGTCGTGGAGGCTTTCGGCGCGGACGAAATAGATCGGGATCCGTTCGAACCGGACCATGTGCGGCATCTGGGTGTGACCCATGTGGATCAACGCGTCGACCTTGACTTTCTCCATCTCATCGTCCGCCAAGTCGCACGAACCATACGACGGGTCGGCGCTCACGACGGTCTGGGCTCCGGTGGCGGCTTCGACGGCTTCCACGACGGGGCCGTAAAAGTCGCGCAGCCCGTCCGGGAACTGGATGCCGATGAGTTTGTGTCCCTTGCCTTTGATGTCGGCGAGCAATTGTTCGAGGTCGAGTCGGTATCCGAGCAGTTCCATGAGCTTAGGTCTCCAGTTGGACGTGGCCGTTGATGACGCGAAGGGTGACGAGGGATTCGACGGGGCAGCCGAGGTGTTGGCTCAAGGCGGCAAGGTCGTGGCCTTTGTTGATGACGACGAGGACTTGGACGAGTTCCACGCCGATCTTGCGGCAAGCGTCGCCCAACGCGTGCAGGGTGCCGCCGGAACTCACCACGTCGTCGACGATGACGACGCGGTCGCCCTTGGACAGGCCGTGGACGTGGAGCGAGGAGCCGCCGTATCCGGTGCGTTGGGTGACGATGACTTCGCCGGGAGTCCCGTAGGCGCGTTTGCGGGCGACGGTGAACGGTTTGCCGGTGCGCAAGGAAAGGACGGACGAGATCGGGATCCCCATGGCCTCGGGTGTCAAGATCACGTCGAACGATTTGGCCAGTTTTTTCACGAGCGCGTCGACCACTTCGTCGAGCAGTGTCGGCTCGAGACGTGGGATGCCGTCGGTGATCGGGTGGACGAAGTAATCGTACCCTTGGAGCCGGATGATCGGGCTCTGTTTGAGGGTCTCCACGAGTTTGGGCGTGGACGGCACGTTCGGCGTTCCCGTCGGCACGTTGCGGCCTTACACCGGTCGTACTAAAAACCTATGGTTTCGCAGGGTGCCGGATCATCGGTTCACCACGGTTGCGCGACCCCTGACCCGCCCGTTTTCCTCGTTGACCACGCTTGGATCCCACCGATGAACCACGCGCGTTCGCGGATTCTGCCCACGCTGCGGCAGCGATGGCCGTTTCCGGGGCCCGGACTTCGTTCCCCAGCACCCGATTGAGGAAACGCGTCGCGGAACCTTCGGCACCGCGCCGCCGGGACGGTCCCGTTGCCGCCGTTGTCGGCACGAATGGACGTCACGCTTCTGACCTCGCGGTGATTCGTGCACCGAATCGCCGACGACGATGCGCGCGGGACTACTTTCAAATACGAACCGACTTTGTACGCGCCCAGTGGCGACGGAGCCTTGGCGGGTTGAAGACTCGCTGGACCTCTACGGCATCAACCGTTGGGGTCGAGACTATTTTTCGGCAAACCGCAAAGGCAACCTGGTGATCCGTCCATCGACGAGCGCGCAGACCTACGCGGACGTCAAAGAGATCGTCGACCAACTGCGCGCCGACGGCATCCAGACGCCGATGCTCCTTCGCTTCCCGCAACTCATCGGCGACCGCATCCAACGACAGTACCAAGCGTTCGAGAAAGCGCGACGCGACTACGGCTACAAGGGCCGCTTGCGCGCCGTGTTCCCGATGAAGGTCAACCAGGAGAAGGAAGTCATCGAGGACATCCTCGAAGGCGGCGAGCGGCACGATTACGGCCTGGAGGTCGGATCGAAGCCGGAGCTGCTTGCGGCGATCGCGATCAAGAAGAACCAACGCGCGATGCTCATCTGCAACGGGTTCAAGGACTACGAATTCATCGAACTCGCCTGTTACGCTTCGCTGTTTCGCAAGAACGTCATCATCGTGATCGACAAGCTCGACGAAGTGGACAAGATCATCCAAGCGGTCAAAGCCACGGGCGCGAAGCCCATGATCGGCATCCGGATGAAGCTCTACACGCGCGGGGGCGGCAAGTGGGCCGAATCGGGCGGCGAACGCGCCAAGTTCGGCTTGTCGGTTCCTGCGATCCTGGAGGCGTTGGACCACCTCAAGAAAGCCAAGCTTCTGCCCTTGGTGAAAATGGTCCACTACCACATCGGCTCGCAGATCAGCGACATCAAGAAGATCACGAACGGGATCCGCGAGGCCGCGCGGCTGTACTGTGAGATCAAGAAGCTGCGCGTGAACCTGAAGTTCCTCGACGTCGGCGGCGGCATGGGCATCGACTACGACGGCACCCAGTCGAGTTCCAGCATGTCCGCCAACTACGACATGACGGAGTACGCGAACGCGGTCACGTACACGATCAAGACGATCTGCGACGACGAGGGCGTTGCGCACCCCGAGATCATCACGGAAGCCGGCCGCGCCATCACCGCCTACCATTCCATGCTCGTCACGGAGGTCGTGGAACGGGCCCAGTTGTCGGCCGACCCGGCGGAGATCACGGTCCGCGACAACGACCCGTTGCCGGTCATCGAGCTCAAGGAGAGCTACGACACGTTGGGACCGAAGACGTACTTGGAAGAGTACCACGACGCCCTGACGCACCGAGACGACCTGATGAGTCTCTTCAACCTCGGCCAGATCAACATGGAGACCCGCGCCCGCGGAGAACTGTTGTTCCGCGCCATTTGTCGAAAGGCCCTCAAGTTCATGAAAAAAGAGGACCGCGTCGAGGACATCGAGGAGGAACTCGCGGACGTCAAAAAGATCCTCGCGCACAAGTACGTCACGAACTACTCCTTGTTCCAATCCACCCCTGACACGTGGGGCATCAACCAACTGTTCCCCATCGCGCCGATCCATCGCCTCAGCGAGGAGCCGAAAGAGACCGGCACCCTCGTCGACCTGACCTGCGACTCGGACGGCGAAGTCAAGGAGTTTATCGACGCGCGCGACACGAAGGACGTGCTTGAGGTCCACCAACCCAACGGCGACCCGTACTACTTGGGCTTCTTCATGCTCGGCGCGTACCAGGACGTGTTGGGCAACTTCCACAACCTGTACGGACCCACCAACGAGGCGTTCATCCACCTCAACCGCGACGGGTCGTGGAAGGTCACCAAGATCGTGCGCGGCAGCACCAGCCAAGAGATGCTGACCCACATGAACTGGGAATCCAAGGAACTCCTACAGATGGTCGAGAAACTCACCCTCGACATGCAGGGCCAGGTGCCTCCGCAGAGTTCGAAGGAGTTCATGCGACGATTCCGCAGGACCCTCCAAGGGTACGTGTACCTCACCACCTAGGCGTTCTTTGTTGCCTAACTAATCGACCGGGTTCGCAGCGTGGCGGACCCATCGTCGTCGAATCATCGATGGCGGATTGTACGCAAGGCCATGCCTCCTAGGGATGTTTGTTTGACCCGCGCGTATAATTGTTGTTCGCCGAATGGAAGAACGGAGCCAATCCACAGGCGTTTGCATGGTTGCGCCAAACCTTTAAGTGGGCCGCCCGTCTGACGAAAATTCCACTAGTTTTTCTCCTTTCGAAGGCGATGCCGTGACTACCCGCAAGGAACTCCTTTCGACGCCAATCCAGCAGATCGACCTGATGAAAGTCAAAACGATCGCGGATCTTGTCGACCAGATGAAAGGCGCGTCGATCCAGGCGCGGAACCTGGGCAAGTGCGCCACGGTCTACGAGAATATGCTGACGGACTCGGCGCGACCGACTGTCATCATCGGACTTTCCGGCGCGCTGATCGCCGGCGGCCTTCGCATGGTCTTGCGCGACATGGTCGCCCACGGCATCGTCGACTGCATTGTCTCCACGGGCGCCGTGCTCTACCAGGACTTCTACCAGGCCATGGGGTACCAGCACTACAAGGGCGACCCCGGTATGGACAACCTGATGCTTCGTGAGCATTTCATCGACCGTATCTACGACACGCTCGTGGACGAGGAGAAGTTCCGCGAGGTCGACGCGTACATCGGCAAGATCACGGAACAACTCGACCCGCGCGGCTATTCGACGCGCGAATTCTTGTCTTTCATGGGCGAAATCGCCTACAAGAAAGGCGACCGCGGCATCCTCGCGACCTGCTACGAATACGGTGTGCCCTGCTTCGTCCCGGCGCTCAACGACTCTTCGATCGGCATCGGCTTGACCGAGTATTACGAGAAGCACCGGAACAAGCCGCACTTCTACCTCGACCCGATCCGCGACAACTACGAACTGACGCAGATCAAGGGCAAGAGCAAGAAGACCGGGGTCATCTACGTCGGCGGCGGCACCCCCAAGAACTACATCAACGACGTCGAGGTCATCGCCGAAGTCCTCGGGTACGATGTGGCGGGGCACGAATACGCGTTCCAGATCACCACCGACCGGCCCGACACGGGCGGCCTCTCGGGCTCGACGCTCGAGGAAGCGCAATCGTGGGGGAAGATCCACCGGGAGGCCACCAAGGCAACGGTGTGGAGCGAGGCCACGCTGGCGCTTCCGCTGTTGGTCGCGAACATCTTCCAAAAGGGGATCCACAAGGGCCGCCGGCGGGTCCAGTTCCAATGGGAAGGCGACGTGTTGAAGGCCGTCAAGATCGTCGGACCCGCCAACGGCAGCGTCAAGCCGGCGGGCGCGGGGAAGAAGTCGCCCGCGCGCACGGTCACGGCGTAACGCGGTCCAGGCGAAGGCCGGCAGGCGAATTTAGATAACCCCGGCCACTCCCATTCCCAATCAAGGGTGCCTCGTGGAAAGCGTCTACGTTCTGGTGCGCGTCAAACCCACCTTCGAGCAGAAGGTCAGCGAAGTGCTTCGGCAGATCAAAGAGGCCAAAGAGGTCCACTCGCTCTTTGGCGAATACGATTTCATCGTCAAGATCGAAGGCAAGAACCACGAGGAGATCGCGAAGACCATCCTCGAAAAGATCCGCAGCAACGAAGGCGTCGCCGCCACCAAGACCATGGTTAAAACCTCGTTCTGACCTCACACGTTCGTTCGACCAACATTATAGGCCCTGGAAGCCCACTACGTCCACATCGTGATTCCCGTGTTCCTCCAGGCGGGGCCGCCCAGTTGGCTACCGGTATGGTTGGACTGGTTCTACAAGCTTGGACAATGGGTCGTCCATGACATCGGGGGCGTCCTCGCCGAATCGTTTGCAGGGGACTTCTTCCTCAAGGCCCTCGTCTTCGTCCTTCTTCTTGCGATCGCGTATGCGGCCGGCAAGACGTTGTCGCATTTCCTGCGAAAGAGCGTCCTGCGTCCACCTCGGGTCGACGACGCGGTGGGACGCCTGCTCGGCCACCTGACCGTGTTCGCCGTCGTCCTGTTCGGGTTCTCCGCGGGTCTCGCCCTCTTCGATACGTCCCTTGCCACGATCGCGACGGGCCTTGGACTCTTGACGCTCGCCCTCGGCTTCGGCATGCAGAACACGGTCGCGAACCTCATGGGCGGCATCTCGCTTGCGATCGACAAACCATTCCGCCCCGG
>CAYOZB010000037.1:0-22638 GCA_964408365.1 uncultured Halobacteriales archaeon | reverse complement strand
CGCCGCGGATCTGGACCCTGTCGATCTTCTGCTGACGCTTCTCCGCCACCTTGTGCGCGGTCGTGATGTGACACGACGCCAATGACGCGAGAAAATATTCGCTCGCCATCGGACCCTTGTCGTTTCCCCCGGACGTCGACGGCTTGTCGATCGTGAACATGTGATGGCGCGCTTTCGCGCGCGTCGACTTCGGCGTGACCGTCTCCACGTCAACCACTTCGATGTCGCTCATGTTTCTCCTCCCTTACGCAACTTGAACACTTTCTCCGTCAACGGATCCGTTCGCACCTTGATGTACGCGGGGAACTTGGCATCGACGCCCGAATCCCCCGTATCGACGAACAACGTCGCCACGCCCATCAACTTTCGCGGCGTCGCGATGACCACCACATTCTCCGGGCCGACCTGCTCCACGACCTGAGGACTGATCTGCGCCGTGCCGCGACCGAGGATCGCACCCTGCGGCGCGGTCGGGGAGACAATGATCGTCGCGGGCTCTTGGGCGATCGCGTCGAGGATCCCCGTCTCGCTCGCGTCGGTCGCGATGAACCTCTCGTCACGCACCACGTCGACTCCAAGCGGCGAACCGCCACCCAAGGCGGCTTTGATCGCAGCGGTCGTCGTGCCGGCGCCCAAAATGTACGAGCGACCGGGTCGTTGGAACTGTTTGAACCACACGACGATATCCTCCAAGGATTCGTCCTCGGTCGGAATCGTGCCGCCTTTAGCGACCTGGACCCCGGGCAGTTCCGGCACACGGGCGTGCGCAAGGCCTCGGACGTTCCACTGTCCGGATCGGTAACTTTCCTCGTCGAGGTCGACGATCTCCACGGGCCGCGTCGGGAACCCCGGTTGGAGGCTTTGGACGAGATGCTTCGCGACGAGCGGGTTCTCGGCGAAGACGCCGCTGAACATCTTCACGCCCGCCGGGATGCCAAGGACGGGGATCTTGTCGCCCACTTCGCGCGCAACATCGACGGCAGTCCCGTCTCCACCGACGAACACGAGGACGTCGAGTTCTTCTTTGAGCATGTGACGCGCGAAGAGCTTCGTGTCATCGGCCGTGGTCTCGCCGACCTGTTTGCTCCAGCCTTTCTCGCGGGAGATCTCAAAAATCGGGCCGCCGCAGGACATCGTCTTCTTGAGGATCTGCTCCCCGAGCGGTCCCGGTGCCGCGACGGCGACCCCTTTCTTCAAGATCAGGTCGGTAAGGAAATCCATGCTGCGCACATACGCGGGCAACTCGTCCGGGTCCGTCGCCGCGGCCATCTCCTGGATCTGGCGAGCGTCGTCACTGCCTTTGAGTCCCGGTTTTCCACCAAGGCCCGCGACCGGGTTGACAATGAAGCCCATTCGGAACCGGCGCGCGTCGGCCAACATGGGGCGGGACCCGAGAGGTGGACAACTAGTTTGTCGTCGGCACGGGCATCGCTTGCGGCGGCTCGTTCTTGAGCTTGTCCAGTTGCCGCCACGTCAAGACGAGGTTCTTCGCGGCCCACACATCATCGACCCGTGCGGCGGGTGCGCTGCGCGGAGCGGCCCGCACGATCGCCGGGTCTTCCTTGGCGATGCGGAGCATGGCGTCGGCAAACGCGTCCAACTCGTCCTTGGGTTCGGATTCGGTGGGCTCAATCATCAAGGCTTCCTCGACGAGGTTCGGGAAGTAGATAGTCGGCGCGTAGAACCCATGGTCCAGGAGGCGTTTTGCGATGTCACGGGCCGTGATGCCGCGTTCCCGCTTCAGTTTGGATGCGGACAAGACGAACTCGTGCTTTCTCAATTGCTTGTGGGGGAGTTCGTAGGCGCCGACGAGCCGCTTCTGCAAGTAAGCGGCGTTCAGGACCGCGATCTCGCTGGCTTCGGTGAGGCCGTTGCCGCCCATGAGCAGCAAGTAGGCGAGGCACCGTAGTTGGACGAGGAAGCCGCCCCAGTATTCCCGGATCTTCCCGACGGATTTTTCCGAGTTCTCGAATAGGTACTTGTCGCCTTTCTTGACGATGCGCGGGTTCGGAAGGAAGGGGATCAAGTGTTTCTTGACGCCCACCGGGCCGCCGCCGGGACCGCCTGCGCCGTGCGGGATGGCGAACGTCTTGTGGACATTGGTGTGGCAGATGTCGAAGCCCATGCCGCCCGGGCTCGCCTTGCCCATGATGGCGTTGAGGTTCGCTCCGTCGTAGTAGAGCAGGCCGCCGACCTTGTGGACGGCTTTCTGGATCTCCGCGATGTGATCTTCGAAGATGCCGAGCGTGTTCGGGTTCGTGACCATGAAACAGGCCGTGTCCGGGCCGATCACAGCTTTCACGGCTTCGACGTCGACCGTGCCTTCGGACGTGCTCGAGACTTCGATGACTTCGTAGCCGAGCATCGCCGCCGTCGCCGGGTTCGTGCCGTGCGCGGTGTCCGGCATGATGACCTTGTTGCGTTTCGCTCCTTCTCCGCGCGCTTCGTGATATTCGCGAACAAGCAACAATCCCAAGAATTCACCGTGGGCGCCCGCCGCGGGGTGGAGGCTTACGGCATCCATGCCGAGGACTTCCTTGAGCCATTGCTCGGACTCGTACATGATGCGCAACGCGCCTTGGATCTGCGACGGGTGTTGGAGAGGGTGGATGCGGCCGGCGTCTTCCAAGCCGGAGACCATGTCCGCGAGTCGCGGGTTGTGTTTCATCGTGCAGCTGCCCAATGGGATCATCCCGGCGTCAAGGCCGTAGTTCTTCATCGACAATCGCGTGTAGTGGCGGATGACTTCAGGCTGCGTGAGCTCGGGGAGGACCGCCGCCGTTTTTCGCCGCAGCGAGGCAGGGATCTGGTCTTTGGCGTTGAACGTCTTGGGCACGGCGACGATTTTTTCGCCGCGTCGGCCGGGTCGGCTTTCCTCGATGAGGAGCGGGACGTGCATCTTTGGAAGTCGGACGCTCATGCCGACACCCCCTTCAGGGCTTTGACGAGACGCGCGTGGTCGTCGTCGGAGTGGACTTCGGTGCTGCACACGATGAGGCTGTCCTTGAGGGTCTTGTCGATGCGACCCGCGGGGTAGCCGGGCGTGATGCCCTTGGCACCGACGCGGTCGTAGGTCTTTTCGCCATCGACGGGCCCCTTTACGGTGAACTCGTTGTAGAAAGCGCCCGTGAACCGCGGCTTGAACTTAGTCTTCTTGCGCAACAGGTCAGCGAGGCGGTGGGATCGGTAGAGGTTGGCTTCGGCGAGCTCCTTCATGCCCACCGGCCCGAGCGCGGCCAAGTGCGCGCCGAGCGCGATCGCGAGCAACGTTTCGTTCGTGCAGATGTTGCTCGTTGCTTTTTCGCGTCGGATGTGTTGTTCGCGGGTTTGGAGCGTCATGCAGTAGGCGCGGTTGCCGTCCGCGTCGCGGGTGGCTCCCATGAGTTTTCCAGGCATCTTGCGCGCATATTTTTCGTGCGTGCCGAAGATGCCGAGTTGGGGCCCGCCGCCGCCCAATGGGAACGCCAACGTGGTGCCGTCGCCGATCGCGATGTCCGCGCCTTGTGCTCCCGGCGACTCGAGGATGCCGAGCGAGGAAAGATCGAACGCTTGCACAAGGAGAGCGCCCTTGGCGTGCGCTGCCTTCGCCAAGGCGGGGACGTGTTCTTCCAGGACGCCGAACACGTTGGGGTTCTCGATGTACACGCCCGAAGTTTTGTCATCGATCTTCTTGTTGGCGTCGGCGAGGTCGGTGGCGCCGGTCTTCGCGTCGTAGCCGTACTCGACGAGTTTCATGTCGTGTCCGCGCACGTAGCTCCAGAGCGTCGCGCGCTTCTCGGGGCTGAGGTGCTTCGGGATGAGGAACGTCTTGCGTCCGTTCTCACGCAGGCACATCAAGGCCGCTTCGCCGAGGGCGGTGGAAAGGTCGTACATGCTGGCGTTGACGACCTCCATGCCAAGGAGTTCGGCCATCATGGACTGGTACTCTAACAAGGCTTGCAGTGTGCCTTGGGCGACTTCGGCTTGGTACGCCGTGTAGGACGTGTAGAACTCTTGGCGGAAGACGAGGCGCTCGACGAACGGCGGAACGTAGTGTTCCTTGAGGGTACCGCCGACGAAGTTGGGTGCGCGGGCGGTCGACTGGTTGGTGCGCAGGATGGATCGGAGGTAGGCTTCGGCTTCGAGGTCGCTCAACCCGTCGGGAAGGTCGAGGCCTTTGCTGCGCACCGAGGCGGGGATGTCGCGGAAAAGGTCCTCGATGCTGTTCGCGCCGACGGCCTTGAGGAGTTCCTGCTTGATGGCGGCGTTGGGGATGAAGTGCATCCGGGGCGGACCGATTTCGGCCCAGAGACCCCCCTGAGATAAGGGTTTCTTCGCGAGGTCACAGGTTTCCGAAACCAGGGTGCCGCGCGAGCTGCGTGCCGTCACGTGGGCAAAACTCGACATCGGGTTCGCGAGACTGGAAACCGCACTTCATGCAGCGCTTGGCCTCCGGCCAGTCCGTGATCCGCTTTCCAAATCGAAGCGGAGGGAAGACAAGAGGCAAGAGCAAGAAAAATCCGCCCCACGGCCATCCTCCCGCGACTGAGATGACGGTCAGCGCGACGCCGAGCGTCACGAGGGCGGCAAAATGCCACCACGTCCAACGCATGGTGCGCGTCGACCCGGACGTTACTATAAAAACGCGTTGTGGGCTGCGCGGCTCCCGATGAGTCGCGCGGACGAACTCGTAACCCACACAGGCGCAAAGATCGGCGACACGGTGCGCTTGGTCGATGATGCGCGCGACTTCGAAGGCGTGCTCATGCCACGACACGCGTTCTCGGATCCCAATGTCCTCATCGTCAAACTCGGAAGCGGCTACAACGTCGGCGTCGCCTGTTCCACCACCACACAACTCACGGTCGTGAAGAAGGCCGAACCCCGAAAGTCCGCGGCCCGTTCCATTCCACGCAACGGCGACAAGCCGACGGTCGCGTTGTTGGGTACCGGCGGGACCATCGCGAGCTTTGTCGATTACCGCACGGGAGCGGTCCACCCTGCCGCGACCGCGGAAGAACTGGCCTTTGCCACGCCCGAGATCTTTGACATCGCGAACATCGAGGCCGAAGTCGTCTACCAAGTGTTCAGCGAGGATCTGGAGCCGAAGAACTGGACCGAACTCGCCACCCGCGTCAAGGCCGCGTTCGACCGCGGCGTCCACGGCGTCGTCATCCCCCACGGCACCGACACGTTGGCGTACACGGCGGCCGCGTTGGCGTTCGCTCTCCCGGATCTACCGGGCCCCGTCGTCGTGGTCGGCGCGCAGCGAAGCAGCGACCGTCCCTCGAGCGACGCTGCTGGCAACCTGCAAGCCGCTGTCCGCGTCGCGGCCGAAGCCGACCTCGCCGAATCCGTCATCGTGATGCACGCCTCCGCGTCGGACGACCGGTACGCGATCATCCGCGGCACCCGCGCACGCAAGAACCACACCAGTCGACGCGACGCGTTCGAATCCATCAACGTCGCCCCGATCGGATTCGTCGAAGGCGACAAGATCACCCTCAACGGCCCCAACCGAAAACGCGCCGCCAAATCACGCGTCACGTTACGCGCACAGTTCGAGCCGCGCGTTCGGCTCGTCTGGTCGAACCCCTTGACCGCTCCCGAAGATTTCCGGGCCGACAACCTCCGGGGCATCGTCGTCGCCGGCACCGGACTCGGGCACGTGCCCCGACGCTGCTTGGGAGCGATCGACGCGACCACCAAAGCGGGCGTTGTCGTCGCGATGACCTCCCAATGTCTATGGGGACGCGTCGGCATGAACGTGTACTCGACCGGCCGCGACCTGCTTGCGCGCGGCGTGCTTCCCGCCCACGACATGCTTCCCGAGGTCGCCCTGGTGAAACTCATGTGGGCCCTCGGACAGGCCCAGGACGCCAAACAATCGAAGCAACTCTTCGAGACGATCCACGCAGGAGAAGTCGACCCCACGACGAGCGTTGTGGAGGTTTAAGGGATGGAGCCGTTGGACCACGCGAAGCTTGGCTTCAAGTGCGGCTTGGAGATCCACCAACAACTCGCAACGAGCAAACTGTTCTGCCGCTGCGAGACCAAGGACCTCCCCGCTGAACCCGGCGAACCCGATTTTGTGTTCCGGCGACGACTACGGCCGACCCAATCGGAGCTGGGCGAGATCGACGCGGCGGCGCTTCGCGAATCGCGACGTCACCGACGCTTCGAGTACCATGGCTACCACCATCACGCGTGCTTGGTGGACTCGGATGAAGAACCACCGCACGAAGCCAGCCGCGAAGCCACCGACGTCGCCCTCACAATGTCGCTCCTCTTGTCCGCACGGCCGGTGGAAGAGATCCAGTGGATGCGCAAGATCGTCATCGACGGGTCCAACACGTCCGGCTTCCAACGCACCGGCTTGGTCTCCCTCGGCGGCATGGTGGAAGACGTCGCCGTCCAGACCCTCGCACTGGAAGAAGATTCGTGCCAACGCATCTCCGAAACACCGGAGACCGTCGTGTTCGGCTTGGACCGGCTCGGGATCCCATTAATCGAGATCGCGACGGCTCCCACCATCCGAGACGGACAGCACGCCCGCGCGATCGCCGCCCGCTTGGGCGCATTGTTGCGCGCGACCGGCCGCGTGAAACGAGGCATCGGGACCATCCGACAAGACCTCAACGTGTCCATCAAAGGCGGCGCACGCATCGAGATCAAAGGCGCCCAGGAGCTCAATGCCATCCCCCGGATCATCGACGGGGAGGTCCGACGTCAGATGCGATTGCTCGAGGTCGCGAAGACCTTGGCGGAGCGCAGGATCACAAAACCCTCGCTCCACGTTCCCACGGTGGACCTCGGCCCCGTCCTCGGCAACTCGACTTCCCCAATCGTGAAGAAGAACAAGGACAAAGGCGGCGTCATCCACGGCATCCGCCTCCGAGGCTTCCACGGACTCATCGGCGCCGTGGTCAAGGACGGCCCCCGGTTGGGGCGCGAACTCGCTTCGTACGCGCGACGCGACGCCGGCGTCGGAGGGTTGCTCCACGGTGACGAATTGCCGGCGTACGGCATCACCGACACCGAAGTCGCCGCCATCCGTTCGGCGCTTGGTTGTCAAGGGGACGATTCTTTCGTCGTGGTGGCCGACCAGAAAACGAAGGTCGACGCGGCCTTGAAGGTCGTGTTGGAACGCGCCGAGGTCGCGCTTATGGGCGTTCCGGAAGAAGTGCGTGGCGTCGAACAGGACGACTCGACCACCTACCTTCGGCCTCTGCCCGGCGCCGCCCGCATGTACCCCGAAACGGACGTTCCGCCCGTGCCCGTCGGGCCTGGACGGCTCGAGCGGCTTCGCAAGGAATTGCCGCCGACCCCGGAAGAGGTCCGCGCACGACTGCAGAAAGACTACCGGATCTCCGAGGACGAAGCACGACAGGTCGTCGACGCTGGGTTGGAGCCGGAGCTCGTCGCGTGGGCGAAATTCGCGGACGGACCCTTGGCGGCGCGCGTTCTCCTTCTCATCTTGCCGGATCTTCGCCGGCGCTTCCCCAAATCACCACCGTTGGAAGCCGCCGCCCAGAAGGCGCTCGAAGCCACCAAAGGGGGAACGATCGCCAAGGAAGGCATCCCGCTCGCGTTGGAGGATTTTGCAAGCGGCCGCGTGAAATCGATCGAGGAAGCCCTCGGCAAGGTGGGCGGCGGAGCCGACGTGGCGAAGGAACTTACGGAGCGCACCCGGGGACTGGTCGCCGAGCGCGCCGATTTCATCCGCGCGCGCGGCAAGGAAAGCGTCGGACCCTTGATGGGCGTGTTGATGAAAGAGTTCCGCGGAAAAGTCGACGGACAACTCGTGAGTCGGACCCTCGAGGACGAAGTGGGACGTCTTCTCGGCAAGTGACAACGATCACGAATGCTAAGGCTTGTCAACCCGAGGCCGGATGCCCGTGCCGGTCGGTGGACTGATGGGCAAGAAACGCAACCCCGTACTCGTGCTGGTATTCTCGATCATCACGTTCGGAATCTACTTTTTCGTTTGGTTCTACAAGTCGAACGAGGAGCTCAAAACGGTCTCGGGCCAGCCGTTCAACTCGATCCTCTGGACCCTTTTGTTCTTGGTTCCGTTCGCGGGCCTTGTCAGTGTGTGGAAGTTCGGTGAGCACATCGAGGACGCTGAGAAAAAGAAGGGACTCCAGCCGCGCGCTGGCATCGTGACGTTCCTGCTCGTGGCGATCCCCTTCGTGAACATCGTCGGGTTGCCGATGACGCAAGCCGAGATCAACAAAATCTGGTCGTGACCGATCTAGCCCGGGACGGATCGTCGCCAACGTCGATGCGTTCTTCTCCGACGATTCGCTGGCGAGCATGCTCTTGGTCGACGAGATTGCGGTAGCGGAGGTTCGCGATAAGCTCTACCATTACCAGCGACGGGTCAAGGAAGAATCCCTGAAGGACCCCGCGCATCGACTCGATGATCCGAGGCAATACGACAGCGTCGAGCTCGACAAGTTGGCAGGCGTCGCCCGCAAATTGTTGGGCTCAGAGTTGACGGGTCGAAAATTCCTGGTAGAGGTGGTCCATGCGATCATTTGGACCCAATGCTTCAGCGACGGCAACCACCGGACGGCGGTCGCCACCGTGCAGGCACTGGCGGCCGAAACCGGATTTGCGTTCGGAAAGACCAAGCCCGCGTTTCTTGATTCGACAACCAAGTTCATCGACCGCAGCCACACGTACACGGACCTAGACCGCTGGCCGTACACGCCCGCCCAGCGCGCACGCTACAAGGAAAAACAGCGGACCCTAGTTGCCGAGTGGGTCGACGAGAACCTTGCTGCTCAAGTGGGAAGCTTGGCGATGGTCGGAAGCCACTCCTTGAGGGCTTTTTCTTCGCGCGGCGACACGTGAAGCTGCGACCCGAGAGGGATGTCCTCGGCTCGAACGCCCTTGGCGAACGCTGCAGGGGCCGGTTTGGCCTTGGATGGGCGCTTCTGGGGTCCCGTCTTCACGGGCGTGACTTGGGGCGCAGCGGACATAAGCTTCACGGATGACCGCTTGGCGGCTATATAAGGAATTGAGACGAGCCACTGGGTTTCTTACGGCCTATGGAGCGGCGTTCCGTAATGTGTGTGCTTTAGTTAGCCGGGGACCAGGACGTCGCTCTGGACGGTCGCGGATACGCCTTGCTGGGGCGCGCCCATGAACACGTAGATCTTGTCGTTGTACACGCCGCCCGCGAACCCGTGGCGGGGCGATGGTGCGTCGGGGAGCTTGGTCCAGGCGTCGCTGACCGGGTCGTAGGCTTGCATGTCGGCGAACGCGGCTACGTTGGTGGCGCCGTTCTGGCCGCCCATGACGACGACGCGTCCGAACCAGGCGAACGCGTGGAGGCTGCCGCGGATCACTGGCAACGCGGTCTTGTTGGTCCATTGGCCGGAGAGGATGTCGAATTCTTCGTTGGCTCCGGTGTTTCGGCTGTGTCCGCCGATGTCGCCGCCGATCGCGTAGATCTTGCCGTTCACGATCGCGCCGGCCATGTGGTTGCGCGTCGTGGGCATGAGGTTCTCGAAGGAGGTCCAGGCGTTGGCGAGAGGATCGTACACGTCGACCGTGTTGGAGCCGCCGCCGCTTCCGCCGACGACGTAGATCTTGCCGTCATGTTCTTCGGCGACGCCGGTCGCGCCGTGGCTGTTCGGGGGCGCGGGGATCGTGCTCCAGCTGGCGTCTGCAACCTTGATCTTGCTGCTTGAGCCGCCTGCGATGACGTAGATGGAGTCGCCGACGCCGACGGCCATGCAGTGGTTGACTTGTGCGGGGAAGGTGGGGCCGTCGGTCCAGGTGTTGCTTTCCGCGTCGTAGATCTCGACCATGTCGGTCGGGACCGCGGTGGGCACGGAGCCGGCGGGTCCGGGCGCGCTTGCAGGGTTCGGGACGATGTAGCCGCCGACGACGTAGAATTTCGCGCCGATGTTCGCCGCGCAGTGTTCGGCGCGGGGCATCGAGGCGTCGGCGATGCGTTCCCAGGACATCTTGGTGGGGAACGGGACCAGGGGCGCTTGGGCGGAGACGTCGGTGCCGGGGGCTTTTCCGCCAGCGCGCTTGGCTTCTTGGGCTTCTCGGGTGGCGTCCGAGTCTTGGAGGCATCCGGCGAATGCGATCGTGATGAGGAACAGTACGCAAAATGCGGCGCGCATCGCCGGGAAGCAAGCCGGGGGGTAGATGAGCGTTATGGCACCCGAAACCTCGGTCCCCGGGCACCTCCCGCCTCGGGGCGGCGGTTACCCTGGGTCGGGCGTCGCGACGAGCACATTTGTTCGAGCCTGGCGGGTGACGTCATCGCTGACGCTGCCGAACAAGAGTCGCCGGACGGATCCGCGTTGACGGTTTCCCACGACGACGAGTTGGGCGTCCAGGGCTTCGGCTTGTCGCAGGATCTGCTCCGCGACCGCGACGGCGGGCGTCCGCGTACCGAGGACGTCAGAATGCATGAGGGCGGACCCCGTTGACGCTCGTGTGGACATGGCGACGCCCGGCTCGGGCGGGCCCACGACGGATTCGGAGGTGATCCGGAGCGATGCGTCCAGTTTTTGGGCGATCAAGGAGGATAATAGCCGAGCCTGGCGCGAGGCCGAAGAGAAATCGTCGGCGAGGAGAATTGGGCCTGTTCGCGGGGAAGATCGTGCGAAGAGGAAGCTCGTGCGTGCGGCGTGCTTGATGCGGGTGAGGGGTCTTCCGTGGAACCGGTCGGCGAACGAAGCCGTCACAATGACCAGGTCGGCGTGCGTGGCGTCGGCGGCCCACAGGACGGCTTCGTCTTGTTCGCCGTCGCGGTAGATCGGATCGGCCTGCATGCCACTGGCGCGCAGCTGCGCGCAGGTTTTGTCGACGAGACGGTTACGTCCGGGGCGCCACTTGACCCGGATGGAATGGGTGGGTCCGTTGGCGAGGCGGTCGGGGGCGGTGCGGCTGGAGTCGAGTGCGCACATGACGTTGATGCGGGTGGACGGATCGGCAAGCACCAATGCCCAATGGATGAGGTTGACGGGCGACGCGCCCCATTCCACGACCAGAAGCACATTCTGCAACGGGTAGGCGCGGGAGGCGGTTGTCCGCAATGCTGTGTGGCTGATTGTCGGAGTCATGGCGATTCGCCCCTTGGACGCGTTCTCTGGGCGGCGGGGTGTACTTACGGGTTTGGCCCGTGGTTTTTGGACCATTCGTCCGGGGCGAGTTTTTTCGGCAAAAGTCTAAAGCCGCGAAGCTTGGCTTAACGGGTTCATGCGTCCAGCCCTCGTGGCGGCCCTGTTCCTCTTGTCGGGCCTCGCGGGGTGCCTCGAACCGCCCATGGACGAGCCAACGGTGACGTTGTCGACCGGGGTTGTTTCGGCCGTGCACCCCTTGGTGGCGGCCGCGGGAGCCGCGATGCTTCGACAAGGTGGAAACGCCGTCGATGCTGCCGCCGCAGTCCAATGGGCCCTCAACGTGGTGGAGCCGTCGATGAGCGGGTTGGGCGGCGGAAACATGATCCTTCTCTGGTTGAACGACACGAAACAAGTCGTGGCGGTCGATGGCCGTGAACTCGCTCCGGCCGCCTCGACCCCGGACCAATTCCTCTTGCCGAGCGGAGAGCCGCAGCCGTTCGCAACGGCCCACACGCGTGGCTACGCCGTGGGCGTGCCCGGCACGTTGCGCGCGATGGAACTCGCCGTGCGCACCTATGGAACGTTGCCGTTTGCGACGACGTTCGATCCCGCTATCCACATCGCCGAGGACGGTTTCCCGGTCGACTCGTACTTGGCCGGATACATCGCCGGTTCCGAGACGAAACTCAAATCGTGGCCCGCGTCGGCGCGATTGTTCTTCCGCGACGTCGTCTGCCCTCCCGAACAGACCCCGTTGGCCGTTTCGGCAAACGTGGGTTGCACCGGCGGCAGCGCCTTGGGCGTCGGCGATACGTTCTCGAACCCCGACCTTGCCAACACGTTCGAACTCATCCAACGCGAAGGCCTCGCGTCGTTCTATGGCGGCGACATCGGGGCCGCCATCGTCGAAGCGCAGGCCGCCCGAGAAGGCCGGATGACCATCGATGATCTTCGCACCTACGAGGCGAAGGTCCGGGAACCGCTCGAACTCGAGTACAAGGGTCACCGCGTAGTGTCGTTCCCGCCCGCGAGCGCAGGCGGACTCACCATGCTAGAAATGCTCGGCATCTTGGAGCCGTTCGAGCTCCGCTCGAAGGGCCACAACTCGGCCGACTCCCTCCATTTGATGATCGAAGCCATGCACCTCGCGTACCAAGACCGGTACGCGTACATCGGCGACGCCGACGTCGTCGACGTGCCCATCCGTGGCCTCCTGAGTCCCGCGTTCCACGCGGAGCGTCGCGCGCTCATCGATCCGGCACGGGCCAATGACGACCCATCGCCCGGCGATCCTCGAAAACACGAAGGTTCCAACGCCGGCGCGGCGCCGGCGTATGCGCCGGACTCATCGGTGCACACGACGCATTACGTGGTCGTCGATGGGTGGGGCAACATCGCGACGGTCACAACGACGATCGAAAGCCTCTTCGGGACCGGGATGGTGGTTCCCGGGTTCGGGTTCCTGCTCAACAACGAAATGACGGACTTCGATTTCCGTCCCGGTGGCCCGAACTCGGTCGCGCCCGACAAGCGTCCACGGTCGAGCATGACGCCGACCCTCGTCTTGGAGAACGCGGCACCCCTCTTCGCCCTCGGCTCGCCCGGAGGCCCGACCATCACGACGACCGTGATGCAGGTGTTGCTCAACGTGTTGGAACACGGCATGAGCTTGGAAGAGGCGGTTCGCGCGCCGCGCATCTATTCCTCGGATTACCCAAACGTCAGTTGGGAAAACGGGGTGTCGCAGGACGTGCGCACCGAACTGACGGCCCGCGGACACCAACCCGGAGCGACGGGCGGCCGGATCGGGAACGTCCAAGCCGTGCTCCTCGTGGATGGTTCGTGGACAGGTGTCGCGGACGACCGCGCCGGCCAGGGCGGCGTGGAGTATGTGGAACCCGCCGACGTCGCATCCCGGTGATCATTCGTCCGGCAGGACGGTGAAATCGTCGCGGCCCACTCGGTGGTAGAAGAACGTGTAGAAGTTTTCGACACGATGCTGAGCGTAGACCGCCCAACCGGGGATGGTGCTGTTCGTCGTCCAGGGTCGGTAAAGCGCCTGGTAATCGAAGCTCTCATTGCCGTTGAATGCTGCGGAGGCTCGTTCGGCTTCTTCCCCGGGAATGAGCCAACTTCGGTCGGGCGAGCCGCCGCGAGAGTCGAGGTAGGGGTCGCCTCCTACGGCTGAGCCGGAGACGAGGTCGGGATGGAAGAGGAGGAACCGCATGTCGCGGCCCAACGTGTTCGCCTGCCAGGTGGCTTCGTGAAGCATGGCCGCGAGGTTGGGTCCGGGGATCTTGAAGAACCATTGGGATTGGTCGTTGGTGAAATTGGTGCCCAGTTGCCGGTCGATGGGATTGCACGGGAGAGATCCGGGCGACCCGGCCCACGCGCAGTCGATGAAGGCCACGTGGGGCACCGTTTCATAATAGGGAACCGAAGAGGCCACCGGAACGAGGGTCATCACGATGGGGGTCGGCTGGTCTTCCATTGCGATGGTGTCGACCTCGGCTGGCGCGTATCCGGGCTTCTCGGCACGAAGCCCCACGTTGGTCCCGGCATCGAAAGGCCCCAGGCGGAACGTGCCGTTCGGATCTGTCAACGTGTTGAGGTCGCCTCCAGCGACGGTGACGCCGTCGAGCGGCACGATCTCGATGTCAACCACGCGTCCCAGGATGAACGCGCCCTCGGTCCCTTGGAAGGTTCCAGGCTGACCTGGAAGGGCGTTCGGGGAAGATTCCGCGCAGCCCGCCAATAAGACCAAGAGCAGCACGGGAAGCGGGCTCAGGAAGCGCATGACGATGCGAGGCGACGCCGACCTATAGAAGCCTTCCTCGGCCCCCAATTTCACGCGTCGGCCAGGGTCGTGAAGAGTTCTCCGCATTCCGCGAAGTGGCACGCCGTCGCATAGACCGTGAAGCGCTGGTTGAGGACGAACGTGGGCGGAGTCCGTGCCGCTGGGAACGTGCGGGTCTGGACCTCGTCGTTGATTGGCTCGCCGGTGAGGGCAGTCCAGGGTTCGTTGTCGGTGACGACACGAAGCGGGCTCGGGCCGGATGCGCTGCCGTATTGGTCTCCGCCGACGACCCCGGTCTGCTCCAGCTCGACAAGGAGCGAGAGTTCGGCGGCAGTCGTTGCCGCGGATGGGTCCCATGCCATTTCGAAGACGCCTTGAACGATGCTCGGCGCGTCGGAGTGCTGGAAGAGTCCGATGATCTGGGTGTTCGTCGGGTTCGGGGTCCCGGTTTGTTGAAGGGTGGACTGGATGGGTAGGCAGTTTCCGGTGCCGGCGCCTGAGATGCCCCAGCCGCATTCGATGAGACCGCTAAACTGCAACGTCTCAGGGAAAGGAACCGTCGTAGGCAAGGGGGAGAGGACGATCTGGGCGTTCACGACCTCGCCGGCAATGACGTCGGCGGCCTTCGACGCCGCCTCGTAGCCGAGGGCGTTGGCGAGCACGACGTAGCGGCCGGGTTCGAGGGCGTTAAAAGTGAAGGAGCCGCCGACGTCCGTCGTGGCCGTGAGGGGTTGGCCTTGGATGCCGACCAGGGCGCCGGCAATGGGTTGGAGGGAATCGTCGACGACGAGTCCTGCGATCGCGCCAGTCGTTTCGGAGGCCCGGGCGGGTTCGGCGCTGGGTCCCACAGCGCCGGGTCCTGCGTCCTGGATGGTTTCGGAGCTTGAGGCGCTGGTGCAGCCGGCAAGCAGGGCGAGGATGATGAGGAGGGCGGCGGTCGGAAACGCGTTCTGGGCCATGGGGACGAGTGTCCTAGGTTGCCCAGGGTGTCTTAGGGTTTGCGGTGACTGAGCAAAGCGATGTCCTGCTCAGGTCTGGACATCGGGGGGATCCGCTCGCCTTTGCCGGCGCGTCCTATGAACTCGCCGTCCTCGACGATGGGTTCCCCGGCAAGGTAATGGTAGGTCGGGATGAGGGCAGGTCGGCCGTCGTAGGGGCTCCATCCGGCGCGGCTTGCGAGCCGGTCTCCGCGGATCTTGGAAGGTGTCTTGGGATCGACGACGAAGAAGTCGGCGCGTCGCCCAGGCATCAAGAAACCGGCGTCGACGCCCAATAGTTGGGCGGGTCGTTCGCAGGCGGCTTCGATCACGTTCGCCAAGGGCACGTCGCCGAATTTGGCGAGATGGAGCATCAAGGGGAGCATTGTCTCGACGCCGGGGACCCCGCTGGGGGCTTCGTGGAACCGTTCGCGTTTGTTCTCGATCGTGTGCGGCGCGTGGTCGCTTTCGAGTTGGAGGACGTCGCCTTTGACGAACGATTCGAGGAGGCTTTTTCGTTGGACTTCGGACCGGAGCGGGGGGTTGACTTTGCCGAACGCGTCGGTCACAGTCTCATGAGAGAGCAGCAAATGGTGGGGCGTGACGGCGGCGTTGAAGCCCGCGGCCTTTGCGGCCTCCAGGGCTTCCCGCGTCGTTGCGTGGGCGATGTGGACCCCGTACGGATCTTCCAAAAGTTTTCCCAAGCGCTGGATCGCGGCCACCTCTTCTTCGGCGGGGCGGTTGAGATCGTGATCGCGAGTCGATTGCTCGACGCGTTCCCCCGGTTTGCTTTCGGCATGCACGAGGACCCATCGTCGAGCGGTCTGTGCTTTCGCGACGGTGGACACGATCTCGGCGTCGCTGAGGGTTGCTTCGACGCCGGTCGTGTGGGAAAGGAAGAGTTTCAAGCCGTTGCTTTCTCGGATCAGCTTCTCGACCTGGACGGTTTGCGGAGTCACGGTCGCCCACAATCCCCAGTTGACGCAGGCTTTCGAAGCAATCGTCTCGGCTTTCTCGGCCAACCGTGAGGGTCGGTCGACGACGGGGTGCGTGTTGGGCATGTCGAACACGGTGCCGACGCCGCCAAACGCCGCGCCCAGGGTGCCGGTTCGGAAATCTTCCTTGGCGTGTGCGCCGGGGTCGCGGAAGTGGGCGTGCCAGTCGACGCCGCTGGGGAAGAGGAGTTGGTTGCGGAAGCGTTTGCGGGGGCTTCCGGGAAGGTCGTGTTTGACGGCTTTGATGCGGCCGTCTTCGATGCCGATCTCGACGTCCCGGAGGGAGCCTTGGATCCACGCGCGTGCTTCGACAATCAGGTCCATGGGAACAATCGGCCGCAGGCGGGGTCTATTATGAAAAGTTAGGGAAGGTTGAGCGGAGCTGTGTAGGCGAAAAAAGTTGGGTCGGGGAAAGAGAGTTTTCCGGCGGTTGAAACGGGCCCTGTTGCGGGCCCGGAGTCAACAGCCGGGTGTCCCTGTTCAATCTTAGGCGACGCGGCGCTGGCGGCGACCTTCGATCATGTCTCCGATCCAGACGCCGAGGATGAACAAGAGCGTCAGGACGAGCACGTCGATGAGCAGACCTACGAACCCGAGGGTCGAGGTCACGCCGAGTGCATAGCTTCCGGTCGTGTACCCGATGAGCGCCAACACGATGGCGAGCACCAGTCCGATCAAGAAGCCGGTTTTCAGGATCTGGCTTTTGTCTTGCCTCCCGGGGCTCGCCCATCCATAGACGAGGCCGATGAGGAACGTGATTAGGCCCCACATACAGATGAGACGTTTCTCAGCCGGCCGTAAAAGGGGTTGGCAGACAGGTATCGTGTTGCCCTAGGACGTCCTAATAGACGCCCCAGACGCCGATCGTGCCTTCTTGCAAAAGTTCGTTGACGCTCTTGAGGAACTCGCGGTACCAGCGTCGTTCTCGCCAGCGGACGCCGACGAGGAAGCCGAGCATGATCGAGTCAAGGACGAAGAGCGGCAAAATGTTCCAGACGGTGGCGGCTTCGTTGAGGGCGATGAGGGGGATGATTAGGTGCGCGCAGATGAGGAGCGCAATGAAGACGCTCGTCCACCACAGGTTCGGTCCGGCGCGCTTGCCGTGGACCTTGGCGTAGCATTCGCGCACACTGACGCAGCTGACGGAGAACCGCATCCAACGGTTCCAATGTTCGCGGATGCTCACTTGGAACCGGTACGTGTTGACGAAGTGTCCCCAGGCGACGCCGGTGGCGAGGGCGAGGAGGAACGTGCCGATGACGATGCCGCTTCCGAGGGTCCAGTCCTGGTAGACGGCGAGGATGGCGATGAGGGTGAGGATGATGCCGAGGGTGATGAGACGGTTGACGGTCTTTCCGGCGCGGCGGATCTCGTCCTCCAAGATCGCCATGAAGTTCTTTGTGACGCCGTTCCCGTAAAGCTGCATCCCGCTCTTCTTCACGGGCCGACCGTATTTACGCTCGTCGAATCGATTCGATTGCGGCGACGTTAAGAAGACATGGTCAGGGACGGCGGGCGAAAACGAGGAATCCTGTGTGTCCGAGCATCGTCGTGTCGGGTCGGCTTCCGCGTTCGCCGATCGTCCACGGTCGTTCGAGGAGTTCCAGGGCGCGGATCCCGAGGTAGCCTTTTCGGCGAAGCGCCTGGACGGTCTTCTCGACCTGGCTCACGAGCGGCGAGTACCCGGCGAAGACGCCGGACGAGGCGAGCGCGTCCCAGGCGGTGTCGACGCAGAGGTCGGGTTCGGGGAGGTCGAAGATGGCGGCGTCGAGGCCGGTCTCGACTATTTTTTTTGTCACGTCGCCGACCTTGAACTCGACGGCCGGACCCAGTCCGGCGGCTTCGACGTTCTTCTTGCCGTGCTTGAGGTGGTCTTCGCGGATGTCGTACGCGTAGACGCGGCCGCTCGGCACGACCGCGTTCGCGAGCGAGAGTGTGAGGGCGCCCGAGCCCACGCCTGCCTCGACGACGCGCGAGCCCGCGTGGAGTCCGCATTCGAACACGATGCGCGCGCTGTCCTTCGGCGTGATGATCTGGGCGCCACGGTCGACGAGTGCGACGCGGTCCGATAATGTCGGGCGTAGGAGGTGGTATTCTTTGTCGGCGAGCTTCCACGTCGAACCATACGCGCGTCCGGCGAGGTCCTTGAAGTTGAGGACGCCAAGGCCGGGCACGCGGGCAGTGCCGGTTTCGACGCGGAGGATCCGGTACGGCCCGTCGCGCGACCAGAGCAACACGTCGTCGCCGGTCGCGATGAGGGTCACGTCTTGCGGGAGCCAGGTCGGCGTCTTAGCGGTTTGGGGAGGGCCACCCGCGTCAATAATCGAAGGGCTTGCTTTGCTCCGCGGTCCTTGATGTGGATCCGGGATCCTTGGAGGAATCGACGTTCCACCACGGCTTTCGTCGGAGCGACGACCGCCACGTAACTGAGTCCCCGAGGCTTGTCGGGCCGGGCGCCCGTGGGCCCGGCGATGCCGGTGGTCGACGTTGCCACCTCGGTCTTGAAGAGTTTGCATGCGCCGCGCGCCATCGCGAGCGCCACTTCGGCGCTTACAGCCCCATATTTTCGGATGAGCGCCGGGGATACCCCCAGGAATTTGACTTTCAGTTTGTCATCGTAAGCGATGAGGCCGCCGACGAACACCTTCGACGAACCGGGGACGTTGGTGAGCAGGTCTTGGAGGCGACCGCCCGTGTAGGATTCGGCGACCGAGAGTTTCAAGCCCCGTTTCATGAGACCGCGAAGCAATGTCCGGGCGAGGTTCAATGCGAATCCTCCCGGATGTGTTCCATCCGTTTCGTTGCGCGAAGACGTTTCAGGATCTTCGCGACGGACGGATCGACGAGGTCGCCGACGTCCTTGCCCGCCTCGAGACGTTCGCGGATCTTGGTACCGGTTGCTTCGCGTCGACGATGCCAGGGCGCCGAGCGTACCTTGTAGCCTTGGGCTTCGAAGAGTTCGTGGGTGAGTGGATTGTTGGAGACGACTTCGTCAAACGGTGGGACGAAGCTTTCGACGTAGGCGACCCATTCGGCGTGTCGGTTGAGGTCGATGATCGGGATGAGGATCGTATTGGCGACGCCGCGTGCTTTGAGCGCTTCTTGCAACATTTCGATGCGTTCGCCGGCGGTGAAGGGATTCTTGGTGGTGTAGGAGGCTTGGGCGCTTCCGATGACGATGATGACCTGGTCGGCGCGTTTGCTTTCGGCTTCGATCACGCTGAGGTGGCCCGCGTGGGGGGGTTGGAACCGTCCGAGGATGAGGACGCGCTTCACGGGGGTCCGCCTCCGGGTTGGAATTCGGGGACTTGGTCGAGGGACCGGATGCGTTTGACGGTGTAGCGCATCGCGAAGAAGGCGAAGACGAGGGTCACGACGACCGCGGCGCCAAAGGTGATGACGGCTAGGAGGTTGAACAGGGCGTGGAGCAAGACGGCGGCGAAGAAGTACGGCAGGAGGGAGAAGATGCTGCGATGTTGGCGGTATCTGCGTCCCATGCCGTATCCGAGGATGCCGGAGGCGGTGGCGTGGAGGAAATTGCCGGTGATGGCCCGCACTGCGGCGGTGGCGATGAAGGCGGCTTCGCCGTGTTCTTGCAAGGCGGCGAGTTCGTAGAACAGGTTCTCGGTTGCGGCGAACCCGAATCCTACGGCGGCGCCGTACACGATGCCGTCTTCTTCTTCGGAGATGTGTCGTTTGGATCCACGGATGCCCAGTCCTTTCGCGAATTCTTCCACGAGGGGGGCGATCACGACGACGAGGAACACCATGGCGGGCACGATGACCTGTTGTTGTCCGATGATGAGTTCCCGTTCGCTGTCGGTGTGGAGGACGGTCTCGAGTAAGAGGGCGATGAGAACGGAGAACACGGCGCCAAAGACGAAGGCGCGGATGATCTGGCTCCAGGGTTCGCGGCCGTGTCGTTCTTGGTTCCGGATGTAGATCAAGAACACGATGGCGGGGATGAACGCGGCCGCGACGAGGATGACGACGGACGGTACTGGGGCCACTACGCGCGGCCAAGCGTGGGCAGCGTTTTAAGGTTCTTGGGACGCGGCGGCCGTTGCGACGGGTGGCGGCGTGGTCTCTCCATATTGTCCGAGGGCGAGGCTCAGACCGGTTCCAAGAAGGAAGGTGCCGTTCGCGAACATGAGTCCGAACCATGGTTGGTTGGGGACGAGGAAAAAGATCGAGGCGAGCGCGAGGCTGAATGCACCGAAGGCTGCCACGGCCCAGCTGATGGGGGCGAGCCGGTTTCGGCGTCGTTCCTGCCAAACGCATGTGCCTGCGCCCCCCGCGACGGCGACGTGTCCAAGGGTGGCGAGAGCCGCGGGTGCGGAGGTGGCCGGGCCGGACACAGCGGTGACGGTCATGACCATCGCGAACAACATTCCCCCACCGCAAACGGCGATCGCGATCCGCGTGAGCCGGGGCCCGGTTTTTCCAAACCCAGTCCACAGCAGGCCGCTTGCGGTGACGATCCACAACAACAACCACGCGAGGTACAGCGATGGGGCCGCGAGGTTTCCGGCAATCGACTCGTAGAGGCGGATGATGGCCGGGACGAGGGCGAGAAGGGCCGCCACGAGGCTGGCGATGTACGCGGGCGACCGCACAAGGCCCGTGCACGCGTTCCCCCGCATTAATGGCTGCGAAGCGCGAACGCGCACACGAAGGGCCCCCTAGAAGCATTTAACGCGGCCGGGACTTCCCCGCGCTGGAGAAATCCATGGGGATGCGGGAGGAAGTCGATTCGATCCGTGCAGCGGCACGGCGGAACAATGAGTTCTTCGGCTCGAGTTTGCCGATGATCGCGAGCGAGAACATCTTGTCACCGCGGGCACTCGAGATGCTCGTCACCGACTTCCATGGACGCTACGCAGAAGGGTTGCCTGGGAAACGGTATTACCAGGGTTGCGCGGAGTTCGATATCGTCGAATCCAAAGCGATCGAATTGGCGAAGAAACTTTTCCGTTGCAATTTCGCGAACGTCCAGCCGACGAGCGGCACCGTGTCCAACATGGCGGTGCTCAAGGCGCTCGTGAAACCCGGCGACCAGATCACGGCGTTGTCCACGGCAGCGGGCGGGCACATCAGCCACGCCAAGATGGGCGCGGTCGGCGTGCGCGGCCTCAACGTCACCGAGTACCCCTGGGACATCGACCGGATGGCGCTCGACATCGACGGCAGTGTCAAACTCATCCGCGAACTCAAACCCAAACTCGCGCTCTTCGGCGGAAGCGTCATCCTGTTCCCCACGCCGCTCAAGGGCGCCGTGGCGGACGCGTGCCACGACGTCGGCGCGAACATCATGTTCGACGGGGCGCACGTGTTGGGCTTAATCGCGGGCGGAAAATTCCAACAACCATTGCACGAAGGGGCCGACGTCATGACCGGCTCCACCCACAAGACGCTCCCGGGACCGCAAGGCGGCATCGTCCTCTCCGACCACAGGGGCACGACGGAAGCAGACGCCAAGTTCCTCAAATCGCTCGACCAAGGCGTGTTCCCGGGCACCAATTCGAGCTACCATTTGCACCACGTGGCCGCCAAGGCGGTCGCGTTGGCCGAACACATCGAATTCGGCGCCGCGTACGCGTCGCAGATCATCAAGAACGCGAAAGCGTTGGCCGAAGGCCTTGCAAAAGAGGGGTTCAAAGTATTTGCCGAGGACCGTGGATACACAGAATCTCACCAATGCCTGGTCCAAGTGGGTCAAGTCGGGGAAGGCAAGGGCAAATGGGCAGCGGAGCTTTTGGAGAAAGCCAACATCGTGACCAACATGAACCTGGTCCCGGGCGACACGAAACCCATGAACCCGTCCGGTTTGCGGTTGGGAACGCAGGAGCTCACGCGGATCGGCATGAAGGAACCGCAGATGCGCGAGATCGCGTCCCTCTACGGCAAGGTGCTCCTCAAACAAGCCCCGCCCGAGAAGGTCAAGCAAGAGGTCCAATCGCTGCGCAAACAGTTCCACAAGGTGCAGTTCTGCTTCAACGACAACAACCGCAACGGGTACGAGTTCCACCAATTGGCGTAACGGGGCCTCGTTCAGCCTGGATCGCCCTAAGCGGCACGCCGGGCGTCGGCAAGACGACGGTGGCGAAACTGTTGCGAAAACGCGGCATCGCGATCTGGGAGGGGAAAAAACTCGCGAAGGAGGCCCGGGCCTATGTGGGACGCGACAAAAAGCGACGCACGCGCATCGTTGACGTGTTGGCCGTCGCGCGGTATCTTCGCCTCAACATCCCATCCGCTCCGCCGGTGATCATCGACGCGCACTGGTCCCACGAGATCCCCGGCGTGAACGCGGCGATCATCCTGCGGTTGCGTCCGCGGGAGTTGCGCGCGCGATTGGCGAAGCGTCGCTGGCCCGAACCCAAGATCGCTGAGAACGTGGAAGCCGAAGGCGTCGGCATCATCGTGTCCGAAGCGACAAAACGTTTGCCGCCGGAACGCATCGCCGAGGTCGACGTCACGGGCCTCGACGCGCTCGACGTCGTGGACCGCATCCTTCCCTTTTTGGACACGCAGGACGGCCGTGCATCCAACCTGAGGGTCGGCAAGGTGGACTGGAGCACGCATTTTGAGGAATGGGCCCAAGGGCAACCGAAACCAGCCCGGCAAACCGGCCGGTGAACGCGCCCGTGCCGTTCGCCATGGCGTTGAAACGTCGGCGAATGCCGTTCCGCCGCCGCCCAGGCATCAACCAATCTTGAAATAGCGGCGGTCGATTGGCCGGATTCTTAATGGTCCTTGACCGCCACCGCGGGGTCCTCGACCCGATTTTGAATCCC
>CAYOZB010000036.1:0-22862 GCA_964408365.1 uncultured Halobacteriales archaeon | reverse complement strand
AGTCCTCCTCTTATAAACGCCGGGCTTGAAGCATGATGGGTGTCGTTCAAAACGCTTTTGGACTGCGATTTTGGTTGAAACGACCCACAACCCTGTGTTTGCGAGGCGTCGCGCTCACTGCCGCGTTCCCCAATGTTTACAAACACCACGGGACTTGATTCGCCTCTCCCTTCACGTGGCAAACATGGCCGGCAAGATCGTAGAACTCACCGATTCCACCTTCGATACCACCGTCAAACAGGGCGGCGTGGTGCTCGTCGACTTCTGGGCCCCCTGGTGCGGACCCTGCCGACGCTTGAACCCCATCATCGAGGAACTGTCCAGGGAGATGGACGGCAAGGTCACGTTCACGAAGCTCAACACCGACGAGAACATCCAGACCGCGTCCCGGTTCGGGGTCATGAGCATCCCGACCCTGATCGTGTTCAAGAACGGGGAGAAGGTCGACGCGTTGATCGGCGCCCACCCGAAAGAGAACATCGTCGCGAGCCTCACCCGACACTTCTAGACGTTCGTCGTTCGACCGGCCCACGGCAACCCATTTATCGTCTCACGCTGCATTCTGACGGTTGCCGATGGTCCTCGTCACGCCGAAGGATGACCCGCTCGACGTCAAGATCGAGCGCGTGCTCATCTCCCAGCAAGAAGCCGTCATCATCCTCTCCACCGAGAACGGCGACTACACGGGACGAGTCCTGCCGGTCTTCGTAGACCTCGGCCAGGCCATGAACATCCAGGTCGGTTTGGAAGCCAAACGCGCCGGCCGGCCGTTGACGCATGACCTCATGACGAACATTCTGAACGAAATGGGCTGCCAAGTCGTGAAGGTCGTCATTGAAGAGATCGCCGCGAACACGTTCTTCGCAACGTTGCACGTCGACATGGACCGCGACGGCAAACGCGAAACCGTCACGTTCGATGCGCGACCGAGCGACTGCCTCGCCTTGGCGGTCCGCGCAGGGTGTCCCATCAAGGTGCGACGCAAAGTCCTCGACTCCGCTGCGGTGGCGCGCGAAAAACTCTTCGGCGCAGCCGGCGAGAAGGCCGAACTGTCGCTCGAAAGCGACGATGATGACGACGAGGACGAGCCGGACGAACCGGAGAAGGCTCCGAAGAAGAAGCCGGACCGGATCGATCCGAGCGAGTTCGAGAAACCGTAGTCCTTACTCGAACGCGAGGCGGTTTTTGGGTCGCCGCATCCACGGGAAAACGTACCCGAACTTTTGCCGAGGAACAAGCTAAATACCAGTCATTCTCCCTGTCCAAACGGGTTCTTGCCCAAGGGGATTTAGGCCATGTTCCAGCGTACCGCGTCCTTTGTCGGCGTCTTTGCCTTGCTTGCGACTGCACTCGTGAATGCCATGGGCGGCGCTCCTGTTGCCGCGCTACCGACGCCGGGAGTCAACTGTCAACTCGCCGCCGCGGGCCAAGACGGTGTGCTCCGCTACTTCCCGGAGGCCGAGAACACGAACGACTTCATCGGGTTCTTCGAATTCGAGACCTGCATCGAGGCCCTCGAAGAAAACCACCCGACCCGGATGGAGACCAAGGTCACCGGCAAATCCTACGGTCACCTCAATAAGGCGACCCAACAGCGCGAACCTCAGAACGTGTACCTCATCGAGGTCACGAACGAAGAAAGCGCGATCCCGTTCGAGGACAAGGCCAAGGTCGTCCTCATGCTTTCGATCCACGGCAACGAGAAAGGCGGACGCGAAGGCGGCTTCCGCGTGCTCGAAGACATGGTCCGTAACATCGGCATGGGCCAGGAAGAGGTCGCGGGCCACGCGGGCGTCACGTTCTACGATCTTCTCGACTACACGGTGCTCATCCTCTTGTTCCCCAACTCCGACGGCTGGGTCCTCGACGAGCCCCAATACGGTGGCAACAACCAGTGCGGCGGCACGCCGACGCTCTATTGCCGCGGCAACGGCAAGGGCACCGACCTGAACCGACAACTCCCCACGATGGGTTGGCACCGACCCGCCGACGGAACCCGCAAGACGCTCAACGAGCCCGAACCCCAAGGCTACGCGGCGGCCCTCATCAACTACACCAACGTGTTCTACGCGGCGGACATCCACGGCATGCTCACCCCCGCCGACGGCTGCGCGTACGGCGTGTGCTCCTTCACGAGCGACGCGTCGCCTACGGGCGAGGCCGTCTACGGACACTTCATCCTCGGCTTGATCAGCGCGGGACAATTGACCCCGGTCGAGATGCTTCGCTCCACCCGGCTTGCCGCGATCTTGGACGAGCGACTCAACAACAACCCCGCCTTCGCCGAATGGAACGCGGTCCCCGAAAGCACGAGCGCCTGGGGCGGCGAGTTCTACCAATGGTCCACCGTGTGGGACACGATCGGCTACACCGACTCCGGCATCTCCGGCGACTGGTTCCTCCAAGACACGGGCTTGAACGCGCCCGGAATGGACTTCGAGATGGCGTACAACCACATCACGTTCGACTCCGCCTACCCGGCGGTCGCCCAAAAGATGAACGCGTACCACATCGAAACGGTGCGCGAAATCTCCAAGGCGTACCTCGAAGCCGCGGTGACGAACGTCGAGACCGCCATCGAAGCCCACGGCAAATCCACCGGCTACCTCTACAACCCGCTCGTCCTCACCAGCGCCGCCGACCGACCCTTGGAAGGTTGGGCCCTCGAGAACCCGTGGGACGACGCGTGGGACTACGCCCACTTGCCCTACCAAGCCGCCCCGGTGGATTACTTCCGCGAGATGGCGCCCTTCATGGCCGACGGCGACCGACCCGCCGTGTTCGAAGAGATCCAAGTCGGCCAACTGTCCCTTGACCGCATCAAGAACTTCGACAACTTCATCGTCGCCGGAAGCGCGGTGAAGCTCGTCAACACAAGCGCACAACACATCGCAACGCTCAAAGCGTACGTCGAGCAGGGCGGCAACCTCGTCCTGACGGACGAATCGCTCCAACTGATCGGCAACATGGAAGCGTTCCCCGCCGACAAGATCGGCTGGATCGGCAAATACGCCGGAATGACTCTCCTGACGGACCGCGAGCACGAGTTCGCAAAATATTCCGTCAAGTTGAGCCGCCAGACCTACGAGCCCGTCCCCATCGGATACGGTTTGGGCAGCAACGCCCCGAACTGGTACCTCAACCGAACCGCCTTCGAGGCAGCCGGCGGCGAAACCGTCGGCGTCGTGCCCCTCTCCGGATCCTCGACCGGCGGCTCGACCAGCGGACCCAGCAACCCGGCCACCGGCGGCCCGTTGCTCCCGAACACCACCCCGGGCGAACCGGAAGGCGAGACGAACGTGGGACGCATGAAATTCGGAAGCGGAACCATCAGCTTCCTCGGCAACTTGCTCCCCGACCCGAGCCAGGAGAACTATCACCCGTACGGACTCGAATCCTACGGCACGACCTACTTCGGCAACCTGCTCCTCTACAACATGATCGGAGCCGAACAGGTCTTCACGTCGCCCCCGATTGTGCTCGAGGACGTCGGCTCCGTCGAGAACGCCGAACTCCCGCCGCCGCGCGCCTCCAATGACGCGCCGGAAGAAGGCGAAGGCGGCACACCCGGCTTCGAGATCGCAGTGCTGGTCGCCGCAGCGGCGGCCGCGATGGTTATCCAGCGGCGTCGAAAGGCGTAAGCACGGCACGAACGGCCGCCAGCGAAGCGGCCTGTTCTCTTCCCGCGACCACTACGCGCGCGCCCGCGCGCGACGATGTCGGGAAGGCTCGCTGGTCGCCCGTCACGACTACTCGTCTGCCAGGGCCGAGAAGCCGATTGGCATCGGCAGGTCGATAAACGACGTCTGCCAGATCACGAACCGCTGATCAAGGACGAAGCCCACGTCGGCCTTTTGGTTCTGCGGGGCGCCGAAGATCGGCACCGCGGGAATCGGTACGGGCAACGCCAGATTGGTGGTGTTCGCATTGGAGAACCCACGCGCCTGCGTCGGGAATTCATCCTCCTCGATGCTTTCGCCGTGGAACGTGTTGACTTCCAGGAGCTGCGTGTGGTTTACGTGGTCGCGAAGAGGCGATTGGCCGCCCGTGATGCCGTAGTTGGGGGATCCGTCGTTCACGCCATCGGGGTGTTCGTACGCGAAGCTCAGGCCGCTCCCCAGTGCCTGCGTGGAGTCCCACACCATCTCGGCCAAGAGCTCGTAGGTGCCAGGGGGGTTGTCCCAATTGAGGATGAACTTCGTAGGTTCGAACGTCGGGACCCCGACGACCCCGCACGCTTGCAGCCCGACGTACCAAGCAGGCGCCAAAAGCCCGGCGCTCGTGTTGGTCGGTTGGCTCGGATTCGGTACCCAGAGCGGGGCACCCGGTTCCCAACTGAGACTGCATTGGATATTGCCGTTCTCCTGCACCGATAGGTGATACGGCGCATCGATCGCGATCGGCAACAGTTGGAAGTTGACTTGCGCGACGGCGCCGGCCTCGATCGTCACACGCTTCGAAGCCGAGTCATAGCCCAACGTCGCGGCGCTCGCCGTGTACTCTCCCGGCGACAGATTGCTAAAGGAGTACTCCCCATTTTGCGCAGTCGACGACTGCAAAGCCAACTCCAGGATGCCGATCAACACGCCTTCCACGGGCAGGCCTTCGTCATTGATCACGGTTCCACGCAGGGCTCCCTTGTCGTCGTCGAACGTGGCGGCCTCGGCGGCGGGCGGCGCGTCGGTCGCCTCGCTGCCACCCGACGACGTCGACTCGCCGGCCACGCAACCGGACAATAACAGCGTCGCTACCAAAAATCCGAATCTGGATCCGTTTGCCATCTAAAGGCCCCGTGCCCACGGCTAGCTCGCGACTACATAGCCTTTTGCACCGGCGCGCGGCGGCTTGGCGCAAACGACCGGCTACGCGTCGGCGAGCGCGGAGAACTGGTCCGGTTTTTCCATCCGCACAAAAGCGGTGAGCCAGATCTCGAACTTTTGGTCGAACGCCAAGCCGACGTCCGCTTTCTGGTTCTGGGGAGCGCCCCAGACCGGGATGGCGGGGATCGACGCCGGCAACGCGAGGTTCGTCGTGTTCGCCGTGGAGAAAGTGCGCGTGTAGATCTCGAAGTCATCTTCCATTGGATCGACCCCGACCTGCGCGGTGACGTTGAGGACTTTTTGGGTGTCCGCGTAGATCACGAGCGGCGACGGACCGGCGGCACCGCCGTAGTTCTCGCCTTCGTTGACGAGCGTCGGATCTTCCCCACCGAAGCTCAAGCCGCTGCCGGTGGCTTGGGTCGACTGCCAGATCTCCTCCAGGAGGATCTCTTGCGTGCCTGCGGTCACGGGGAACGTGATCTCGAACTTGCTTGGCGGCAACGGGTTGTATTGGTTGAGCGCCGGAACGATTCCGAGGACACCGCACGCCTGGAGACTCGTGTACCACCCAGGATCGCCGGGGAATCCTGTGACCGGATCGCCGAGGGGGGTGCCGGGGAACCAGGTGATGCTGCACTGGATGTTGCCGACGTCTTGAAGAGAAACATAGAACGGCATGTCGACGGCGACCGGCACGAGTTGGAAGTTGGCTTGCGCCACCATGCCCGCCTCGACGATGACGCGCTTCGACGCGCTTTCGTACCCGAGGATCGAGACGCTCACCGTGAGTTCGCCGGGCACGACGTTGCTGAACGTGTACTCGCCGCTTTGCGCCGTGACCGTCTGGTCGTTCGTCTCGAGGATCCCGACGAGCACATTCGCGAGGGGCAATCCTTCGTCGTTGATGACAGTGCCTTGGATCGCCCCTTTGTCGTCGTCGAACGTCGCCGCGCTCGCCTCCGGAGCCGCTGTTGCCGGGGGCGGCGTCGCGGCGGATTCGCCTGCGATGCAGCCAGCAAACGCGATGATCAACAAGGGGACGACGACGAGGGAGAGTCCGAACTGCACGGCCCGCACCAAGGAACGTCGAAGTTTGGTCATCCCTTAGCGTTTGCCGTCGCGGCATCATTTTCCACGGTGCCGCAGGGTCCAGCGCACATTCCGGTTGAACAACGCTTATAACGGCTCGGTCCACCTGGCCCGTTTAGAGGCCTTTCTCATGCGTCGGATCTTGCCTGCATTGTTGCTCGTCGCCTTTGTCCTCGTCCCCAGCGTCGCCCTAGCGCTACCTGGGCCCGGCCTCAATGGCCAGACCACGAACACCCTGCCCGCCATCGGCCGCGTCTTCCCCGAACCCCTTCAAACGAACGACTACATCGGCTACTTCGAGGCCGTCGACGGTCTCGAGTACCTCAACTCGACCTACCCGGACGTCGTCGAACTCATCCCGATCGGCAAATCCGTCGGCTGGGACAACCGCGTCACCGGACAACTCGAGCCCCAAGACGTGTTCATCGTCGAAGTCACCAACGAGAAAAGCGAACTCCCCAAGGACAAGAAGATCCAGCTTCTCTTCATGCTCTCGATCCACGGCAACGAGAAGGGTGGACGCGAAGGCGGATTGCGCGTCATCGAAGACTTCGCCAAAGGCAACGTGGGCGTTACGGACCTCAAGCCCGAACTCGTGCCGCTGCTCGACTACTTCCTCCTCATCTTCCTCTTCCCGAACATCGACGGCTGGACCCACGACGAGCCGCAATACTACCAAGGCGGCACCATGTACTTGCGCCAAAACGCCAACGGCGTCGACATGAACCGCCAATGGCCCACGGGCGGCTTCATGGACAGCGACCGCAGCCACCAGACCCTCTCCGAACCCGAGACGAACGCCGCGGCGAACTACCTCAAGGACCACTACACCAACGTGTACTACGCAAGCGACATCCACGGCATGCTCAACCCCGCCGATGGACCCGAGACCCCGCCGGCCCCCGGCGGCCCCGATCCGGGCTACGCCGCGGCCTTGCAAGAATACGCGAACAACGACGAAAAAGGACACTTCATCCTCGGCATGATCCCCGCCGGACAACAGACCCAAGAAGAGATGACCCGCGTCACCCGACTCGGCGAACTCGTGCGCGAACGGCTCCAACAACACGAACCCTTGCAGCCCTGGACCGCCGCGCCCTCGGCCGGCGTGTGGGGCGGCTCGTTCGTACGATGGGGCGCCGTGTGGGAGACCATCAACTACCAAGTCTCCGGCGGAAGCCACGACTACTTCGTGCGCGACAGCGGCCTCAACGCACCCAGTTTCAGCTTCGAGATGAGCTACAACCACATGGTCTGTGACTCCGAATACATCGGCTGCGGCGCGTTCATGAACCACTTCCACGTCGAATCGGTCCGCATGATCGTCGCGACCTTCATGGAAGCCGCCTTGAGCGAGACCAAGGTGTCCATCGAGACCAACGGGCACCGCATCGCCTACGTGTTCAACCCCCAAATCTGGACGAGCGTCGAGGATCGGCCCCTTGAAGGCTGGGCCGCCGAGAACCCGAACGACGACCGCTGGGACTACACCAACAACCCCTACCGCGCAACGCCGAACGACTACATGGACGACCTGCGCAACTACGTCCGCGACGGCGAACAACCCGCCGTGTTCGACGCCCTCCAAGGAGCCTCCATCACGGCCGACTCGCTTGGAAACTACGACACCCTCATCATCGCCGGCAGCGCCTACGCCCAAGTCAACCGCTCGGCGCCCGCGCTTGCCGCGATCAAATCCTGGGTCGAGAAGGGCGGCAACCTCCTCGTCACCGACGCCGCCACCCAAGCCTTGAGCGACCTCGGCCTCGTCACCTCGGGAAGCGTCCAAGAGGGACGCACCTACATGGGCTACACCGACGTCATCGACCGCGCACACCCGATGGCCGCCAAGATGATCGGCTTCAGCCGCCAGACCTACGAAGGCGTCCCGCTCGGCTACGCGCTCGGCGGAGCCGCACCCAACTGGTACCTCCCCCTCGCGGAAGGACAGAAGGGCAAGGTCGTCGGCACTGCAAGCTTCGGCGGCGCCGCCGCCGCGATCAGCGGCGCGCAAGCCAACTACGGAGAATTCTCCCTCGGCGACGGACGCATCCGCTACTTGGGCGCTCTCTTGCCCGACCCGACGCAGGAAAACTACCACCCGTACGGCCTTGCATCGTTCGCAACGACCTACGCGGGCAACCAGTTCTTCCTCAACATGCTCGATGCGGAACTCATCTACGAAGCCCCGCCCGTCGTGCTCGATGACCTCGGGACCGTCCGCGACGCATCCGCCACCACCTCCGTCGCCCCCGGCGATGTCGCTGGAGGAGAAGGCACCGGCGTGCCCGGCTTCGAGATCGTCCTCGTGCTCATCGCGTTCGTCAGCCTGGTCGTCGTGAAGCGGCGCCGCAACTAGACGAAACCGCGGGCCCGCGCGCCCCAACGCGTCTAGAAGTGGATCCAGCTGTCCGGGAAGTAGAGTTCGGGGTGGTCGCCGACCGTGAAGGTGCGGTCGAAGCCCATCTCCAAGACGCCTTTCTCGTCCCCGTTGTGGGCCAATGTCCCATCCGGATGGTAGTGGAGCAGGTAGGCGAGTCCGCCCATTTTCACGCCATCCGCGTGGGCCGTGTCGATGAGGTCGAGGCCCAAAGGCCGGAACTGGCTGGGACCGCTATCCCAGGACGTAGGGTTGCCGGCGGAATCGTACGGGACTTGGATCCAGAAACGGTATGTCTCATCGGTCTTCTTCGCGTAGGTGCGCATCTGCGAGGTGATCTCGAACCAGCCGTGGTGGCCTTCGTCGTACTCCATGTAGGCGACCTGCCCCGGGACGCGCCAGTCGAGGATGCTGCGTTCCATGACACCGATGCGGGATCCGGTGAGTTCGCCGAGGACGCGGCCCCAGTCTTCGTCGCTGAAACTGATGCCATCCACGAGCCACTGGTGACGAGCACCGCTCGTGTCCCACGCGGGGGCTTTGACGTACATGGCGACGAAACCCATGAGCAGTTCGCCGCGCTCCTCCCCGTTGAAGGTGTGCGAGTCGCAGGCCATGGTGAGGTGCCAGTTGCCCCAGACGGGTCCTTGGTAGGCGGCCATGCCGCGAACGGAGGGGATGTCGCCGGGTTGGAACCCCATCGCTTCGCGGATGTCGGCCTTCTCGTAGGGTCCCGCCATCTCTCCGGGCGTCAACGCGTAGATCGACAATGCCCCGTTCTGTCGGCAGTTCGAGGCGGCCATGCCGAGCGATTTGAGCGTCGCCAGCGGATCGACCATCTCGGCTTCCGTCGAGAGCGCCTCGGTCGGCGTTTCGAGGCAACCGGAGAAGGCCGCGACGAGAAGAGCCGTTGTTGCCATGGGAAGGAGTCGGGACGTCATGTGGGGGACCCGTCGCAGAAATCCGACCGCCCCCCTATAAGGTCGCGGTCAGCGCGATAAACGGCAACCGTGACGGTTTTCGCATTGGCGTCCTCACGTCGTTGCACGTTCTATGCGGCGGCTGCGGCCGTCGTCTCGTTGGCGGCGTGAGGTCCGAACGCTTCGACCATCTCGGTGCTCGTGCGGCCCGGTTCGGGTCCCCCCATCACCGCATACACGAAGTTTCCGTACGAGCCGAGGCCGAATCCGTGTCGCGCCTGGGTCATGTCGGGCCACGTGGACCACGAATTCTTCCCCGGGTCGTACACGTCGACCTCGGCGTAAGTCCTCGAACCGTCTTGACCCCCGGCGACGATGATCGTGCCGTTGAACTCGACCGCCGACAAGGATCCGCGCACCCGCGGCAACGACGCGACCGTCGACACAAGGCCCGTCGTGGTGTCGTAGGCTTCGACCGCGGCGCTGTTTGTGCCGTGCCCGGCGACGTCCCCTGCGATGGCGTAGACCTTGGTGCCGACGGCTGCAGCGGCCAAATGGTCGCGCGGCGTCGGAAGCACGGGACCGAGTTCCCACGAGTCGGCTTTGGAGTCGTAGATCGCGATCGGCGGAACGTGAAGGCCCGGGCCGACGTAGCCGCCCACGACGACGATCACGTCGCCCACGACGGCGGCGGCGTGCGCCGCGCGCGGCAACGGCATGCTTGCAACGGGCTCCCATTGGTCTCCCCCGGCCTTGAGTTTGAAGACCGTCGACTGGGCCGTGCTGTCGGTCGTGTATCCGCCCACGACATAGATCGCATCGTTGACCCCGACGACGGCCGTGTGATGGATCGGGTAGACGAAGTCGGGTGCCTTGGTCCAGTTGTCCTTCGCGGCGTCGTAGATCTCCACGTAGACGGAACCGGCGCCCCAGTCGGGGTTGTTTCCGCCGATCGCGTAGAACGTGGAGTCGAGGATGCCCATCGCGACTTCGTTGCGCGGAGTGAGGCCGGGGGCGACGGTTCGCCATTCGACCACGGTCGCGACCGGGTCCGAGGTCGGTTCGCTGCCGTCCGCGGGCGAGGGACCGAGGCATCCCGCGAGGAGGAAGAGTACCGGGGCCCACACGGTTCGCGCGAGCTTCATGGCACCGCGATTGTCGTGCTGCTTTAAGTGGACTTTAGCGGCGGGCGGAAGAGGGTGACTGGGGCGAACCCTTAAGAGATAGACCCGTTCCAGGCGCCCCTGGAGTCGCCCCGGATGAGTCCTTCTCCCTCGAAGAAACCCGCCCCGAAGAAGACCCCTAGCACGTCTGCGGCACGCAAGACGATGCCGCAGGGCCCCTCAATCGAGAACGCGCTCCCGTTGAAGGGCAAGAAAGTCCTGGGCGCGAAGAACCTCCAGCCTCCCGCTCCCGAGAGGGGCGACGCTCCGCTTGCCGCGCCCACGGCCCTGCCGGCCGCGGCGCCTGTTGGCAACGAGAAGCCCCTTTGTTGGATCGAGCTCGTCAAGAGCGGCAACGTGTTCATCGCGCGCTCCAATGCCGCCGGTGGGACGACGAAGGAATACAAGAACCGGGTTCTCGAAGACATGCTCACCGAACTCATCGTCGAGCTCCAAGAAGAGATCCAGGAATAGTCGCGCGCCCGCGTTAGACAAGGCCGTCCAAGAGCTGTTTCGCGAGCACGATGACGAGCACCGCGCTCCCGACGTAGAACAACAACACGGTGCGCTTGCGTTTCTTCTGCGTCTTCTCGTACTCTTCTTTGTGATCCGCGCACGTGATGTCGCCGAAGGAGGTCGCGCGGTCGCAGACGCGGCAGTGTTGATGGTTGAGGAGTTCGGCCATCGTGGGTTCACTCGAACTGGTCTAGGTCCATCCCGAGGAGAGCCGAGATCTCGCTATGCAGTTTCTGGATTTTGTCGGCCACCTTGGGAAGATTGCGCGATCGTAGCCACGCGAGTTCCCGGGCGACCGGTTGCCGGGTCGCGCCATCGAACAGGTTGTCGATGTGGCACACCAGTTTTTCCTCGATGGTCACGGGACTGTAATCTTTCGGTGGCAAGGTGAGCATGATGGCGTCTTGGAGGTCGAGTCCGCCGCCTGTGTGCCGCTCGACGCACTTGCACAAGGACTCGGGGTAGTGGCGTTGTCGAAGCATGGTCGCGCCCACGAGCGCGTGGTCCAAGCCCTGGGTCTTCGCGCGTCCGATGTCATGGAGCAAACAGCCCGCCGTGACGAGTTCGACCCGGAGTCGTTGCTTGCGTTTCTCGAGCGCCTTCGCGACGCGGGTGCCGAGCTCGGCCACGGCTTCGACATGTGCGACGACCGCGGCGTCGAGCTTCTTCTGCACCATGAGCCGCCGGCATTCGTCCGGCGTCGGGATGCCTGCCATCTTAATCGAAGACGATTTTCCCGAGTTCGCCGATCGCTGCGTCGAGTTCCTTGATCCGGTCCTTGTTGTCGACGAAGTTCATCGGGGTGCTGCACTCCGGGCACTTGAACTCCAAGCCCACGGCTTCCTCGAAGATCGTGCGCTGGTGCCCTTGTTGGCACAAGTAGAAGCTGTTCTCTTTCTCGAGCTGCAACTGGCTCTTGAGATCGCGAAGGAGTTTTTGACGTTCCTTGTTAATCTGGTACTTGACCTCGTTCAGTGTCAAGCGCCAGATGAACGTCTCCCAGCCGGTCTTGTCAGTGTCCTTCTGGTATTCGGCGACGCGCGCGTCCTCCAATCGGTAGAGGACCTTGCGCACATTGCTCGGTTTGTCCTTGATCGTTTCCAGGATCTCGACGCCTTGCACGGGTTCCTTTTGGCCGATCAAGGCGGCCACTGTGAGCCCTTCTTCGCCCACCCGTTCACGGATGTATTCTTGGACGAGGGGGTCGTCCAACGTGGGCATCCAATCTTTCGCTTTCACCAGGGTTCCTCTCACGGCCGGGGTCTCGTCAACTCGTTACGATTGATAAGAGTCTTGCCTCGAGGGTTCGGGACGATTTGCACCTGTCCTTCGAAGGAACGACGACACCAGGTACCCTCGGTCAGTCGGTCGAGGGTGATGGCGAGCGCCGCGACTTCACTGTGGGGCTGGTTGCCGACGGCGACGTTCACGTCAGCAAGGCCATAGAGGTCCCCCGGGACTTTCTCGGCTCCGATGACGACCAGCACGTCCTTGCCTAGCACGCGCGGCAATGCGTCCTCCAAAGGCTCCCCGTACATGGTCAGATGGAGGACGATGCCCCGTTTTTTCCACGCCTTGATGAGGGGCTTCCACGCCTCACCTGTTCGGATTGCGAAAGGGCCGCCGAACCGCTTCACCACGTCGTTCACGGTCTTCTCGAGGGCCGCGTCCTTCTCTGTCACGATGACCGCCTCGGCGCCGAATGCGCGGGCCGTCAGGCATACGTGGGTGGTGACGCGCGCATCGCGGGCGCGACGATGGCCGAGGCGGAGGACCTGGATCATTCCAACCTGACCTCCACTTCCAGTTCGTCCCCGTCGACCAGGGTGAGTGTTTCGCGCAGGAAGATCGGCGCAATGATCTCCAAGGTGCGCGTGTGGTGCGTGCGCTTGGGGAGGATGGCGGCGCCTTCGATGTCTCGCAGTTTCGCGCGCCACGCGTCGACGGCGCCGAAGGTGCGTTCCTTGTCTTGGAACGATGCGATCGGGATGGACGTCGCGGCCTTGAGGATGCGAAGTTTGTTCAGTTCCGCGCCACGGATCTCCAGGTTCAAGGTGCCGGGGTAGGGTTTGAAGCCGAGCTTGGCGACGAACTGGTCGATGTAGCCGGGCTTGTCGAGGTAGTAGCGTCCCTCGCCGAGACCGCTTGCCACTTTGCCCTTGATGAGGAGTTTCTGGGATTTCTCGAAGATGCGTTTGTAGGCGGAGAACTCGTCGAGCAGCACGCCGACGCCTTCCTCGCTGATCCGCACCAACGTGTTGCGCACACCTTTCTCGCGTCGGATGTACCCGAGCCGTTCCAGGTCAAGGAGCCGACGCGACGCGGTCTGCTGGCTGGTCTTGAGCCGTTCGGCCAGGTCGGACGAGTTCGTCTCGACGAAACTGCTGGCCGCGCCGAGGAGCGCGAGCTCCTTCAGGGCTTGTACAGCCTCCGGGTCGGCCATGGGGACGCGCGCGAACTTGGTTTGTTCTTAAGAGTTTGCGCCGCCGGGCCCTCAGGTCGTCGGTTGGTTGAACGGCAGCAGGATGCTGGTCGACGACTCGCCGCCCATGTATTGCGGTAGTTCCCCGTTCCATCGTTGGAGCCAGAGGAATTGCAAGTACGAGGGGTTCTTCGACAGTTGCTCACTCAGGAGCCGGGCGGCTTCCGCCTGGCCGGTAGCTTCAGCGACCTTTTGTTGCGCCTCGAACTCGACCTGCTTCAACTTGTTCTGCGCGGCCAACGCGTTCTGCTCCGCGACGACCTTCTGCTCGAGGGCATGGTTGAACTGGGCGGAATAATCGAACTCGGTGATCGAGAGTTCGTCCATGAAGATGTGGTTGGCGATCAACCGCGCCTCGAGGATCGTGCGGATCTCCTGGTTGACGACGGTGCGGTTCCGGATGAGGTTCAACGCATCGTGCTGCGCGGTCGCGGCCTTCACGGCTTCCTGGACCGCGGGGACGATGATCACGTCGGCGTAGTTCGGACCAATGTTCTGGTGGAGCCAGTTGACCCAGGCAGCGTCAGGGTGGAAACCAACGCCGACCTGGCTGTGCACTTCTTGGCCGTCTTTGCTCGCGGCCGCCGCGTCCGCCGTGTAGAGTTGCTTCTGGACCTTGTACAGGGTGACTTGTTCCGCCAGCGGGACTTTGAAATGCATCCCCGGACCCGTCGTGCCGTCTTTGACGCCGGAGACCGCGGAGAACTCGACGGCCTGGTGGCCCGCCGGGACGACGTACCACGAGCCGAAGAGAACGATGAGGATGGCGAGGGTTCCCGCGGCGACGCCGATGATCCGGCCGACGCGCGGCGCACGTGTCTTGACGATCCGTGTGCGACCGTCGAACGTCTCGACTTCTTTCTCCCGCTCGGTCATGAAATAATCCCAGTACACCAACGTGAACGCCTCCGACACAGACTCGGCCAAACTCCGGAATGGCTTGCGGGTCCTTGAAACTGACGCCGCCTTCAGAGCCGGATCTTTCGCGAGGCGAGGAGCTTCAGGAACTCTTGGGCTTCTTCGTAATGGGTGTAGAGGCGTTCTCGTCGTCGGAATTCGCGCGAATGGAGGATGCGGCGACCGGTCTTGCCGTATTGGGGTCCGATGGCGTGGTGGAGCATCTCGTGGTACAGGATGCATTCGACGACAAACGCGGGGACGCGTTGGTGGTCGAGGATGCGGTTGAGGACGATGGCCTGGTGGGCGTCGTCGTGGTGTCCCCAGATGGAGCGGCTTCGTCCGCGGCTCCAACCGATCGTGACGGGCGGCAAGAGCGCGGTGAAATATTCGCGGTTCAGACGGTGATACATCGGCGTCATGTCGTGGGCTTGGCCGAGGGGCGGGTCGATGCGTTTCGCGCCCCGGTCGCGTCGCGCGGCCTCGTGCGCCTGCGTGACGACCGGGGAGCGGGCCCATTCTTCGTACGCAAGACGCTCGGCCGTGGTTAGACGCAGTCGTCGATCGAGTTTGGAAATGAGGATGCAGGCGAGACTGTAGTGGACCGTGAGCGGCGCTTTTTCCAGGAGGTCGCCGAGTTTCACCTCGTAGTGGTCGTCGCGTTGGTAGATGGTGGACTTCAACCCGGCGTAGGGGTAGAATCCGACGCGGAAGTCCTTCCGGTTACCGACCATCAATGAACGATGACGCAGGGAGGTGAAGGCTTCCCGGTAGACGGCCTCGAGGACGCTCAATGGGTTCCCAAGTCACTCGGCGGGCTTTAACGATTTGCGGAGCGAAGGCTCACGCAACGTGGCGCGCCCGTGCAAACAGGACGCATATCGCGACGAATGCGAGGACGAGGATCGGAGAAGCGGTCGGCGTGCCTTTGCCGCTGAACGCCGTGACGGGGATCGGGACGGACTCGGCCAACTCGTACGTGCCTTGGAGGTTGCGCGCTTCAAAGTCGACCCGGTACACCGAACCGCCGACATCGAGGTATTCGGGATGGACCTTCCACGTGATGTTCGCCGGTTTCAATACGCCATCATGGTCGGTGGATCGCCTGAACATGAGGAGATCCGGCGCTCGCGGGTCGACCGGCCTTTCCGTCCCGGGCGCGACGACGCGAGCACGCACCGATGCGTGGCTGATGTCGTACGAGCCGTAGACGGGGAGGACGTTCGCCCACGCGTACATGTTCCTGTCCACCACAAACGACCCTTTGTCAATCAGGCGGAGGGGGTCCTTTGTCGGAATCACGACGCGCGGAGGAAACTTGGGTCCCGTTCGAACGGACCAGCTGGGTTGTCCGATACTGGTGTCGAAGGCTTCGTCGCTTTGGATCTGTTGAACTTCGACGACGAAGTAGAGTCCGCGCGACATGAGATCCTGAATGGTTACGCCCGGTATGGCAAGAGGCGTGAGTTCGACCTTGAATTCGTACACGACCGGTTCTTGGGAGACCGCCGTGATCGCGGTTGGTTCAGACGCGCCGCTCGCGAGGACGAGTCGGTTGTGGAAGCCCCCTTCCAACCGGGCCGCGACCCGGACGTTAGGAAGGAAGGAGGGACCATCCTCGGCGGAGGCAGGGTTCGCGTTTGATCCGACGTAGAAGTACAACGTCATCGGACCCATGATGTCCAACGGGCCAGGTATCCCCGGCGAGTGGCAGCCCGACCTGAAACCCTCGTCTTCAAAAGTCACGAGTCCGGGGCAGAGATACATCGTAAACTCATTGTTCTTGAAATGGAAATCCGCACAGGTTTGACCCGTGCAGAGGTTGGTGTTGGTGTCGATCGTCGGCATCAAGAAGCCGCGGTTGAGATCCTGCTCGTACGTCTCATTCGGCGGCACGGTGTTGAGCGGCGCCATGTTGAGGATGCTTTCGAAATGCGCGAACAGAATCACGTTCGTGGTGCCGGCCCGCACGGGCACCATGGCGTTGACGTCATCGTCGGTCGGTGCGCACTGTTGGCTGCAGGAGTCGACGGGGTGTTGGGCGGTGACGCTCGGCGTGGCGACGAAGAGCAGAATCGCTAGGATCGCCCAGGGTGCCCGCATTCAGCCGAGAACCGGTGGTTTGGCGTTGATAAGGTTTCCTGGCCGATTGTGCGGGTACCGACGTGGCTCATTTCCACGGGCGACGAAAGTGGAAGACCACGCCAAGGACCAGCAACGACACGAACAGGGGAACATTGGGAATCGAGGCCACGCCGTCAAAATCGTGTATCTCAAGCTTCGCCGCGTCGGTGACCCGATACGTGCCTTGCAGGTTCGTCGAAGAGACCACGACCGAATAGTCGGTGCCTTCGTCGGGAAAATGTTCGGGGTGTACGCGCCAGGTGAAGTTCACCGGCAGAAGCATCCCGTCATGGTCGAGCGAACGCTTCATCACGAGAAATTCCAAGGCATCGTCCGGAACGGAGACCTTGTTGCCAGTGACGATCTTGGCCTCGACCTGGTCGACATCGAACTCGTACGAGCCGAATGCGGACTGGATCGAGTAGCGCGCATAGCTGACGCCCTGGAACGTGGTCGTCATCAATCGGTGCTGGACCAAGGGACCATCAACTTGTAGGATGACCCGTGGAGGGAAATCGGGGCCCGTATGGATTCGCCAGTCTCGTTGCGCAACGCGGATGTCGGGATCGGTGGCCGTGATTTGTTGGATTTCGATTTCGAGTTCCAGGCGCTTGGGTTGCACGCCGCCCTTGCCCAATGCAAGGCGCCCGTCCACCGCCAGACTCTGAAGGTCCGCCCGGAACTCATACACCTGCTCGCGTCCAGGGACGGACATCAAGACTCCGGGTTCCGACCAACCTTCTGCAATCGTCGCGCGGGTTTCGGTGCCCCACTCTAGCAACGACGCCCGGATGCGGACGTTGGGCAAGACGCCCGCTCCGATGGGGGGTGATTCCGCCGTGTTTGAAGGAGCCGCGTCGGCGCTCAAATAGAAGTACACCGTCGGAGGCGCCGTTACCTCCAGAGGCAACGGACTTCTTGATGCGTGGCACCCCATGAACCATTCATCCGCGGAAATAAATTGGATTGCGCCGGGGCAGAATTCCATGCGGAAGATGCCGTTTTGGAAGTGAAAATCGGCGCAGGGAAGGTCCGGCGGGCAGAAACCGGTACTGGTATCGATGCCAGGCATTGTCGATCCGCTATTGAGATCATTTTCGTAGTCGGGATTCGGCGGCACGAGGTTCATCGTTCCCCAGCCGATTGCATGTTGCAGATGCCCGTACAGAATCACATTGATGGGGCCGCTCGAAACGGGCGCGTTGGGGTTGACGTCGATCGACGTCGGTTCGCATTGATGGGTGCAACGGTCGACCGGTTGTTGTGCCTCCACGGACGGGAGGCCGGCGAACGCCAGAACGACAAGAACGAGGACAAGGAACCGCACGGTCAACGTTCGACCGTCCAAGGGTCCTGATAAGGTTTCCTGGCGCCCCGTGAAACCTTCCCTCGGGGCGAGGAACCCTTTTTTGCTCGGCGGGACTCGCCGCGCCCCAATGGAAGCGTCGCGCGTCGTCAAGATCGAACGCGTGACCACTGTTTCTTCGCGGCACGTGATCATCGATTTCCGCGAACCGTTCCTGCGCTCCTACGAACCAGGCCAGTTCGTCATGGTGTGGGTCCCGGGCGTGGATGAAGTGCCGATGGCGTTGTGGGGCGACGGCAAACCGTACCGCATCCTCGTCGAAGCCAAAGGCGACTGCACCAAAGCGATGGCCGCGTTGCACGTCGGCGACCGGCTCGGCATCCGCGGCCCATACGGCAAACCGTACCAGGTGCGCGGAAAACGGATCTTGATCGTGGTCGGCGGCACGGGCACGTCTCCGCTCGTGCCGTTCTGTGAACGCGTCAACGGAAAAGCCCTGGTCGACGTTGTGATCGGCGGCCGAACCAAAGAATTCGTCTTGCTCGCCGCGGACTACAAACGGGCCGGAGCCACCGTCCACGTGTCCACGGATGACGGCTCGGAGGGATTCCATGGACGCTCTCCCGACCTCGCGTCGCAATTGTTGTCGAAGAACAAGTATGACGACGTGTTGACCTGTGGCCCGGAACGGATGATGCGTGCCGTGTTCGATGAGTGCATGCGACGCAACGTACCCGTGCAAGCGTCGCTCGAGCGTTGGATGAAGTGCGCGGTCGGGATCTGCGACGCGTGCTTAGTCGACGGCATCCGCTTGTGCCGCGACGGACCCATCCTACCGGAATCTGTGCTCAAGGGACTCGTTGACTTCGGAAAATACGAGCGCGAACCCTCGGGAATCCGGAAACCGATCCACTGAAACCCTTGATTATCGAGGGTTTTCGGGGGACGGCTGCGGAACCGGCCCCTTTATAATCGGCCGCCCCCTTTTCGCACTCCCTCGGTTTCAGAAAACGGGGAGGCTTCGGAGGAGAGAAGATACAATGGCCGTTGGCTTCGTCTTGATTAGTGCGGCACCCGCAAAGGAGCACGATGTGTACAACGAGCTCCTGAAGGTCGCCGAGATCGTGGAACTACACCCTCTCTTCGGGGAATACGACTTGATTGCCAAACTGGAAGCCCCCGACTTCGACACACTGGGGCACGTCATCGTCAACAAGATCCGGTCCATCAACGGCGTCGTCGACACGAAGACCCTGACTGGTACGAAGTTCTAATGAACAAGGGAATTCTGAGTTGTTTGGAGTAGGAACAATCCCATGGCGGAACTGCTGAACACGTTCTTTGCAATCTTGATCTTCGCGTTCGGCCTGTTTACGCTCATGGCCGGATTGTTCACGGCGTACTTCGGCGCGGGTAAGAGCCGTGCGATCGGCATCACGCTCACCGTCATCGGCGTCATCGGTCTGGTGCTGTTCGGTGCGTTGACGTGGCCCATCGTGAGCCTCATCACGCCGATCTTCAGCCCGGGCGACGTCATCTTCGGCCTTGCTGGAGTCTTGGGAGCAGCCGTGGGCGCGGTCATCGCGCTCGTCGTGTTCCTTGTCTCCATCATGAAGGCGTAGTCGGACCGGTCGCAAGGCATCGTCCAACGCCTGCGTAGAAGACCGTCAGGCTTGCGATGTGATCTCCAATTCGAGCCGGGCAGCTGTGTCGATGGGCAAACCAAGCCGGTTCCGCAGTGTGTTGAGTAGAGCTCGGTCGCTTCGGTCGAGGCTTCCATCTTCCCATGCGGCGCGCACATGGTCCGCATAGAACGCGCTCCGTTCGTCTCCCGTTAGGCCGTCCAAGGGTTTTGCCTGCGGGACCGCGGCCTTGGAGATCCGTTCTGCGATACGCATGATGGGCGCAAGTGCGAAGAGCAGGAGGCCCGCGCCGATGCCGCCCCAGATCCACCCGAAGCGTTGATTGAGAGCGTTCTCTGCAAGTTGCATCGCGACGAAGAAGACGGCCAAGAAGATGGCCGCGACGGTCCCCTTTTGGACCGTCCAGCGAAGCTTCAGGTCGATGTCAAAGAGTTGTGTCTTGAGAATCCCGTACAGGAGGAAACCGAGATAGAGGAGGGTCAGAGTGATCCAAATGAGGGACCACGACGCGGGTTGGTCTCCGCCGACGATGCTGGGCGCGATGGCCCAAAAGATGGCCAAGTCACGGGTTCCGAATGCGAGCAGGTACGCACCGGCACGCTTTCTGATGAGTGTACCGGGAGGCGTCCGCCGATACGCGTCAATGGCCGCGACCACACTAAACAATAGCACAGCCATCGTGACGAGGCCGAGCGTGCGACCGAAGGTCCATGCGCCCGGGACGAAGACGATCACGGCGGCCGAGAGGATGGCGGCGATGACGAGAAACCGCTGAACAATTGGGCGTCGCAGCGGATAGACCAAGGGCGTCTCCAACGCAACGCCGAGGAAGCCAAGGAGCAGAAACATGAAGGCGGCCCCGCTCGGCTCCGCAACCCCATACTCCGCAGCATATTGCATCCCCGGGTCCGTCAACAGCCGAGCCACAAATCCTCCCTCGCCGGGGAAGGCCTCGAGCACAAGTAACGGCGCAAGCCAACGGTTGGCCGGCCGGCCCGGCGCGGAGAACAACACGAACGCGGCGACCGCGAAGAGAAGGACCATGATGACCGCGCCCACGGCGCCGAGGGGGTCCCATTGTAACCAGGCCACGGTGTTGACGATTGGGCGGGCGCTATTTGGATTGCGCCGCTCAGTCTTTCCATTCCATGACATCGCCGATCTGCGGCGTGTGCACGTTCGTGAACTTCTCCAAGTCGGGCCGGAGCATTTCGCTCTGGTCCCCGTGGAACAACACGACGTCCTTCGCTCCGGACGCTTTGGCGAACTTCACGAGTTCGGCGTGACCGGAGTGAGCGGAGAAATCGTATTTCTCGACCGGACACTCGATCTTCAGGGACACGCCTTTGTCTTCGATGCGGCCCGTCTCGAGGAGTCGTCGTCCGTTCGAGCCTTCGACCTGGAAACCGGCGAGGTGGATCTTGGTGCGCGAATCATTGGCGACCTGGTTGAGATAGTACAGGACCGGCCCGCCATCAAGCATGCCACTCGTCGTGATGATCACGTTGCCGCCGCTCACGGCCTGTTTTCGGGCGTGCTGGCTTGTGACGAACTTGATCTTCGCGAACGCGTTCTCGAGTTCCTTCTTGTTGCGGATGAACTCGGGGTTCTGCAAGAAGATGCGTGAGACTTCTTTGGACATGCCGTCGAGCCATACGTTGTGGCCGGCGTCTTTGAGCACGAGTGCGATCTCTTGGCTGCGTCCGACGGCGAAGCTGGGAACGAGCGCGGTGCCGCCGCGTTTGACCGTGTCGGAGATGGAGTCGAGGAATGCGCGTTCGGTCTCTCGACGGTCGGGATGCTCGCGTCCCGCGTAGGTGGATTCCATGAAGAGAAGATCCGCCTTGACGGGGTGAGCGCCCCAGACGAGACGCGTGTTGAACGTGGTGATGTCGCCGGTGAACAGGATCCGTCGGTCGGAGCGCAGCTCGTACATGGTAGCGCCCGGGATGTGCCCGGCGGCGTGGAAGTGGAGCTCCATGCCCGCCTGCGAGCGCCACTCGGCGTGCTTGACGTAGTCGAACACTTTCTGGGTGTGTTTGATGTCGTTCTTGTCGTAGGGCGCAGGGAATCCTTCCTTGGCGGCGATCTTGTTGGAATCGTTGTGGAGGAGCGTCGCGACCTCGGCGGAGGGCCGGGTCGTGAGGATCGTGGATTCGTAACGTGAAGCGACCCAGGGCAACATGCCGCTGTGGTCAAGATGGGCGTGGGTGAGGCAGACGAGGTCGACGGGCGGGCATTCCTGCGGATAGGAAGGGACCGGTTTGTCCGGACTCATCCCGTAATCGAAGAGGACGTGGGCCTCGTCTTGCTCCAGGAGCATCCCGAGACGGCCGACTTCGCCGGCTCCGCCAAGGAAGCGGGCTTTGACATTTGACAAATCGTTGGCCCCCGGATCAACTTCGCCGGGCAGCAAGTACCACGAAGAACACGATGATCGCGAAAAGGAATAATCCGAACACCCAGTAGAAGCTTAGGGTCCGGTCGACGATGTTCCCAGTCTCGACGGCGGTGTCAGCGACCGTGAAGCTCGCGACCAGGCCTTCCGCGGACGCGGGGCTCGTCATGCGGGCCGTGATCTTGTAGTCCCCGACCGTGCGTCCGGCGGGCGCCCACGAGTAGCTGAACGCGGTGGTGTTGCCGGGCGACACGGGACCCGGGCGGTTGACGGTCGTCGTCTTGGTGTACGAACCGTCGTCGGCCGCGATGGTGAGGTTGAGGATGAGCGGACCATCGATCGTCGTCGTGCCGGTGTTGTTGACGGTGACCTCGATCGACACGAACCCGGCGACTGGCACGATCCGAAGTTCGCCCTCAGATGCGTCCAGGAGTCGGATCTCTTCGATGGCGACGGAACTCTGCGCGTGGACCAGCGGAACGAAAAGCGTCGACGTCACGAGCACGAACAAGAACCATTGGGCCCGTTTCATGGAGGATTTCGAACACCCAGGCGTCGCTATAAAGCGTTTCCCAAACGCGGTGTGCGCGCGTTCCGCGGGTTCGAGGCGAGTCCCAAAAGATTATCTCGGAGACGCATCTGGCGCGCGGCGACGGTTCCTTTCCATGCCCGGTCAAAAGATCACCATGAAGGACGGACGGCTCAACGTCCCCAACGAGCCCATCATCCCGTTCATCGAGGGAGACGGCACAGGCCCCGACATTTGGCGTGCCTCGCAACGCGTGTTCGACGCGGCCGTACAGAAAGCCTACGGCGGCCGACGCAAGATCCACTGGCTCCGCGTCCTTGCCGGTGACGAAGCGTTGCAAAAAGTCAAACAGCAACTGCCCGACGATACGCTCCAACAGATCCGCGACCACCTCGTCGCCATCAAAGGCCCCTTGTCGACCCCGGTCGGCAGCGGCATCCGCTCCCTCAACGTCGCCATCCGGCAGATCTTGGATCTCTACGTGTGCCTTCGACCGGTTCGGTATTTCCGGGGCGTCCCGACGCCCGTCAAGCACCCGGAGCGCGTCGACATGGTGATCTTTCGCGAGAACACGGAAGACATCTACGCGGGCATC